>JBJPGG010000018.1:0-16687 GCA_048595505.1 Methylococcaceae bacterium
GTGTTGTGTAACTTACTCATTTATCGATACTTTTAGATTGTTTTTAGGCTTCCTATTTTATCATTTATGAGTAAGTTTTTTCTTTTTTTAGCGGGTCTGGCTAAGAATATCATTCACGTTTCTTAGTTTTGCAAGAGGCTCACCTGTTGAAGGTTAATTATTTTTTATTTTAAATACTTTCACAACCTTGCTATTTAATTAGGTAAAATACTGCTTTTTACTTTTTTTATTAAATACACATGCGTACAACTCAATTTCCCCTTAGCACCGTCAAAGAAATACCTGCAGATGCTGAAATTGCCAGCCATAAATTAATGATTCGGGCGGGTTTAATCCGAAAATTGGCCTCTGGTTTATATACCTGGTTACCTTTAGGATTAAGAGTATTACGCAAAGTAGAAAAAATCACTCGTGAAGAAATGGAAAAAGCAGGCGCATTGGAAGTACTAATGCCTACCCTACAACCTGCAGAACTGTGGCAGGAAACTGGCCGTTGGGAACAATATGGTCCTGAGTTGGCTCGATTAAAAGACCGTCATGATAGAGACTTCTGCCTGGGACCAACACACGAAGAAATTATTACCGATTTAGCCAGAAATGAATTAAAAAGCTATAAACAGCTACCCATTACTTATTTTCAGATCCAGACAAAAATACGTGATGAAATCCGTCCACGTTTTGGCATCATGCGCTCGCGTGAATTTATTATGAAAGATGCCTATTCTTTCCATTTAGACCAAGACTCATTACAACAAACCTATGATGTCATGTTTCAAGCTTACAGCAATATTTTTGATCAATTTGGACTAAAATATCGTGCCGTCATTGCAGACTCAGGTTCTATAGGCGGTGCAATATCACATGAGTTTCATGTATTAGCCGAGTCTGGCGAAGATGCTATCGCATTCTCTACAGAAAGCAACTACGCTGCCAATATTGAAAAAGCTGAAGCAATCATGCCTGCAGATCCCCGCGCGGCAGCAACTAAAGAACTGGCAATGGTTGAAACGCCTAATCAACATAGTATTGAAGATGTCAGTCAATTTTTTAACATCACAGCTAAGCAATGCTTAAAAACATTGATTGTTAAAAGTGACAATGAAGATTTTATTGCATTAGTATTACGTGGCGATCATGAGCTCAATGAACTTAAAGCTGAAAAGATTTCGGGGGTTGCTTCTCCTTTGGAATTTGCCAATCAGCAACAGGTTTTAACTGCTTGTCATTGCAAACCTGGTTCTATTGGGCCTATTGGACTCGATATAAGAATCATTGTAGATCGTAGTGCCAGTGCAATGGCTGACTTTGTTTGCGGCGCCAATCAAGATGGAAAACATTATCAAGGGGCTAACTGGGAGCGAGATTTACCACTCCCTCAAATTGAAGATATACGTCTGATTGCCGAAGGTGATGCCAGTCCTGATGGAAAAGGTACAATTACCCTGGCCCGTGGTATTGAAGTCGGACATATCTTTCAACTAGGAACAAAATACAGTGAGTCAATGAAAGCCAGTATCATTAATGAAGGCGGGAAAAGCCAAATAATGACCATGGGTTGTTATGGAATAGGTGTTTCAAGAGTTGTCGCTGCTGCTATTGAACAAAGCCATGATGAAAAAGGTATAATCTGGCCGAATAAACTAGCACCTTTTCAAGTCGCATTGTGTCCCATGAATATGCACAAGTCTGAGCGATTAAGAACTGCAGTAGACGAACTTTATCAACAACTATTGAATGCAGGTATTGATGTTTTATTAGATGACCGTAAAGTACGCGCAGGCTTTATGTTTTCAGATATGGAACTTATTGGTATCCCTCACCGCCTAGTTATTGGTGACAGAGGTTTAGACTCCGGTAATATTGAATATAAAGCACGAACAGATAAAGAAACTCAGGATATTGCTTTAGATGAGATTGTTGGGTTTATGAAAGAGCAGACGAAAGGCTAAAGACGAAAGGCACAAGACAAGAGCAAGCATCTACAGGAAGTGGTGCTTTAGTCTTTAGTCTTTAGTCTTTAGTCTTTAGTCTTTAGTCTTTAGTCTGCCCTTCACTTCCTTCCACTCATAAAATTCAGTCAATGTAGAGTCACATTTACAACAACTGGTTTGGCAACCTGAACCTACAGGTAACTGCTGTACCTTGCCTTTGCTTATCCATTTACCTAGCATTCCTCTCAGCGCATCGGCATCCATATCAAAATGAATCACTAACTCATTCAAGGTAACTCTTTTTTTTTGCTTAAGATAATCTCGAAGTTCAGATAAAATCATTACTTTCCTGCTGTTGTTTTATGCCTTCAATAGGGAATATCTTTCCATATAGCCATAAAGCAGCCAAAATACTTATAAATGAGGCAATTAATCCTAAAACCCATTGCATAGAATAAGTTGGGTGTTGCGAATAGGTTGCTAATTGATAATAAATAACGGCAGTCATATAGGCTAAGTAAGTGGTCCAGAACACCACAAACAAAGTCCAGGCAACATTTGTTTCTCTATAAATAGCTGTCGTTGCAGCAACACAGGGTGCATATAACAAAATAAATAATAGATAGGCGAAAGCACCGGCTTGACCATCAAAGCTTGCCTGCATGGCATCAAATGTACTTGTGGTCACATCTTGAGATTGTGCTGCTAAATCAAGGTTTGAAATATCACCAATGTTTAAGCCTAAAGGATCAAGAAGATTATCTGCAACAGCCATAAGGTTTTCAGGGATAGTTTCAACTGCTTCTAATAACGCTTGTTGAAGATTAAATTCAGTATCTAAGTCCTCGCTTTCAACTGACCCCATTTGGCTGTACAACGCATTTAAAGTCCCCACTACGGCTTCTTTGGCCAGAACACCGGTAAAGATTCCTACCGTCGCTGGCCAGTTATCTTGTTCAATACCCATGGGTTTAAAGGCTGGGGTCATGGAGCGCCCAATTTCACTTAATACAGATTTTTGACTATTTTCCGAACCGAAGCTACCATCAGTGCCTAAGGAATTTAAAAAATTCAGCACTAAAACCATCGGTACAATAACTTTACCTGCATTAAAAATGAATGTTTTAAGCCTATCCCAGGTTTTAAGTGATACGCCCTTGATAGTCGGCATATGATAAGTTGGCAATTCCATAATAAAGGGAGTGGCTTCCCCCTTAAACAATGTGTGCCTCATGATTAATCCGGTTAAAACAGCAACAGCAATACCTAATAAATAAAGACCAAATACCAGGTTTTGTCCTCCCACAGGAAAAAAAGCAGCGGCAAACAATGCATAAACAGGCAGTCTTGCGCCGCAGGACATAAATGGATTCATTAAATTTGTCAATATTCTATCGCGCTTGTTTTCTAGTGTCCTTGTTGCCATGATCGCAGGGACATTACAGCCAAAACCAACGATCATCGGTACAAACGACTTCCCTGGTAAACCGATCATCAACATAAATCGATCCATTACAAAGGCTGCCCTGGACATATATCCAGAATCTTCTAATGCAGATAAGAACATGAATAGAAAGCCAACGATAGGGATAAATGTTGCGACAACCTGTACCCCCCCCCCTAAGCCATTAGCAATCAACACAACCAACCATTCAGGAAGATTTAAATATGTTAAAACAACACTCAGGCCATCAACTAAAACAGCTCCTACCAGCAAGTCAAAAAAGTCTATAAATGCACTGCCTATATTGATGGTAAACATAAACATGGCATACATAACCAACATAAATATTGGAATACCAAGAAATCGATTTAAAACTATCCGGTCAATTTTATCCGATGCCTGTCGGGAAACTTCATTTAAACGACACACACTTTGTTGAATTAATTGATTAACAAAACCATAACGTGCATCAGCCGCTAAAATATCTATTTCATCATCAGTCTCATTTTCAACTGACTTCTGTAATGTTTTCACAGTCTGTTGAATTTCGTTACCCGCAAACTGTTTTGCTAAAGTGTCATCTTCTAACAAGCGCACTGAAAGCCAGCGTAAATCACAGTTATTGTTGTTAGCCTGAGTTTCTAATAAAGGTGCTAAAGTAGCAATTGCATTTTCTAGTTCATCTACATAATCAATGGTTATAGAGGGAGTTGAGGCATTTTGACAAGCATGATTAATAACTGTGTGTAACGTGTCTAAACCTGCACCTGAAGATGCTGTTATTGGGACAACAGGACAAGCTAAAGACTTGGACAAATATGCACTATCAATCTTGATGCCACGTCGTTTAACAGTATCCATCATATTGAGTACCAATATCATTGGTACGCGCATTTCGACTAGTTGAGATGTTAAGTAAAGATTTCTTTCAATATTGGAAGCATCAATAATATTAATAATTAAATCAGCTTGTTTGGAGGCAACATAATCCCGGGCTACTTTTTCATCCAGTGAAACTTGATCGTCTGCTGCTTCTAAAGAATAGGTACCTGGTAAATCAACAACACGAATGGTTTTATTGTCAAAACTATATTTGCCTGTTTTCTGCTCAACAGTCACACCAGGCCAATTTCCAACGTGTTGCCTAGACCCTGTTAATGCATTAAAAAGAGTGGTTTTTCCACAGTTTGGGTTGCCAACAACACCTATAGTAAAATCAATTTTCATAATTTTTCTATTAACAGTACTGCAGCTTCATTTTTTCGCAAGGTTAAGGAAAATCCACGTATTTTTATCTCAACTGGATCACCTAGAGGCGCAAAACGGGTGATTTTAAACTCTGTTCCCGGCGTCAACCCCATTGCTAACAAACGCTTGCGATAAGCCTTGCCAGACTGATCAAAACCAACAATCTTCGCATGATCACCCTCAGCAAGCATTTTTATATTAATTGACATAAATTAATGACAATCCCTATTAAAATTAAAACAAATAGTTTGAAGAAAATTACTTAGGCTTATTGTTAATAATTCTCATTTAGAATTAACTATAGCATATTAGCATTGTTTTATAAAGGCAAAACAAATATTAAATAGTTGTTTAATGAGATAATAAGAAATTAGAACTAGGCAGGAATAAAAGCGGTTTAGGCCTTTATTGATAAAGAATAGTTATTTGTTTTTTCCTAACTGTTTATTTAGCTGCGCATAGTCGGACTTTAATCTCAGTATCTGGATTAAAGCGGCTAATAAACCAATAACAATGCCGGCAAATAATTCTATCGTCAGAGCGACAGTAAGAGGTAAAGAGAGCGAGGTAAACCCTAGGTTTATTTGTACCGAATGAAAGTTCAGTACTGAAAAAATCAATGCAATAAAAAACACACAAAAGAATATAATTAGAATAATTAATTTCATCAGAATATGTCGTGTAATTATACTAAAAGTCTAGTCTATGATTTTACATGCTTCACGAGAGCTATTCACTCTGTCACGTAATTCTTTTCCCGGTTTAAAATGAGGAACATATTTTGCTGTCAAAGACACAGCATCTCCAGTTTTTGGGTTTCTTCCCATTCTGGGTGCTCTGTGATGCAATGAAAAACTACCAAAACCGCGTATCTCGATTCTGTCACCTCTAGACAAGGTTTCACTCATTTGTTCAATAACACACTTCACCGCAAGTTCAACATCTTTAATTGCTAAATGAGGTAGTTGTCTTGTCAAGGCTTCAATTAATTCTGATTTTGTCACAATTCCAATCCTGAAAAAAAGGAGTACACCAGTTGCACTCCCTGTTTAGCATTATATTACTTTTCTAATTGCTTGAAGATATCACCAAGTGTAGCAGAACCAGCAGAAGCTTGCTTAGTACCATACTCTTTCATAGCGCTTGATTCATCATCATTATCCTTAGCTTTGATAGATAACGAAATTGATTTTGTCTTTTTATCAACACCAATAAATTTGGCTTCAACTTCATCACCTTCTTTCAATAATGTGCGTGCATCTTCAACACGGTCACGTTGAATTTCTGAAGCACGTAAATAACCTTCAACATTATCAGATAATTCAATAACAGCACCTTTGGCATCAACTGATTTAACAATTCCTTTAACCATGCTGCCTTTGTCATGCAATCCAATAAAGTTTTGGAACGGATCTTGTTCTAGCTGTTTAATACCTAAAGAAATACGCTCGCGTTCAGAATCAACCGCCAAAATAACAGTTTCTACTTCATCACCTTTCTTATAGTTACGAATGGCTTCATCGTCACCTTCATTCCAAGTAATGTCAGACGTATGAACCAGTCCATCAATACCACCATCCAGACCAATAAACACACCAAAGTCTGTAATCGATTTAATTTTTCCTGAAATTTTATCGCCTTTGTTATGAGTCGCAGCGAATTCATCCCAAGGGTTAGTACGACATTGCTTCATACCTAAAGAAATACGACGACGTTCTTCGTCAATTTCAAGAACCATTACTTCAACATCATCACCTAATTGAACAACTTTAGATGGATTAACGTTTTTATTAGTCCAGTCCATTTCAGAGACGTGAACCAGTCCTTCAACACCTTCTTCAATTTCTACGAAACAACCGTAGTCAGTCAGGTTGTTAACTTTACCATGCACACGTGTTGCTGCTGGGTAACGGTTTGCAATTTCTTTCCATGGATCTTCACCCATTTGTTTCATACCTAATGAAACACGAGTTTTCTCTTTGTCAAACTTAAGTACTTTGACTTCGATTTCTTCACCAATTTCAACACATTCAGAAGGATGACGAACACGACGCCATGCCATATCTGTAATGTGTAATAAACCATCGATGCCGCCTAAATCAATAAATGCACCATAGTCTGTTAAATTCTTAACGATACCTTTAACTATAGCACCATCTTCCAGAGTCTTCATTAACTCTTCTCTTTCTGCGCTGTATTCTTTTTCTACTACTGCGCGACGAGAAAGAACGACGTTGTTACGTTTCTGGTCAATTTTTATAACTTTAAATTCAAGATCACGACCTTCAAGGAAAGTAGTATCTCTAATTGGACGAACATCGACTAGTGATCCTGGCAAGAATGCGCGTAATGCGCCTACTGCAACAGTAAAACCACCACGTACTTTACCGTTAATACGTCCAACAATTGTTTCTTCTGCTTCGAAGGCTTTTTCAAGTTCGCCCCAAGCTCTATTTTTCTTAGCTTTGTCACGGGAAAGAAGGGTGGATCCAAGACCATCTTCAAATAAATCCAGTGCTACCTCGATTTCATCACCAATTTCAACTTCCAGGTCACCATCAGGCGTTAAAAACTGCCATTTTGGAATAACACCTTCAGACTTGGCTTGAGCACTTACGATAACGAAATCATTATCGATATCTATAACAGTACCCATTAACATAGCACCAGGACGCATTTCTGTCCGGATTAAACTTTCTTCAAATAATTCAGCAAAGCTCTCGCTCATTTTTTTCTTTCCCATACTTGTTTAAAAATCACTTTTTGTTCATAAATAGAACCTTTTAGGTTCATGGTTTTTATGAATAGCGACCAACAAGTTACATTTATCAAAGTTAAAAAACAAAGCCGTCAATAATTTAACGACGCCCTAATCTGGCTCATAGAATACACTCTAGCGAACCAGGGATATCACTTCTTCAATTACCTGTATTATAGATAATTCAGAAGAATCTATATAAAGAGAACCCTCCGCAGCCTTTAACGGCGAAGTCGATCTCTGTTGATCTCTACGATCACGTAATTCTATCTCTTCAGTGATCTGTACAAGGTTAGCATCAATTTCTTTTTCAATCAACTGTTTATATCGCCTTTTTGCTCTTTCTTTCGCGCTAGCCGTTAAATAGACTTTATTAGCCGCATCTGGGAAAACAACAGTCCCCATATCTCGACCGTCTGCCACCAAGCCCGGCAACTGCATAAAATCTTTTTGTTTCTTTAGCAATACCGCCCTTACTTCTGGATATGCAGCAATAATTGATGCTACATTCCCTGTCTTTTCGAATGGAAGCCTATGAGTAATATCACTGCCATGCAATTTCACAATTAGCTGATCACCACAGTCAAACTCTAATTGCATGGCTTCTGCAACGGCGGCGACCGCGCTCACATCAGCCAATTCAATATTTTTATCTAACACCGCAATAGCTAAAGAACGATAGATAGAACCGCTATCCAGATAATGCCAACCTAATTGTTTTGCAACCGCCCTACTCACTGTTCCTTTTCCTGCACCACTGGGTCCGTCTATGGTTAAAACAGGAATGCTCATTGTAAATTCAATCCCAATTGAGTCGCTAAGTCACGAAACTCAGGAAAAGAGGTATTTACATTTTCACAATCATGAATGGTAATGGGTGCAGTCGCACGTAAACCAGCAATGGAAAAGGACATGGCAATACGATGATCACCATGAGAAATCACCTCACCACCAGCTAACGAATCAGTCGTCTTGCCTTGAATCACCATACCATCATCAGTGGGTTGTGCATCAACGCCTAAAATTTGCAAGCCATCAGCCATTACCTGAATCCGATCACATTCTTTGACTCGCAATTCTTTTGCCCCGGTCAATTTTGTCTGCCCCTCAGCACAAGCGGCCGCAATAAATAATACCGGAAATTCATCAATCGCTAAAGGAACTAGCGCTTCAGGAATATCAATTCCCTTTAATTGACTAGACACAACTCTTAAGTCCGCAACAGGCTCGCCACCAACAGTCCGTTCATTAAGTACTTCAATATTTGCACCCATTAATCGCAAAATATCAATGATACCTGTCCGTGTTGGATTAATCCCTACATGCTTTAGGGTAACATCTGAATCCGGCGCAATTGAAGCTCCCACCAGAAAAAATGCGGCCGATGAAATATCACTAGGCACATCAATATCTGCTGCTAGTAATTTACCGTTTGAGTTGATACTCGCTTTAGCTCCATCACGCTGCACTGGATATGAAAAACCATTTAACATTCTTTCAGTATGATCTCGTGTCGGTGCGGGTTCAGTTACCGTTGTCTCACCCTCCGCATACATACCTGCCAATAATAAACAGGATTTAACCTGTGCACTGGCCATAGGCATTGAGTAAGCCATGCCTTTTAAATGACTATTTCCGGTAATATGTAAAGGAGCAGTACCGCCTTCCTGGGTTTTAATTTTAGCACCCATGTTAGCCAAAGGCGTTGTTACTCTCTTCATTGGTCGAGAAGATAATGACTTATCCCCCGTTAAAACAGTATTAAAAGCTTGTCCAGCCAATAATCCACTCAACAAACGCATAGAGGTACCTGAATTCCCCAAATACAAAGGCTCTTTAGGTTCTTTTAAACCATGTTTACCCACACCATGAATAGTCACTTCACCATTTTCCGGCCCTTCAATTTTTACACCCATGGCTCGAAATGCTTGTAATGTTGCCAACGCATCTTCCGCATTTAAAAAGCCTTTAACATGGGTTACGCCTTCTGCCAATGAACCCAGCATAATAGAACGATGTGACATTGATTTATCCCCAGGCACACGGATTTCTCCCTGCAGTCTACCCCCAGGTTGGACATTAAATGTGATTGATTGTGACATATTTTTATCAAATTGATTAAGAAAACGTTGCCTGGCTTGCTTGGCATACGTAAAAGTTTCAAAAAGCTGCTGGTCCTTATTTTCCACCAGCATTTGTTCTATGTTCCCTAATTCCGCCTGTAATTGCTGAATTAATGGAACGATTTCTTTTTTGTTCGCCATACAAATATCCAACCACATGGTTGGATCACTTGAGGCTATGCGAGTAAAGTCTTTAAACCCTCCCGCAGCATATTTAAAAATTTCCACCTGCTCATCTCTTTTCCCCAGCAAATCAACCAAAGAAAATGCAAGTATATGAGGTAAATGACTGGTTGCAGCTAATACCGCATCATGATGATCAACATCCATCTGAGAAACATGAGAACCTATGCGCTTCCAGAATTCTACTATTTTGTTTAAAGCCTGAGGCGAGGTTGATTCAACCGGAGTTACAATTAAACGCTTATTCTTAAACAAGGCATCTTGCGCCGCCTCAACACCACTTTTTTCAGCACCGGCAATAGGATGTGCGGGTACAAAATTAGTCGGCACTTCAGAAAACACCTTCTGTGCAGCTGCAACAACACTTCCTTTAGTACTACCAGCATCAGTATAGATTGCCTGGTCATTCCAAAAGGGTTGAAGCTGTCTAAAAACATGCTCTATCACACCGACCGGAGTAGTAATAATAATGCAATCAGCATTTTTGACAGCCGGCTCAATATCGAGATAATACTCATCAATTACCCCTAGTTTTTTAGCTAACTGTAAATTTTTTATTCCTTTTTGCCGACCAAAAGCGACTATGTGCTCAGATAAACCTTGCTTACGGGCAGCCTTAGCAATTGAGCCACCAATCAAACCAACCCCAATAATACAAATTTTATTAAACATTGGTTAAAACTTCTTTTAATGCATTAATAAAAAACTGATTTTCTTTGTGGGTACCAATACTGATTCGAAGAAAGTCTGGCATTTCATAATTAGCAACAGGACGCACAATAACACCCTTGTGTAATAAGGCTTGATAAATTGGCATAGCCGGTTGCTTTAAATCCACCGACACAAAATTGCCAGCTGAAGGAATCCATTGCAAACCTAATTCCAGGAATGCATCCGTTAATTGCTGCATACCCAGCTTATTAACGCTAATTGTCTCAGCCAAATAAGCTTCATCAGCTAACGCAGCTTCAGCAGCCACCAAGGCCAGCACATTATTATTAAATGGCTGGCGCACTCGATTTAATAAATCTGCAATGTCAGCCGATGACAAACTATACCCTACTCTTAAACCAGCTAATCCATAGGCTTTAGAGAATGTACGGGTAATAATCAAGTTGGGATGTTTTTTTAGCCAATCAATTGAAGACGCTCTAACTTCAGCCTCAACAAATTCAAAATAAGCCTCATCCAATACACAAATAACTGTTGCAGGTAATTCGTCAAGAAAGCGTTCCAATGCATCACTGGTTAATAATGTGCCAGTTGGATTATTGGGGTTTGCTATAAATACTAAGCGAGTTTTGTTATTAACCTGGGCCAACATTGCATCCAGATCATGTCCATAATTTAATGCTGGCACCACCCTTGCCGTTGCACCGACGGCCTGGGTGACCAGTGGATAGACAGCAAAAGCATGTTGTGAAAAAATAACCTCTAAGCCTGGTGTTAAAAAAGTACGTGCAACCAGTTCTAGAATTTCATTTGAACCATTGCCCAAGGTAATTTGATGGGTAGATACATCCAATTTGCGAGCTAATGCTTGTTTTAAAGCAAAGCCGTTGCCATCAGGATATCGACACAAATCAGTCAGTGCATCTTGAATAGCTAACTTGACCTTGCTGCCAGTCCCTAGCGCGTTTTCATTAGAGGCTAATTTAACAATGTTCTCTAACCCTAACTCTCTTTGTAACTCCTCGACAGGTTTTCCAGGTGTATATGGAATAAGTTGTTGAACACCTTGCACCGCAAGATCAACAATTGAATCGTTTTTACTCATAAAATCTACTTAAACCTTAAATAACCGCTTTAGGGTATGAGCCTAATATATTTAACAAATTAACATTTTGTTTTAATACACTCAAAGCCTTGGCAACATTCTCATCATCTTTATGACCATTGATGTCGATAAAAAAAACATAGTCCCACAAGCCTTGCTTGGATGGTCGGGATTCAATATGCGACATACTTATGCCATGTTCAGCAAAAGGCTGAAGAATTTCATGCAAAGAACCTGCACGATTCCCTGTAGAAATTAATAACGATGTTTTATCCAGCTCAGTAGATACCGGCTCTTGCTCGCCAATGATAATAAACCGCGTGGTATTATTAGCCTCATCTTCAATATTCTTTTGCAGAATATCAAGCTTATATAAATCAGCTGCCACTTCACCGGCTATAGCCATTTTATCTTTACTTTCAGATGCTAACCGAGCTGCCTCAGCGTTGCTGCTAACGGCAGTACGAATAACATTAGGCAAATGAAGATCCAGCCACTGCCGGCATTGTGCTAACGACTGTTGGTGAGAAAAAACCTCGGTAACATCACTCTGTTGTTTAACATGTCCCATTAAATTTTGATGCACTCTAATTTCAACTTCACCACAAATCTTTAATGGCGAAGTGATAAAGCGGTCAAGTGTATGGGTAATAACACCTTCAGTTGAGTTTTCTACAGGTACAACACCAAACTGGCAATGCTGATTTTCCACTTCTGTAAAAATTTCATCTATCGTGGTAGCAGGCACAGTTTTAACAGACTGACCAAAATGTTTAAAGCTAGCCTGTTGCGTGAAGGTTCCTTCTGGCCCCAAAAAAGAAACTTCCAATGGTTTTTCTAAAGCCAGACAAGACGACATTAATTCTCTAAAAAATCGTGCAGCTGTGTCATTAGACAATGGGCCGGGGTTTAACTCTTTAATACGTCGCAACACTAAAGCTTCCCTATCTGGCCGGTAAAATGTACCCGTTTCGCCTTCAGAAACTTTGGTTCTAGCAACTTCCATTGCACAAGTCGCACGCTGATTAATCAATTGAAGTATCTGAATATCAATTGCATCAATTTCTTTTCTTAATTCTGGAAGTGGAATTATGTCTGCCATTACTTTTATATTTAAAACCTAATAACCTAAAATTAAGATACGCCGGTTTTGAGTAAACGATAATCTCTTCACTCAAAACCAGCACATTCTTAGTATCATTAATTAACCGTGGGCTCTTTCAAATTCTGCCATAAAATCGATTAAAGCAGTCACCCCGGCTTCAGGCATCGCATTATAAATACTTGCACGCATACCACCAACTGAGCGATGGCCTTTTAATGAACTCAAACCTTGTTTAGTTGCAAGACTTAGAAACTCTTTATCTAGCTCAGCATTAGCTAAAACAAAAGGCACATTCATTCTAGAACGAACCGCTTTTTGCACTGGATTTGAATATAAAGATGATTGCTCAATGGCCTGGTACAATTTAGCAGCCTTAGCTTTATTATGCTGCTCCATTGCACTAATACCGCCAGATTCCTTAACCCACTTCAACACTAAACCTACTAAATACCAATTATAAGTAGCTGGTGTATTCAGCATAGAATCATTTTTAGCTTGTTGCGCATAATCAAATACTGAGGCAATTTTGTTGTCAGCATTACCCACAAGGTCATCACGAACAATCACGATTGTGACACCAGCAGGCCCCATGTTTTTTTGTGATCCAGCATAGATTATGCCAAATTTACTAATATCAACCGCTCGTGACAAAATATTAGAAGACATGTCACAGACGAGAGGTATATCGCCAAAACTTGGGATATCTTGAAACTCTACACCGTGTATAGTCTCATTATCCGTATAGTGTAAATAAGCAGCACCGGCATCGACATTCCAGTCAGAATAATCAGGAATACCTGTAAAGTTTGATTGTTCTGCACTGGCCGAAACAATCACATTACAATGGTTTTTAGCTTCTTTAATTGCTTTAGCCGACCATGCACCGGTATTAACGTAGCATGCTTTATCATTACCATTTAGGATATTCTGTGGAATACCCGCAAACTGTCCTGTTGCTCCACCTTGTAAAAATAAAACTTTATAGTTATCTGGAATATTGAGGATTTCAATTAAATCACTTTTTAATTCTTCAGCAATAGACATAAATTCTTTGCCACGGTGACTCATTTCCATCACCGACATTCCTGTACCACGCCAATCTAAAAGCTCTTCCTTAGCTTTAACTAAAACCGATTCTGGTAATGTAGACGGACCTGCACTAAAATTAAAAATTCTGCTCATGTTTACTCTTCTGCTCCTGGATTATCTTGTTCTGTATTTGTATCTATCTCGGCTTCATTATTGACAATTGAATCTTCATTTTCAATTGAGTCTTCAGAGCCCTCTTCATCATCAGGCAAACCATCCACACGGTCTACACCAACTACTTTTTCTTTTTTATCAAGACGAATAACTCGTACGCCCTGAGTGTTACGACCCACGACTGAAATTTCACTGACTCGTGTTCTCACCAACACGCCACCACTGGTAATCAACATTATTTCATCTGTATCATTCACTAATGTTGCACCAACGACTGCCCCATTACGATCAGATGTTTGAATAGCTATCATGCCCTGGCCACCACGTTTATGACGGGTAAATTCCTCTAGTCGTGTTCTTTTGCCATAACCGTTTTCTGTTATGTTTAAAACCATGCCATCTGCAGCAATAATCAGTGAAATAACTTGCTGCCCTTCCTGCAATCTAATTCCACGCACACCTGTTGCTGTTCTACCCATAGACCGGACATCAGTTTCATTAAAGCAATTTGCTTTACCCGAACTACTAAATAACAATACATTTTGCTGGCCATCTGTGACAGCAACACCAACCAAAGTATCGTTCTCACGCAAATCAATAGCAATTTTGCCATTAGCCCGCTGTCTTTCAAATTCCTTTAACGGTGTTTTCTTAACCGTACCGGCTGCTGTCGCCATAAAGATAAACTTATCTTCAGCGTACTCACGCACAGTCAACATGGCATTGATTTTCTCACCTTTGTCCAAAGGCAATAAATTGACAAAAGGCTTACCACGAGAGCCACGACTGGCGACAGGCAAATGAAACACTTTTAACCAATACACCTTACCTGATGATGAAAAACACAAAATGGTATCGTGAGTATTGGCAATAATCAGCTTTTCAACAAAATCTTTCTCTTTAGTAGCCGTTGCCGATTTTCCGCGCCCACCTCTACGTTGGGCTTTATAATCATCCAAGGGTTGTGATTTAACATACCCCTCATGAGACATGGTCACCACCATATCTTCTTCGGTGATTAAATCTTCGGCTGACAAATTAAGATGATCTTGTATTATTTCAGTCCGTCGCTCATCGCCAAACTGTTCTTTTATCTCTATTAATTCGTCACGAATCACTTCCATTAGTCGAACTTCACTACCCAGTATTTCAAGATAGCCATCAATTAACTCAAGTAACTCCTGATATTCTTTAACAATTTTTTCTTGTTCTAATCCAGTTAATCGATGCAAGCGTAAATCAAGAATTGCCTGTGCTTGTGCCTCTGATAACTTATACATATCATCATGTGCACCAAACTCAACAGCTAAACTTTCCGGTCTGGTCCTGTCCGCATCCGCATTTTCCAACAATACTGAAACCAACCCCAATTCCCACTGTTTAGCCAATAAACCTTGTTTTGCTTCCGCAGGATTTTTAGATGCCTTGATTAAGCTAATCATTTCATCAATATTTGCCAGTGCAATTGCCAAGCCTTCTAAAACATGGGCTCTTTCACGCGCTTTACGTAGCAAATAAATGGTTCTTCGAGTAACAATTTCACGCCGATGATTAATAAAAGCACTGACAATCTCTTTAAGATTCATGCAATAAGGGCGGCCTTCACGAATAGCCACCATATTAATACCAAACACAGTCTGTAATTGTGTTTGTTTATATAGATTGTTTAAGACAACTTCTGCAACTTCACCTCTGCGCAATTCAATCACCATGCGCATACCGTCTTTGTCCGATTCGTCTCTTAAACCGCTAATCCCTTCCAGCTTAGAATCCTTTACCATTTCAGCAATTTTTTCTAACAAGCGGGCTTTATTTACCTGATAAGGTAATTCAGTGACAATAATGGATTGACGTCCACCGTCACCTCTGTCTTCAAAATGACAACGCGAACGAAGATGCACTTTCCCTCGCCCTGTCATATAGGCATCATAAATTCCTGCAGCACCATTAATAAAACCAGCTGTTGGAAAATCAGGGCCTGGGATGTACTGCATTAAATCAGGAATACTGCATTCGGGGTTTTCGATCAATGCCAGACAAGCACCAATGACCTCTGTCAGATTGTGTGGCGGTATATTAGTAGCCATACCCACCGCAATACCGGAAGAACCATTGACCAGCAACGTTGGAACCCGTGTAGGCATAACTGATGGCTCAGACTCTGATTCATCATAGTTAGCAACAAAATCTACCGTTTCCTTATCAAGGTCAGCCAGAATCTGATGCGAAATCTTGGCCATACGCACTTCTGTATATCGCATGGCAGCGGGTGAATCACCATCAACCGAACCAAAGTTACCTTGTCCGTCAATCAGCATGTAACGCATGGAAAAAGGCTGCGCCATACGAACAATGGTGTCATAAACTGCAGTATCACCATGCGGATGATATTTACCGATCACATCACCCACCACACGAGCAGATTTTTTATACGGCTTATTCCAGTCGTTACCCAAAACACTCATCGCATACAACACTCGCCGATGTACTGGTTTTAACCCGTCTCTAACATCGGGAAGTGCTCGACCAACAATAACACTCATTGCATAGTCAAGATATGACTGCTTCATCTCGTCTTCGAGATTAACGGGAATAATTTCTTTAGCGAATTCTGACATTGATCCGTTTGTTTATGTTTATGCGTGTAACAGCATGATTCCTTGGCAATACCGCTAAGACCTAATTATCAATTTGCAGCGGTATAACTAAATTAAAAAACCTTACAATTATAACAAACTTATTAACATAAAAGGAGAAAGGTTCAAGCAAAAAAGATATATACACTAGATTATACTTTTCGTGGTCACCAATACGTGTTTCTATCGGCCTTTTATGCCTGCATGAATATAAATTAAGAGGCATAAGCTGGAATGAAATCTTTGTCGACAGACTGTGCTGCTGAAATAGTTATATAG
>JBJPGG010000019.1:0-1997 GCA_048595505.1 Methylococcaceae bacterium
GGACATGGCAGAAAGGGAGCACACCTCTTCAACAAGCCCATGATTGGCCAAACAGGATTATAGAGCTGCGCCATTGCAGCACTGTTCCGATGACCACTGCCCACATACCGCAAGGCCACTTAGGCTGCACTTCAGGAACAAGAGGGCTCTCATGTCTCCTTCCAAGATGAGATGAGTCAACGACCAGGGCATGACAAAATGGGAGCACACCTGACCTCTTCCACAAGCCCATGATTGGCCAAACAGGATTATAGAGCTGCGCCATTGCGCACTGTTCCGATGACCACTGCCCACATACCGCAAGGCCACTTAGGCTGCACTTCAGGAACAAGAGGGCTCTCATGTCCTCCGTCCAAGATGAGATGAGTCTGGGACCAGGGCATGGCAAAATGGGAGCACACCTGATCTCTTCAACAAGCCCATGATTGGCCAAACAGGATTATAGAGCTGCGCCATTGCAGCACTGTTCCGGTGACCACTGCCCGCATACCGCAGGCCACTTAGGCTGCACTTCAGGAACAAGAGGGATCACATGTCTCCTCCCAAGATGAAATGGGGCTGTGACCAGGACATGACAGAATGGGAGCTCACCTTTTCAACATGATCATGATTGGCCTGACAGGCTCGCAGAGCTGTGCCAGTACAGTACTGCTCCGATGACCACTGCCCACCTAATTCAGCCACTTAGGCTGCACAGTAGGAACAACTTGGCTCTCATGTCTCCTTCCAAGATGAGATGAATTTGGGACCAGGACATGGCAGAAAGGGAGCACACCTCTTCAACAAGCCCATGATTGGCCAGACAGGATTATAGAGCTGTGCCATTGCAGCACTGCTCCGATGACCACTGCCCACATACCGCAGGCCACTTAGGCTGCACTTCAGGAACAAGAGGGCTCTCATGTCTCCTTCCAAGATGAAATGGGGATGGGACCAGGACATGGCAGAATGGGAGAGCTCACCTTTTCAACATGATCATGATTGGCCAAACAGGCTCGCAGAGCTGTGCCAGTACAGCACTGTTCCGATGACCACCGCCCACATACCGCAAGGCCACTTAGGCTGCATGTCAGAAAAGAGGGCTCCCATGTCTGCTTCCAAGATGAGGTGAGTCTGGGACCAGGGCATGACAAAATGGGAGCACACCTTACCTCTTCAACAAGCCCATGATTGCCCAGACAGGATCAAAGAGCTGAGCCATTGCAGCACTGTTCCGGTGACCACTGCCCGCATACCGCAGGCCACTTAGGCTGCACTGCAGGAACAAGAGGGTTCTCATGTCTCCCAAGATGAAATGGGGACCAGGACATGGCAGAGTGGGAGCACACCTCTTAACAAGCCCATGATTGGCCAGACAGGATTATAGAGCTGTGACATTGCAGCACTGTTCCAATGACCACTGCCCACAAACCGCAAGGCCACTTAGGCTGCGCTTCAGAAACAAGTGGGCTCTCATGTCTCCTTCCAAGATGAGATGAATCTGGGACCAGGACATGGCAGAAAGGGAGCACACCTCTTCAACAAGCCCATGATTGGCCAGACAGGATAATAGAGCTGTGACATTGCAGCACTGTTCCGATGACCACTGCCCACATACCGCAAGGCCACATAGGCTGCACTTCAGGAACAAGAGGGCTCTCATGTCTCCTTCCAAGATGAAATGGGGCTGGGACCAGGACATGGCAGAAAGGGAGCACACCTCTTCAACAAGCCCATGATTGGCCAAACAGGATTATAGAGCTGCGCCATTGCAGCACTGTTCCGATGACCACTGCCCACATACCGCAGGCCACTTAGGCTGCACTTCAGGAACAAGAGGGTTCTCATGTCTCCCAAGATGAAATGGGGACCAGGACATGGCAGAGTGGGAGCACACCTCTTAACAAGCCCATGATTGGCCAGACAGGATTATAGAGCTGTGACATTGCATCACTGTTCCGATGACCACTGCCCACATACCGCAAGGCCACTTAGGCTGCACTTCAGGAACAAGAGGG
>JBJPGG010000020.1:0-24959 GCA_048595505.1 Methylococcaceae bacterium
AATCGCAGTCTATTAATATCAATAGCTTGTACACTTTTTTAAATAATTCTAAATTTAACACCAGGTAATCTTTAAACTCATATTTTACCATAAACCATTGTATTTATAGGTAAATAATACTTGTCGGTCAAGCACTAACTAAGTTTATGATAATGTTGGCTTTAAAATAATTTTTATTATTTTTTAATTGGCTTAAGCTGACAAATTTGTTTATTGAACTACAATTTAAATAACAAGAAATACAGTGAGAGTTGTATTGAGTATTAAATTATTAGGAGAAGACTGTGGCAAGTATCCTTGCAGTTGATGATTCAGCATCAATGAGACAAATGGTTGCGTTTACCTTAAAAGGCGCTGGGTATTCAGTGGTTGAAGCGGTAGATGGGGTAGATGCTTTAAAAAAAGCACAAGGGCAAAAGTTCGATTGTGTAGTGACAGATGTCAATATGCCCAATAAGGATGGTATTACTTTGATTAAAGATTTGCGTGGACTTCCTGATTATAAGTTTATCCCCATGCTAATGTTGACTACAGAGTCGGGTATGGACAAAAAACAGGCAGGTAAAGCTGCTGGCGCTACGGGTTGGATAGTAAAACCATTTAACCCCGATCAATTGTTAAAAACAATCAAGAAAGTGCTGGGTTAGAGTGACTGCACTTGCTAAGTGAAATTTATTAATAGCGGGAAAGTCTATGTCAATTGATATGGCGCAGTTCCATCAGGTTTTTTTTGAAGAGAGCTTCGAGGGCCTGGATATAATGGAATCAGGTTTATTAAACCTGGATATGGGGGGTGTTGATGCTGAAGAGATTAATACCATTTTCAGAGCAGCTCACTCTATAAAAGGCGGCAGTGGAACATTCGGATTTACTTCTGTTTCTGATTTTACTCATGTTATGGAAACCTTGCTCGATGAAATGCGAGATGGTCGTAGGCAGGTAACCCAACCAGCTGTTGATGTACTTTTAGGTTCAGTAGATTGCTTAAAAGAAATGTTAACAGCAATCCAGGATGAACAGGATGTTGATGATGCTAGTGTGGCTGAATACAAAAAATCCCTGGAAATTGAACTTAATGGGGGTGCAGGAAATATTGTGCCAACAGAACAGGCCGGTAATGATTCTGAAAATGTACAGGCGGATGTTACGGAAAATTTAACTGAGCAGAATGTTGGACAGGGTTGGCATATTGCATTTAGTCCACATACTAATTTATTAAAAACAGGGAATGACCCTGTCAGGATGTTTCGAGAACTTTCAAATTTGGGAGAATTAAGCTCTACTGTTGATTTTCAAGGTGTGCCGGATTTATTTGATCTGGATCCTGAAGAGTGTCATTTGTCATGGAATTTAAAAATTATTGGGTCTATCCCCTCTGAAGAAATTGATGATATTTTTGACTGGGTAGAAGATGAATGTGATTTAGCAATTCATCCTTTATTAAAACAGGAACCTGAAGTACAGGAAAGGTCAGCTCCCAGTCAAGTAACAACAGATGCAGCATCGCCCTCTCAAACAACGCAAAGCTCAGTTCCAAAAGAGACTGATACTACCCCCACTGCATCACCAAAGAAGGAAACAGCCGGTAAAAATAAAGCAGCAAAACCTAGCGCTAAAGGTTCCAGTTCCATACGGGTTGATACTGCAAAAATTGATACCTTGATTAACATGGTCGGTGAGTTGGTTATCACCCAGTCTATGTTAAGTCTGGTTGGTGAACACTTTGAATTAAATAAGCTGGATCAACTTAAAAATGGATTGTCGCAACTGGAACGTCACACCAGAGAGTTACAAGAAAGTGTGATGAATATTCGTATGTTGCCTATTAGTTTTGTTTTTAGTCGGTTTCCCCGCTTAGTTCATGATTTGAGTAGCAAACTGGAAAAGAAGATTGAACTAGTCTTAATTGGTGAAAATACAGAAGTTGATAAAACGGTGGTTGAATTATTAAGTGATCCCTTGGTACACCTGGTTAGAAACAGTCTGGATCATGGTATAGAAATGCCAGCTGACAGATTGGCCAACGGAAAGTCAGAAACAGGCACAGTGACTTTAGAGGCTTATCATCGTGGAGGCAAAATTGTCATCGAAGTTAGAGATGATGGTAAGGGACTTAATAAGGAAGTGTTGAAAACCAAAGCAATAGAAAAAGGCTTGATTGATGCCGACGTAGTGTTAACGGATAAACAGATATACGAATTGATTTTTATGGCTGGTTTTTCGACTGCAGAAAAGCTGACAGATGTTTCCGGGCGTGGTGTCGGTATGGATGTAGTCAGAAGGAATATTCAATCTTTAGGTGGCAATATAGAAATCACCTCAGAACTGGGGAAAGGATCAACTATTGCCATTCATCTTCCCTTGACCTTGGCTATTTTAGACGGTCAATCCATTGCGGTAGGTGATGAGCGTTTTATTGTTCCTTTAGGTGCAATCATAGAGTCGGTCAACATAACAGAAAAGATGATTAACCGGGTAGCTGGAAAAGGCGAGACTTTTCGATTACGAAATGAATACCTACCCATAGTCAGAATGCATGAGATTTTTGATGTAAAAACGGCGATAGCGACGAAATTAACTGAGGGTTTAGTGGTTGTGGTTGAGGGGCAGGGAATGCGCTGTGGATTATTTATAGATGATTTATTAGGTCAGCAGCAGGTTGTAATTAAATCATTAGAAGCGAATTATAGAAAAGTAGAAGGTGTGTCAGGAGCGACAATTCTTGGCGACGGGTCAGTTGCACTGATTTTGGATATTCCAGGACTAGTAAGACTATCTAATCAATAAACGCGTAGATGTGATATGGCAGAATTAGCTGAAAATACTGAAATCGAACAGATTGAAGAAAAAAAGCTGGAACATTTGGTTCAGTTTTTAAGTTTTACATTGGGTGATGAAGAGTATGGGGTGGATATTTTATGTGTGCAAGAAATAAGAAGCTGGGAACCGGTTTCACGTATACCTAATGTTCCTTCTTATGAAAAAGGAGTCGTTAACTTGAGAGGCGCGATAGTGCCCATTATAGACCTGCGAGAACGATTTGGCTTAGGACATTTAGCATACACAGCTTTGACTGTAGTGGTTGTTTTGCAAACTCAGGTAGAGGTTGGACAAAATCAAGTAATGGGCTTGGTAGTAGATTCGGTTTCAGATGTAATTGATGTCGAAAAGAAGAGTATACAAAAAGCCCCGGACTTTGGAACCAAAGTGAGTACAGAATTTATTAATGGATTGGCATCAGTGAATGAGCGGATGGTGATGTTGCTTGATGTGAATAAATTGCTGAAATTAGAGGACTTGGATGAAGACGATGAAAGTTAATACAACAAACAAACAAATTCTGATGGGTAAGGAGTTAAATAATGAAAATTAATATGCCAGTCACTGATCATGAAGTGAAAATGAAAAAAGGCACTATCCTTGTTACCCGAACAAATTTGAAGGGGATTATTACCTATGCCAATGATGCTTTTGTAGAAATCAGTGGATATAACAGGGATGAATTATTAGGTAAAAACCATAATCTTGTGCGCCATCCGGATATGCCTGCCTCAGCCTTTGAAGACCTGTGGATGTGTTGTAAAGCGGGTAACCCATGGACGGCTCCAGTTAAAAATAGAACCAAAAATGGTGATTTTTACTGGGTTGAGGCGAATGTCACTGCTGTTTATAAAAATGGTAGGGTTGATGAATTTCTGTCTGTTCGTTATGCGCCCAGTCAGAAACAAATTAGTGCTGCAGAAGATTTGTATCAGCAATTAAATGCTAATAAAGCAGAAATACGGCCTAAGGGTATGGCATTAATGCTAAAGAACCTGAAGGAAATGAGTTTAGGTCTGAAGTCTATGTTTTCTATAATAGGCTTTTTACTGCCCATTTGTTATTTAATGTTTTTGCTATTCCAGGATGGGAATATCCCAGTATTAGTTGCTGTCGCACTAATAACTGCTTTTTCTATACTGGTGAATGTTGAACTAGTTAAAACTTTTAGAGTTGCTTTAGAAAAAATTATTAGTGTCAGTTATTGTTTAGCAGATGGTCATTATAGGAATGCTGTAGATTTGAATAGAAATGATCAGGTTGGTGATCTTTATAAAGCTGTTTTTGGTATGCAAGTTAAATTAAATGCTGATTTGGCTCATACCAAGGAATTAGCAGCTGAATCGATGCGGATTAAACAGGCATTAGATAATGTTAGTTCCAGTGTCATGGTGGCAGATAATGATTTAAATATTATTTATATGAATGAGAGGGTGCTGGAAACATTTAAAAATGCAGAGTCTGATATACAAAAAGATCTGCCTGATTTTAAAACAGATGAATTGTTAGGTGCGAATATAGACCAGTTTCATAAAAACCCTGCTCACCAAAGAAATTTAGTGCCTAAACTAACAGGCACCATGAAGTCGAATCTGATTATCGGTGGTCGACATATGGATTTTATTGCTAACCCTGTGATGAGTAATGAGGGTGATCGAATTGGTACAGTCGTCGAGTGGTTAGATAGAACGCATGAAGTTAAAATTGAACAGGAAATTGAAGCTATAGTTGAAGGTGTTAAAGCGGGAGAATTGAGTGCACGTATTGAAATGGCGGATAAAGATGGTTTTTTTGCAAAACTGAGTTCAGGTATTAATGAATTAACTGATGTGATTGATCATGTGTTTGCTGATGTGAGCAGTACCATGCAAAGTATGGCCACAGGGGATTTATCTAACCGTATTGTCAGTGACTATCATGGGGTGTATTTGGACTGTAAAAATAATATTAATGCTTCAATTGATAAAATCGGTGAGATTGTTGGGCAGATAAATGAGTCTGCTGACTTTATTAATAATTCATCGCAAGAAATTGCCAGTGGGAATAACAATCTGTCACAAAGAGCAGAACAGCAAGCGGCCAACCTGGAAGAAACAGCTTCCAGTATGGAAGAATTAACCAGTACGGTGAAGAATAATTCCGAAAATGCACAGCTGGCAAATCAGGTAGCAACATCAGCAAGGCAGTTGGCAGAAAAAGGTGGAGAAGTTGTTTCTTCTGCGGTATCAGCCATGCAGGAAATTAATGCCAGTAGTAATAAGATTGCAGAAATTATTGGTGTGATTGATGAAATTGCATTTCAGACTAATTTGCTGGCATTAAATGCTTCGGTTGAAGCGGCCAGAGCAGGTGAGCAAGGGAGAGGATTCTCTGTAGTAGCAACAGAAGTTAGAAATTTGGCGCAACGTAGTGCTACAGCAGCGAAGGAAAGTAAAGACTTAATCCAGACCAGTGTGCAAAAAGTTAGATCGGGTACTGAATTTGTAAATCAAACAGGGAAATCTCTGAATGAAATTGTGACTGGTGTGAAAAAAGTAGGCGACATTGTTGCTGAAATTGCGGCTGCCAGTGCTGAACAATCCCAGGGTATTGAGCAAGTGAACCAGGCTGTTTCACAAATGGATGAGATAACCCAACAAAATGCAGCATTAGCAGAACAAGCTTCTGCAGCCAGTGTATCTATGAGTGATCAGTCTAGTCATATGAATCAATTGTTGTCTTTCTTTAGTGGGGGTGCTTCAGCAACAAAAGCAGTTGCTGGGCATCAGCAGAGTGCAAGTGTTAAACCAATGGCTAGTGAGAGTCTAAGGCACGCCATAGTTGCTAAACCAAAACAACAGCCAACAAATGATTTTAATTCTTCAAATGGCGATGATGAATGGGAAGAATTTTAGGTGAATGCAATAATTATGATTATTGAGATGAGTCAAAATGGATGGTGAGATGCAAGTAGAACAATTTTTAACTTTTGAACTTGCCGGTGAATCTTATGGAGTAGAGATTCTAAAGGTTCAGGAAATAAGAGGATGGGAGTCTGTTAGAGAGATACCCAATACACCTGACTATATCAAAGGTGCGTTAAATTTGCGAGGTTCAATTGTACCCATTATAGATTTGCGTGAACGCTTTAATATGGAGAAAACAGAATATTCTGCTGTTACTGTGGTGATTGTTCTTTGTGTAGAAAATTCACAGGGGGCTCATGTGATGGGTATTGTTGCTGATGCTGTTTCTGATGTACTTGATATAAAACTTTCAGATATTAAAGACACCCTAAAATTAGGGTCAAAAATTGATACGCGTTATATGCGCGGTATTTATGTAGGGGACAAACAAATGGTGATGTTATTGGATTCTGATAAATTATTGGATTCAGAGGAATTTGATGGAATTAGCAGTTTGTAATGGCAGATAGAGTTGTTGCAATTATTAACCAAAAAGGGGGGGTAGGAAAAACTACAACTTCAACAAACCTAACCCATGCACTAGCTAAAGTAGGCAAAAGTGTTACGGTGATTGACCTAGACCCACAAGGCCATTTAGCGATTTCTTTTGGAGTGGTTAATCCTAATAGGCCGGGAATTGATGAGGTTATGCTGGGAGAAACTGATATTGCTAAAAACATAATACCAGTCAGAGAAAACCTGCAATTGATAGTCGCGGGATCTAGGCTACAGGAAATTGAGCAATTATCTGAGGGAGGTGCTAAACGTGGTGATCTATTACGCAAAGCGCTACATGAAAATTTGAGTGATCAGGATTTTGTGTTTATTGATTGTCCACCTTCTTCTGGTGTTTTAGTGGCAAATGCATTGTTTGCAGCGGATGAGATTTTAATACCTATGACCAGTGATTTTTTGGCGTTACAGGGTTTATCTCACATGATGGGTACAGTTAAGCGATTTGAAGCTGTGCTAAAGAAAAAATATAAACTATCTTTAGTTATGTCACGGTTTGCAACGACTCGTAGAATATCAAAAGAAGTACTTAATACATTACAGCAATATTTTCCTGAACAGGTATTAGCGACAGTTATAAGAGAAGCAGCGTTATTAGCGGAGTGCCCCAGCTTTGGAAAAACTATTCTAGAGTATCGCCCGGGCAGTCGGTCGGCAAGAGATTTTAGAAGTCTGGCAACAGATTTTTTGGAAGGTAAGGTGATGTAATGGCAGAGAAAGAAGATAAAGGTTTAATTGGTTTTGACCCACTGGCGTGGATGAATGAAGAATCCGAAGCAACAGATGAGGCATCTGATCCAATAGAAACACAGACTGAAGTCACCGACTTAAATAAACAACAGGAAATGGGTGTCATTGATGCTGTTGAAGATGATAGCAGTAATGAACAAGTAGCGGAAACTGAGACATTAGATACGGCGGTTGTAGAACATCCTGATGCTGAAGATTCAAAAATAACATTGGATGCAACGCTTAATATTCAAACTGTCAGTCATTTATATGAGTTGCTGGTAGTTCAGTTAGAGAGTCAACAGAGCATTGAAATTGATGCTTCAGCGGTTGTTTCCATAGACACTGCAACACTGCAATTACTGATAGTTTTAAAGCAAACAGCAATTAAATTACATAAAGAAGTGATTATTGATTTTCCATCAGATAAATTTATTGAAGCGGCTGAGTTGTTGGGTTTGTCTGAAATGTTAGAAGTGGATCAAGCTGCGGCTGGGTTTTTTTAACGACTTTGATCTGGTCGATCTGGTTTACACGCTTACCTTAAGTTAATAGTTTTTATCTTTTGTAGGGTGGATGAGCGATAGCGTAATCCACCGTTTTCAAAGTATTGTCGGATTGTGCTCTCGCTTATCGAGGCTACAGAGTCCATAGCTTAATGGCAGTGATGCTGGAGCATCGGACGAGGCATTATTTATATAGGTTTTAATTTATTCCCACGTTCTGTCAAAAGAGGATGGTTGTGTCAGAAAAACAAAGAGAATTTGAATATACCCGGGAAGATTTTGATATATTAAGAAAAATTTCTAATGATCACTCGGGTATTGTAGTGCCCGATGATAAGTTTGATATGTTTTATTCCAGATTATCTAAAAGGGTACGGATGCATGGCCTGGAAAATTTTAAACAATATTGTCGCTATTTAAAAGATAACCCAGAAAAAGAGTTTACAGAGTTTATTAATGCGGTAACCACTAATTTGACTTCTTTTTACAGGGAGAAACATCATTTTGAATACCTTGAAAAAACAGTGATTCCAGAGGTTATTAAAAAAAACAGTACCATAAAAACTATTAGATGCTGGTCTGCTGGTTGTTCTACAGGCGAAGAACCCTATTCATTAGCAATGACTTTACTGGAAAATGTACCTAATAACTGGGATATTAAAATTTTAGCAACAGATCTAGATACCAATGTTTTACAAACAGCAGCAGGGGGTGTTTATACCACAGACAGGGTAGAGGGGTTAGCTGCAAGTACATTAAGGAAATGGTTTAAACGAGGTAAGGGTAAAAATGCGAATAAAGTTAAAATGAGTAAAGAATTACAAGCAATTGTCCATTTTAAACAGTTGAATTTAATGAAGGATTGGCCAATTAAGACACATTTTGATTTTATTTTTTGTCGTAATGTATTGATATATTTTGATAAAGAAACTAAAGAAACATTAGCTCAGCGATATGCAGGGTTATTAGCGACAGGTTCTCACTTATTTATAGGACATTCTGAGTCATTGCATCAGCTTGATACCGATTTTGATTTAATAGGCAAGACCATTTATAAAAAAGTTAAATGAGGTCTAATACAATAATTTCTAGTCCATCTATTGTTGATTTTGTACATATAAAGAGATATTGGGATAAGCAACATGAAATTGTAGCCGCTAAAATTTTACCGGGTGAATACTATGTAACAACAGAGAATGAACTGGTTACTACCGTGCTGGGTTCATGTATTTCTGCCTGTATCAGAGATAAAGAAACTGGAATAGGGGGGATGAATCATTTTATGCTGCCAGAAACAACGGAACATAAATTAAACACAAGTGCAGAAGCAGTGGTTGGTAATGCAACACGCTACGGAAATTATGCAATGGAGCATTTAATTAATGTGATATTGGCGAACGGTGGCAAACGGAAAAACCTGGAAGTCAAATTATTTGGTGGCGGGAAGGTGATTCCAACTTTAGGGGATATTGGCTTAAATAATATAAATTTTGTACTAGATTATGTTGATGCGGAGGCATTGAATTTAGTCTCTCAGGATTTAGGTGATATTTATCCCAGGAAAGTTATTTATTTCCCTAGAAGCGGAAAAGTTAGAATGAAAAAAATAAAACATTTGCATAATGAAACGATTGCATTACGAGAAACGAATTATCGATCTTCTATCAAGGATGATCCGGTAGAAAGTCAGATTGAATTATTTTAAGGACTTGAAGTATGGCAAAAATACGCTTGTTGATTATAGATGACTCCGCTTTGATTCGGCAGATGCTGACTCAGATTTTTAGTTCATCTGATGATATTGAGGTGGTGGGGTCAGCAATAGACCCCATTGCGGCGAGAGAAAAAATCAAAAGATTGAAGCCGGATGTGTTGACCTTGGATATTGAGATGCCACGTATGGATGGTTTGACTTTTTTACGCAATTTGATGCGTTTAAGACCTATGCCTGTGGTGATGATTTCAACACTAACAGAGAAAGGAGCTGCTGTTACATTAGAAGCCTTAGAAATTGGAGCGGTTGATTTTGTGGCTAAACCTAAGGTCGATGTATCCAATACGTTGAATGAATACGCTGAAGATATTATTGCTAAAGTAAAAATGGCTGCCAGAGCTCATGTACGTGCACCAGAGAATATCCCTAAAGTTTCTGTCGCCACTGTTAAAAATTCTGCTGATGTTATTTTACAGCCCAGCTCAGTAAAGAAACATTTTAAAACCACTGATAAAATTATTGCACTGGGAGCATCAACGGGTGGTACTGAGGCATTTAAAGAGGTGGTAAGGAATTTACCCAGAGATACTCCTGCTATTGTAATGTCTCAACATTTACCTGTTGCATTTAGCGCCTCATTTGCCAAGCATGTTTCAGATGTATCGCAAATGTCTGTTTGTATTGCTCAACAGGGCCAGCAAATATTACAGGGTAATATTTATATAGCACCAGGTGATCAGCATTTATTAATTAAAAGAGATGGCGCTCGATATATTTGTCACTTGAACGATGGTTCTCCTGTCAATCGACATAAACCTTCTGTTGAGGTTATGTTCCGTTCAGTTGCTCAAAATGTAGGCAGTAATGCAATTGGTGTGATGCTGACGGGTATGGGGGCTGACGGGGCAAAGGCCATGAAAGAAATGAAAGATGCGGGTTCAGTTAATATAGTGCAAGATGAAGCTAGCAGTGTGGTTTGGGGAATGCCAGGAGCAGCATTTAAGCAGGGTGCTGCAGATTATGTCGATCCACTTGATAAGGTTGCTGCACGGATTTTATCGTTAGTTAACTAATGACTATCAAAGGGATATTATGTTGAATTTTTTGAAAAAAGTTTGGTTAGCCCTAGGATTGTTTCTGATAGCGATGATACTACCGCTGTGGGTTTCAATTCAGACCCTGTACTGGGTTTTAATACCTTTAATTTCAGTCTTGTTATTGTATTATAGTTATCAGTTTAAGGGGCGTGGGAAGATTGTAGAAACAGAAACAAACTCATTGAAAAAGGATGCTTTACATCGTACTATTGATGATTATGTTGCCGGGATGGAGTCCTGTATGGCTCAAGAAATAACGTCGGTTCAGGATGAGTTGGAACAAATCAAAAAAGTAGTTGCAGATGCAGTTTTAACCATGACTGGAAGTTTTAATGGTTTGCATGAATTAACTTCAGGTCAATCGAATGTGGTTCATACATTGATGGATTCCTTGAGTGAATCTGATGCTAAATCAGAAGGTCTTAATTTTGTTAAGTTTGCCAAGGAAACAGATAATGTCCTTTCTTTTTTTATAGACTATATTTTGCAAATAAGTAAGCAAAGTATGGAAATGGTTAACGTGATTAATGATGTTGGTGGGCATATGTCGCAAGTGGAAAGGCTGCTTACAGATGTGCAAGGTATTGCTGACCAGACTAACCTGTTAGCGCTTAATGCTGCGATTGAAGCAGCAAGAGCAGGCGAAGCAGGGAGAGGCTTTGCGGTGGTTGCAGATGAGGTGCGAAATTTATCTAAAAACTCCGATAAATTTAGTGAGGAAATTAGAGTGGTTGTAAGTGCCTCCAAGAAAAATATTGCACAGGCACAGGCAATGGTTGAAGTTATGGCATCCAAAGATATGAATGTCGCTATTACCTCTAAGTCCAGTATTGATTCTATGATGGCAGATATTACAGTTATAAATGATTCAATAGCCGTTAAAATAGCTGAGGTTTCTGGCTTGAACGAACGGATTGAATCAAATGTTGGTGATGCAGTTCGAGGCTTGCAATTTGAAGATATGAGTAGGCAACTGCTTGAGTGTTTAGCGATAAAAACACTAAATTTTCAGGCGATGAACGATGAAATTCGGATTGGGTTGGGTGTTTTTAAGACCAGTGATGATTCTGAATGGGTTAATGAGTTAGAACAAGGTATAATTCGTTTTAAAGATATGAAGCAACAATGGAGTGTGACAGATACCAAAGTTGTTTCTCAGACGTCCATGGATGAAGGTGATATTGAATTATTTTAATAATGGGAATTTATAATGGCAGTAGAAACAAGTTTAGATTCGGCTACTAAAACATTGACAATTAAAATTTCTGGTCGTTTTGATTTTGGAGCTCATCAAGATTTTCGGCAAGCTTCAGACCAAGCCAGTAAAAATGTAAATAAGATTATAGTCGATATGGGGGCAGTTGATTATGTTGATAGTTCTGCGTTAGGTATGTTGTTGGTTTTACGCGATAAAGTAGGGGAAAGTAAAAGTGCGGTAGTGATTAAAAATGTCAAAGCAGAAGTCAGGAAAATCTTTGAAATAGCCAATTTTGATAAACTATTTACCTTGGGATAAATTTTATTTCCCATCCATGTTGTATTGACGGGAAATTTCCTACTAGCCCTTACTTAGAACCTGTTCCTAAGTAAGGGCTATAGCACTGTAACCCATTAGAGATAAAGGGTTATTATTTGGCCCAAGTATCACGTAAAGTAACAGTTCTATTGAATACTAGTTTATCTTTGGTACTATCAACAGAATCAACACAAAAATATCCAGTACGTTCAAATTGAAATCGATCACCAAGATTTGCATTAGCTAAGCTAGCTTCGACTCTGCTGTTTGTCAGAGATGTCAGTGAATCAGGGTTTAAAACATCTAGATAATTATTTTCTGATTCAGGGTTTGCAGCATGGAACAAGCGATCATATAAACGCAGTTCTGCGGCTAGTGAATGTTGTTCAGATACCCAGTGGATTACGCCTTTAACTTTTCTACCTTCCGGTTTTTTACCTAAGGTATCTGGATCATAGCTACATCGTAGCTCAACAAGGTTCCCTTCATTATCTTTAATTATTTCGTTGCATTTAATCACGTAAGAACTTCGTAGACGAACTTCTCCTCCTTCAATTAGGCGCTTAAATTTGGGCGGTGGATTTTCTGCAAAGTCATCTTGTTCAATCAATATCACTTTAGAAAAAGGAATCTTTCGGCTGCCTAATTCAGGTTTTTGTGGATGATTGCTGACCTCTAGTGTTTCAACTTGTTCATCAGGGTAATTGTCTATAATAACTCTTAATGGATTTAATACAGCCATTGCACGTGGTGCATTGTCATTTAAATCCTCACGAATGCAGTTTTCCAGTACTGCCATTTCTATCCATGAGTCTTTTTTGGTAACGCCTATGCGTTCACAAAAATCACGAATAGCCGTGGGTGTGTAACCCGCACGACGTAGTCCTGCAATAGTGGGCATACGAGGGTCATCCCAGCCGGTTACATGTTTTTCCATGACTAACTGAGCGAGTTTGCGTTTACTGACGATGGTATATTCCAGCTGTAATCTGGCGAATTCGATTTGTTGTGGATGGCTAGGAGTTTGTAACTTTTCTAAAACCCAGTCATACAAAGGTCTATGGGCTTCAAACTCCAAGGTACAAAGGGAATGGGTAATACCTTCAATGGCATCTGAAATGCAGTGGGTAAAGTCATACATTGGATACAAACACCAGTTGTCTCCTGTACGTTGGTGATGTATGCGTCTAATGCGATATAAAGCAGGGTCGCGCATGTTGATATTGGGTGAAGCCATATCAATTTTTGCACGTAAAACGTATTGGCCATCAGCATAATCTCCATTACGCATGCCTTTAAATAAAGCCAAATTCTGCTCAGCAGACTGATTTCTGTCCGGGCTCTCTTTACCAACTTCTGTTAATGTACCTCGGAATTCTCGGATTTGTTCGGCATTTAGACTATCAACGTAGGCATCCCCTTGTTGTATTAATTGAACCGCATAGGCATAGAGTGTTTCAAAATAGTCTGATGCGTGGTATTTATTAGCCCACTTGAAGCCTAGCCATTGAACATCATGTTCAATGGACTGCATAAATTCAACGCTTTCTTTTTCCGGATTGGTATCGTCAAAGCGTAGATTGCAGGCGCCTTGGTGTTCGGCTGCCATGCTAAAATTCAGACAAATTGATTTGGCATGTCCAATATGTAAATAACCATTAGGCTCTGGGGGGAAACGAGTGATGACTTTGCCGTCATTTTTATTATCCTTGAGGTCTTGAGTGATAATATGACGAATAAAATTTGATGATGGTTGGTTTTCTGTTGAGCTCATTGATATATTTGAGTTAGACGTGCTAAAGAACAGGGCTACATATTAAGGTAAGAAATATTAGTCTATAAGGAAGTGGGGCTTTGCCTCACTTCCAGATGGTTTTTACTAAACTTAATGGTATTAGGCTAAACCCTCAATCCAAAGCGCTAAAAAATGGGGTATTTTAACTGTTATTGATGGATTCAGCAAAGCCGAAGGTTATTTTATAACGGAGGTTGCCTGGAACCAGTCAGATTAATTTCCACTGCATTTCCCACAGATAACTCACCGCAACTGTTATGCAATGCATTTTGTCCAAAATAAACGTGCTTATTCCATTTGCGTAGGCGATTGAGTGTTGTCAGTGGTTCTTTGTTTGTTTCGGCTGTATCTGTATTTATGGTGGGTACAGAGCATCTGGAGCAGGGCTTAGGAAGCCTGAAGTCAATGTGGTTAATAGTTATTTCTCGCCAGCTATCTTCGGCATAGCTTGTACAATCGGATACTACCAGATTGGGACGAAAGCGCTGGATAGGGAGTTGAACCTTCAAGACTTGGTTTAATGAGTTTAGTGAGGCTTCAGAGACGATTAGAAAAGGAAAGCCGTCTGAAAAGTTTACTTTATCGCTTGCTAGTGCAAAGTTGGGGTCAACTGGGCGTATGACTTCCTCAGGTTGATAAACCAGTTTGCATTCAATATCTAAAAAATCACTTAACCAATGATTGGCTTCGTTTGTGGTTGTATTGGCAGAACACTGATCACTCCAAATTGTGGTAAGACAGGATTCACCGTCAACTGGAAATAAGGGCAATGAGACACTGCCTGAAGTCGCTGTACTGAGTATAAGTTCATTTTCAGTTAGTTGTGTTTTGATTAGTACCATTTTTGGCACGCGACGTTGGCTCAGAAAATGATTGTTGCTATCAATCAACATCCATTTTCTATCATGTAATAAGCCTTTTTTATTCACTTGCCAGCTTGAAACCTTTATTCCGGCCAATGATTTAACCGGATAGATGAAAATTTCGCTTAGAACAGGTTGCTGCATATAACTAATTAGCCGAGAATTTGTCGGACTACATCTGGTGTTACAGTACTACTTTGAGATTGTAAGGTTAAGCTAGAATCATTTACTGCAGATTTTTGAAAATCTTCAACCAACAGTTTAGCCTGCTCTTCGCTTGTTGCTTGTGTCGTTGGCTTTTGTTCATCTTGAGCTGACAAGTTACGCGCTTCAGGGGATACGTTTACTGTAGACTCGGAACTTAGGATAGCGTCAGGGTCTTTATTTTTTAGCTCATCATTAATATTGGGCTGTTGAGAGGGATTATTGTTAACTGGATTGGGGGTGCTTGCATTAATTTCCATAACAAATCCTTAATTTAATATGTTAATTGTAAGTAGATATTGGATGGTTAATTTGATCAAAAGTTTATCTAAATATCAATTCATTTTGCGAATAGACAAGATAGTCACCTAAATCATGATGAAAACGGTCAAATGCTAAACCATACTGTATTTTATCGCTTGCTCTGCGGATGATTTCTGCAGTAATTGAGAATTTTTTATTATCTTCAAAAAGTAGATCGAGTGTTATTCTCTTTTTCAGCGGTAAATTTTTTGGGTATTCAATGGCAACGCCTTTACTACTAATATCAAGTAATTTGACAGGTATATATTTAGAAAAACCAAGTAAACCAAGATTGCTGAAGGAGGCTTTGATATCATTTCTAATATAACGCACTGCGACACGATGATTTTTTTTAAGAAGATTGGCACCCATAAAAGTATCAAAAATTTCTATATCAGTATTCGTTTCGGTTTCTAAAGTGTTCATAATGTCATATCAGTAACTGAGGTAATAAGCTAAGTATTGACCTTAATCAGAATAATTCAACTTTTTGAATGTTTTTTTTATCAATAGTAATTAGCACAGTTGTTTAAAAGGCTTATGTTAGTCTTAGTTTTTACTTGTATTTTAACTGATTACACTTGCATTAATAATTCATAATTAATATAGGCATTATAAGCAGCAAGTACCACTAAAATGAGGAAAATAGCCCTGCCAATATGCCTAGTACAAAAGAAAAAGCCAGTGCACGTGTTGCCCAATCCAGACAGTAATGGGTGATGGGTGATGGGTAATGGGTAATGAAGCACTACTTAATGCAACTACTGTTAATTGTGTTTTATCACCCAATTTAGCAATTGTTAATAACAAAAAGGTAGTGAAGAAAATACTGTGGCTGCCTTTGTCCTTGATTTCTTTTCCATCTTCCTTGTCCTGTATGCGCAGAGAATGAATACCAAATACAGCGAACAATAGGGCAACCTTTGTGGAAACTATGTAACTTGTAACCAGATTGCAATAGCAGATATTGCGTCTAAAATAATGGGGTGGCACGATGTCGTGTGGCCAAGTTTATACAAACTAACTGACTTTTGCCCCGCATTTCAGCTATTACAATAAATACAAAGTTGGTGCTAGTTGTTGATATTTAAAGCATGTATTCAGCATATTTATTATTTGTGGTTATGTAGGAGCGTCCGCGCCTACAGACCAAATAAATTAAACAGGCATTTAAGAAAGTAAATTATCTAACACCATCATAATAATAAAACCAATCATTAAAGAAAAAGTGGCGTATCGGGAGCGACCTTTGGCATGTGTTTCCGGGATTATTTCTTCACTAATAACAAACAGCATCGCACCTGCAGCAAAACCCATGGCTATGGGTAAAACGGAGGAAAAAACGGTAACCATGGTAATACCCAATAGACCACCAACCGGTTCAACCAGACCTGTTAATGTTGCAATGCCTACTGCTTTCCATTTGTTATAACCAAGACCTACAAGAGGCAGAGCGACAGCGAGTCCTTCTGGAATATTTTGTAAGGCAACGGCAATGGCAAGGATGATGCCGTTTTTCATATCACCTGAACCAAAACTAACACCAACTGACATGCCTTCAGGAAAGTTATGAATTGTGATCGCAATAATAAATAACCAAATCTTTTGTAAGGAGTCTCTATTGGCGCTAGGTACGGAATCGAAATGTAAATGGGGTAAACGCTGATCGGCATAGTGTAAAAACAAAGCACCTATTAACATGCCTGCAGAAACGATCCAGAGTCCTTTACCTGGCCAAATTTGATTACCATAATCTATTCCGGGGACTAATAATGAAAATGCAGTTGCTGCTAGCATCACACCTGCAGCAGCACCTAACAAACTGTTGAATAAGCGATCAGAAATGTCTTTAAAAAAAATAGCTGGTAATGCACCTAAGCCAGTTGCTAATCCTGCAAGAATACTAGCTAAAAAACCGATAACAACAATTTTTCCAAAAAGCAGATACAAAAGCCCAAAGACTAAAGCTTGAGACAATAAAAAAAGTCCGGCTATGGTCATCCAACGTTGCTTGGGCGGCATAGACATTATTTTTTGGTAATTTGGGTTAGATTGAATGTTTGAAAGCTGGCTGTCAAAAAATGCTTGAATAGTTGCCATCGAATTACCTGTCTTGGTTAAAAAATGATGGGTATATTATAGCTAAACACTGGGAAAAAGTACGGTTATGACTGGAACGATTTAGGGAAAAATTCCTTTTTTACAGCGATGGGTATTATCATCAGGCTAATTTGAATATCATACTGAGCATATTTGATTTACACGAGTGGTTTTATGAAAAAAATTGTACTGGCGATATTTCCTTTGTTGTATTTGATTACAATAAATACTGTTGCAGATGAACGTGCTGTAGTGTTGGATACTGTAGAAGTCTTTGGCGTTACCCCCTTATCAAGCCGAGGTCTAACTATGGATAAATTTCCAACCCATATACAAAGTGTTTCTTCAGAACAATTACAGAATACGCAAAGTACTTCCTTGGCCGATTATATGAATCGTTATCTGGGTAGTGTACATATTAATGAAGCTCAAAATAATCCTTTGCAACCGGATGTTTATTATCGGGGGTTTGTTGCTTCACCCTTGTTAGGTTTACCTCAAGGTTTGTCTGTCTATGTTAATGGTGTTCGTTTTAATGAACCTTTTGGCGATTCGGTTAACTGGGATTTAATTCCTGAAGGTGCAATCGATAGTATGAGTTTGGCTTCCGGGTCTAATCCTTTGTACGGTTTAAATACCCTCGGTGGAGCCATTTCTTTGAAAACCAAAACCGGTTTTTCAGCACCAGGACATCAGTTTGAAGTTTCTGGTGGATCCTGGGAGCGACATTCAGAAGAGTTATCCAGTGGTTGGAATAATGGTACCTGGGGATATTTTATTGATTTGAAACATTTTGAAGAACAGGGCTGGCGGGATTTTTCACCCACTGATGCAAATCAGGCCTTCGGTTCTTTAAGTTGGCGGAGCGATAGAGGTAGTCTGGATTTAACCTTAGCGGCGAATGACAATAATATGAAAGGAAATGGCGCTGTGCCAATCCAGTTACATAAGCAGCAACGAAAGGCCATTTTTACCTATCCTGACCAGACCGTGACGCGTTTGTTTTTTTCAGAGTTGTCGGGTACTTTTGATATGACTGATACTTTGCAGTTAAGTGGTAATGCCTATTTTCGGCAGAATCGAATTAAGTCTTTTAATGGTGATGACAGTGATTTTGAGCCGTGTGATGCTGATGACACTTTAATTTGTGATGAAGAAGATGAAGTGGTAGAAGATTTGCTGGGTAATAATGTGTTGGTTACTGATGCTTATGCAGGACAAGACCCTGATGATGTCTTAGCTGCAACTAATAATACCAGTCAAACACATATGCGTAGTGCGGGTGGTACTGTTCAGTCACTGTTTAGTGAGGATATTTTTGGTCATGATAATGTTTTTATTGTAGGGGCTGCTTATGACTATGCTGATGTACATTTTGAATCTGATACTGAGCTGGGTACCTTAACTGATAGTAGAGGTACGATTGGGAGTGGTGTTTTAGTCGAAGAAGCGCATGTTCGACTGAATACCACAACCGAAACTTATGGTATTTATTTTAGTGACAGTTTTTCAGTTACTGATGCGTTGACTGTTACTTTTGCCGGGCGTTATAACCATACCAGTATTTCATTACGGAATCAGTATATTAACGGTGAAGATAAGCTTTCCGGAGATCATAGTTTTGATCGTTTTAATCCTTCGGCAGGATTTACCTATCAATGGCTTGATAACCTGGGAATGTATGGTAGCTATAGTGAGTCAGCCAGAGTCCCTACACCGATGGAGCTGAGTTGTGCTGACGAAGATGATCCTTGTAAACTACCAAATGCTTTTGTCGCTGATCCACCTTTAGATCAAGTGGTTGCAAAAACATGGGAAGGGGGCTTCAGAGGGAATCTGGATGCACTGATGAATGGCGGTGATTTAAGTTGGAATGCAGGTTTTTTTCATACCACTAACCATGATGATATTATTTTTCATCGTGGTGGCGATAGTATCAGTGAAGGTTATTTTAGTAATATTGGTCAAACATTGCGTTATGGCGTTGAGGCTGGACTAAGTACCCATTTTCCTCAATTATTCAGTGAAATTGATGATTGGTATTTTGCAACTAACTATACCTATTTGAATGCCCGTTATCTTGATAGTTTTACTATTCAAAATCCATTGGATAACAATGAAGCGGCCACTGTTAAAAAAGGTGATCGGATTCCAGGAATACCCGAGCATATTTATAAAGCGTCAGTGGGCGTAGAATTGTGGCAGAGCTGGTCTTTAGGTATTGATGCACAATACAGTGGTGAACAATATTATAGAGGTGATGAAGCAAATTTGACTGATCCTCTAGGTGGCTATTGGGTGTTTAATGCCAGCACCGAGCTAAAATTTAATGAACACCTTACTATTTTTGCTAAAGTCGATAATATTTTTGACCGGGACTATAAAACATTTGGTGTTTATGGTGAAGCGGATGAAGTGTTGGGGCCTGAATTTGATGATGGGCGTTTTGTGTCACCTGCGGCACCAAGGGCCGGATGGATTGGGGTTCGTTTAACTTTGTAAGAAGCCGTTCTAGTAAAAGAGTGATTTAATTTTCAGGTTAAGGAACTAAAGCGACCCGCCTATACTCTCAGGCCTGGTATTCATTCAAGCATAAAAAAGCCCGCTTATGCGGGCTCGCGCTCGGTTATTATTTTTATTATTATGTATACGCTTACGCCTTAATGGCAAAATAGATCAACCAAATACTTATTTTATTATTATATTTAGCCCTAAGGCTGCTTCTTCCTATAAAGGCGACTTATTGTCGAGCACTTCCATTAGCTGTGTGCAGTTTATATCAAATAAAACTGTGATGTCCATCAAAAAAAATGATTTTTGTTTAATAAAATTATTTTTATTAAAATGTTTAATATAAACATGCTCTTATGTCACATTAGTAGATTCTTATTTATCATGAGGGTAGGTGATTGCTGACAGGTGGGAAATTAACAAATTTGAATTATTGATTTTGCTTGCGTTCTTTTTCTTCATTTTGAAAAAAAAGTAAACGCTGATCAAGTATAGCCTGCAGATAAAAATTAATTCCGTCTGCTTTTTTAGCTAGGTTGATTTGTAATATTGCCGCTTTTGTTGCGCCGTTAGCATAATAATATTCGGCCAGATAACGATGCGATTCGGCTGGCTGCTTTAAGTCTGCATAAGTTTGAGCGAGTAATTCAAAATAGATGGGTTGGTTTTTCATTTGATAACTTAACGATTGCAAAACGATTTTTGCTTTTTTCGGTTTTTCTATTTTTAATAAAGTAGAAATGTATTCTATTTTTATAGCATTATTGGTAGGGAAGCGACTGATTGCCTTTTTAAATAATTCCAGCGCTTTTTTATAATGTTGTGCATCATGAGCTGTTTTTGCAACTGCATAGGCATATTGAGGTTGATTAGGGTATTGCTTTGTTAATTGCTGAAAGATCTTGTCTGCGGCAGAAAACTTTCGTGTATCTTGATAAATCAAGGCAATACCATAGCGTGCTATAGCTCGCTGTTGTTTTGTACCCTGATGTTCTCGTGTCTTAAAATATTCAAGTGGTTTTTTTTTATCTGTTGCAGTAAACACTCTAAGTTTTGCTCTGGTTAACAAATATCCCTGGGAATCAGGGTATTGTTTATAGGGGTATTTATTTGCTCTACCGCGGGTGTCTGATATACGAGCAGAAGATACTGGGTGGGTGCGTAAAAATTCAGGAATACCCTGGCCATAGTAGCGGCTGGATTGTTGTAGACGTTCAAAGAAAACTGGCATGCTTCTAGGGTTAAAATTTGATTGTGCCAAGGTTTGCATGCCGACTCGATCTGCTTCTTTTTCATTATCACGGGTAAAATCAATCTGAAACTGAACACTTCCCGCTTGTATTGCAATTAAAGCGGCTTGACCTAAAGCTGGAGATTGAGTACCTAATAATATAGCCGCCAAGGTTGCTGCTGCCGTAGGAATAGATAGTTTGCTGGCGGCTTCGAAAGCTCTGTACAAATGTCTTTGAGTGACATGAGCAATCTCATGTGCCAACACTGATGCTAATTCGCTTTCTGCTTGAGTTAATAATAACAAGCCAGAATTAACCCCGATATAACCGCCAGGTCCAGCAAAAGCATTGATTTGTGGATCCAACACCACAAAAAAATGAAAAGGGTTGGACGGTAAGTCACTATTAGCTACCAACTCTTTTCCGATAGATTGAATATATTCCTGGATCTCTGCATCCTGGTTGATTTTGATGCGATTGTGCAAGCTTCTGAAAAAAGCATCGCCTAATTCTTTTTCTTGGGCCGGGGATATTAAGGTTCCAGAAGAATCTCCCATCTCAGGCAACTGAATTTTCTCTATTTCGATGGCTCGTGGTTGCATTGAAAATACAGACAATGTTAGAACAAGCGTAATATGTGTAGGTTTAAATAACATGATACCTGGACTAGAAAAGATATTATTGGTTCATAATAAAGGTAAAAGACGAAAGACGAAAGACGAAAGACTAGAAGTGCAATATTGTTGTTTTTTTCGTGTACTGTTGATTTGAAAATTTAAATTGTTGATATACTATTGTGAATACTCCCATTTTAAGTAGGGGCGTCCGCCCTCGGCGCTAATCAAAAAACTGAGATCTAAATGAAATATGCAATCCAGATAAATTCCAGTCCTACTGATTCAAATGTAGCATATTCCGCCTATCAATTCATTCAAGCAGCATTAAAAATGGAGCATGAAATATTTAGGGTGTTTTTTTATCAAGAGGGTATTTATCATGCTTTTAAGTATTCAACGCCGCCAGAGGATGAATTACAGTTGACAAAAAAATGGACTGATTTAGCAAATGAGCAGGGGGTAGATCTGGTGGTCTGTATTTCTGCTGCGCAAAGACGTGGACTGCTATGTGATGATGAGGCTAAAAGGCAAGGTAAACTAGACAAAGATTTGGCTGACGGTTTTAGAATATCTGGTTTAGGCCAGTTATTGGAGGCGAGTTTGCTTGCTGATCGTTTTATTCAGTTTGGATAGGCTTGGGGTTATTGTGAAAAAATTTTTATTTATTATGGATAAATTGCCTCATAATGGAATTTTCTTGCAGGAGCAGCTGGATGTCATTTTAATCACAGCAGCATTTGATCAACATGTTGCCTTATTATTTTTGGATGATGGTGTATTTCAGTTAAAAAAAGGGCAGCAACCTGAAAAACAGGGATTAAAAGATACCGCATCAATTTTTAATGCCCTAGAAATTTACGATATAAATGCGCTTTTTACAGAAGTTGAATCGTTGCAAGAACGCGGGTTAAAACCAGTTGATTTAAGTTTACCAGTACAAGAGTTTTACAGGAAAGATATAAATAATTTAATGAAAAAGTATGATGTTGTAGTTTCGGGGTAAAGGTAATTAAAGTACAAGGAAAGAGCTCCTGCTCTTTTAACCTTGTACCTTTAACCTTTCACCTGGCTCTTAAATCTTCTTATACTTAATCCGATGAGGATTATCAGCATCTGTCCCCAAGCGTTTATGACGGTCTGCCTCATAATCGGCATAGTTACCTTCAAACCAGACCACTTCACTGTTACCTTCGAAAGCTAGTATATGTGTAGCAATTCTATCCAGGAACCAGCGGTCATGAGAAATAACTACCGCACAGCCAGGAAAAGATAAGATGGCTTCTTCCAGAGCACGTAATGTTTCCACATCTAAATCATTAGTCGGTTCATCGAGCAATAATAGATTGCCACCACTTTTTAATAATTTAGCTAAATGTACTCGATTGCGTTCACCACCAGAAAGATTTCCTATGTGTTTTTGCTGATCTGCACCTTTAAAGTTAAAGCGTCCTAAATAGGCGCGAGAGGATGTTTCATAAGTGCCTACAGTGATTAAATCTAAACCATCAGCCACTTCTTCCCAAACTGTTTTATTGGGATCCATGTCATCACGCAATTGGTCAACGTAAGCCAGTTCAACTGATTGTCCTAAAGTAACCGTTCCAGAATCAGGTTGTTCAAAGCCAGCCATCATCCTGAACAAGGTGGTTTTACCTGCACCGTTGGGCCCAATAATACCAACGATACCGCCAGGTGGTAATTTGAAGCTTAGGTCATTAACCAACAGTTTGTCGCCAAAACCTTTGGTGATATTTTCAATGTCAATAACTACATCGCCTAAGCGTGGACCCGGTGGGATATAAATTTCCTGGGTTTCACTACGTTTTTGTACTTCTTTAGACGACAGCTCATCAAAACGTGCAAGACGGGCCTTGCTCTTAGCATGGCGACCTTTAGTACCTGATCTGACCCATTCTAATTCAGTTTTTAAGGCTTTTTGACGTGAAGATTCCTGCTTTTCTTCTTGCGCTAAACGCTTTTGTTTTTGTTCCAGCCAGTTAGAATAATTGCCTTCCCAAGGTATGCCCATCCCTCTGTCTAATTCCAGAATCCAGCCTGCGACATTATCTAAGAAATATCTGTCATGTGTAACTGCAACGACAGTACCTGAGTAGTCGTGTAAAAATCGTTCCAACCAGGCAACTGACTCAGCATCTAGATGGTTGGTCGGTTCATCCAGTAACAACATGTCGGGTTTAGACAGTAATAAGCGGCACAATGCGACTCGACGTTGCTCACCACCAGAAAGTTTGGTGACATCTGCATCCCAGGGTGGAAGACGAAGCGCATCAGCAGCAATCTCAAGCGTTCTTTCCAGTTCCCAGGCGCCTGCTACTTCAATTTTTTCTTGTAATTCTGCCTGTTCAGCCAATAACTTATCAAAGTCGGCTTCCGGGTCAGCAAAGGCTTCATTAATCTGGTTATAACGATCAAGAATAGCTTTGATTTCAGCAATGCCTTCTTCTACATTGCCACGTACATCCTTGCTAGGGTCTAATTCTGGTTCTTGGGGAAGATAACCAATGTTAATACCCTTTTGAGGGATAGCTTCACCTTCAATGTCAGTATCAAGGCCAGCCATGATTTTAAGTAAAGTTGATTTACCAGAACCGTTTAAGCCCAGTACCCCAATTTTGGCACCTGGAAAGAAAGACAAGGATATGTCTTTAAGAATATACTTTTTCGGAGGGACAATCTTACCCACCCGATTCATTGAATAAATGTATTGAGCCATTATTTTTTACAATCGAAAAAAAAGCCTATTATTTCACGTTATGCGCTTGAGTTTAATCTCCTTATTAAACTTTGTTCCCAAGATTGCATAACATGCCTATAGGTTCCATTCAAAAATAGGTATGCAAATGTTGCAGGAATAGACATCCAGGCTTTATTGATTTCAATATTCCAGACAAATTGAATATGTGTGGAACTATTTCTTTCTGTAAATTTACAGACCCCGTATCCTTTTAAGTTACCTATTGCAACAAACAATAACTCGCTATAAATTACGCATTCGGGATCGTGCGAAGGATAAACACCCCCACTATTTTTCATAATCTATGGAAGTAATGTACCACTTAAAAATGCCTGCTTCAGTCTTTACTACAGCTTCATCATCCACCTCTTTTTTTAATAATGCCCGTGCCATAGGAGAATCGACAGAAATGTAATCTTTTTGGTCAAAAATTTCATCATAACCCGCAATTCGAAACCGCATTGTTTCATTATTGTCATTTTCTAACTCTATCCATGCACCGAAAAATACTCTGTCATCTTGATCCGGATGATAATCAACGATTTTTAGGATATCTAAACGCTTTTGTAAATACCTGACTCTTCGGTCTATTTCGCGTAGTTTTTTCTTATTATATTGGTAGTCAGCGTTCTCACTACGATCACCAAGGCTTGCTGCCCATGTCACCATTTTAGTTGTTTCAGGTCTTTCAACACGCCAAAGATGATCTAATTCTTCTTTTAGCATTTCGTAACCTTGT
>JBJPGG010000021.1:0-1515 GCA_048595505.1 Methylococcaceae bacterium
TTTTAAGGCTTATTGCAATATAATGTCTCTCTTCAGAGGCTAGTTGTGTGTACATAATCCACTCCGTTTTTGCAAGAACCGGAGATTATATTCCCGATCAGCCTCTGTTTTAACAAAAGAAGCTGATGGTTTTTTGTATTACTAAAGTTTCGGAGTTCGATAAACAAAATAAGCCATTGATTAACAAGGATAAGTGCGCCCTAAAAGAGTATAATATAGGTTGACTTGAAATCATCTTAAAACTCAAATAGGACGCACATGAATCATGCCTCAAAACTCCCTGCATTACCAGCTTTAACGGTCGATCTTTTGCAGGAAAGTGGCATCCTAATCGACAATGTCTTTGCCAAACTCTGGCAACAGATTGGCATGAAAACGATTCGATAGGCATGTTTGCCCGCGATAGCCTGCAAGGCATGGGTAAAGATGTGCTTTATGACACGATGAATCGAGAAGACCTGAACTGGCGAAAATGTCATGAGCTTATTGCGAAAAAGGCGAGCAAGTCATTTCGAAAAGGGATTAAAAAAGCGTTTGTGGTCGATGATTCAGTCGTCCAGAGGTTTGGTAAAAAGATGCCTGGTATATCCAGTCACTTTGATCACACTACCGGACGACATATGATGGGACAGCAAGTGCTGACACTCGGTTTAAGTTGTGAGGATGGATTCGTTCCTTTGGATAATGAATTATTTACCAGTCAGACGAAAGTTCAGGCATTGTCTGACCCATTTAAAGATGGACGTAGTACCGTTGCCAAGCGACACCGGGTAGCCGTTCAGCAAACAAAACCTGAGATGGTTGCCAGCATGATTCGCAGAGCTTTGCGAGCAGGTATCGAAGCAAACTTTTTTTTGGCGGATGCCTGGTTCGGCAGCAAAGCCATTATCAGGCTCTGTCAGGAAACGGCATTGACCGCCATTGTGAGAATGAAGAAAAGTAAGTTAAAGTACAGAGTCAGTGACTATGTTAATGGCAAAATAATTCAACATGAAATGGATGTGAAAGCTCTTTACCAGCACAGTGTGCGTAAACAGTGGAAAAAGATACCGGGTCAAAAATACCAGGCAAAAGTGATTGATGTAGAACTCAACCTGGCACAGACAGCTAAAGAAGAGGCGCAGTGGATCAATGTTCGTCTGCTGTTTGTCAGAGGTTCTGATCAGGAAACAAAAACTCAGGTAGGCAAACACGACTGGGCTGTCTTTTTGTGCACAGATAGAGGTCTTTCAGCGACAGAGATTCTGGAGCTATATGCTATGCGCTGGGCGATTGAAGTCTATTTTAAAGAAGCCAAGCAACATCTTGGTTTATTGAAAGAGCAGAGCAATCACTACGCCGCCTATATTGCATCCATTCATTTGACCGCCATACGGTTTCCTGATTAGCAAGGATCTTCCGCCAGCCGCAACCAAGCTTCAGTTCTGGGTTCCGTACCCACTGCAGCAATCAGCAAACGTTCTGGCAATGTCTTGAGAATAAACCGCCGATTGAATCGATAGGCAATAGCCGCCA
>JBJPGG010000022.1:0-17688 GCA_048595505.1 Methylococcaceae bacterium
GCTGACCAAAACATTCTGTTTTGTTGAGAATAGCTCATACAGCCTATCCAACGATATTATTCTATATATGTATTGATCTTTTACGTTGAGATCTAAATTTATGTAATTGCTTTTGTTTAGCATGGGTTTTATAGCCTAACGCCAAGTTCAGTGGCCACTGGCAGATATCCGGTGAACTCTGCAAACACACTGAACTTTGATATAAAATGACCTATAAAAACAAACTGAGCTGCCAGTGGTCAACTGCAACTTTTTGTTAGTTTTCAGCTTTTGAATGATGAAAATAAAGATAAAGCAGGCCAACCGGTGCAATTAAAATGGCAGCAGCCCAGCAAATAGCCATAGTGAAATATTTAGTAAGCATGACAACTAAGATGCCTCCAAAAATAACTGTGTCTCCTAAAATATAATCTACAATACTTTCATATACAAACCTTGAATATGGGTACAGCAAGCTATTAACGATACACGAAGCTATAAGACCTAACGATATACTAGCAGTTTCACTTTGTGAAAATGCAAAATAAAATATCGCTGGAAAAATAAGCCCGAATAAAAACTGACGAATATAATATTCTTTAGAAAGCCCACCTAACGTTTTTTGAATGATTTGGTTCAAGTTTAATCTCCTTATGTTTTAAAACTAACGCCCGCATCACTTGACGTAAAAAGGGGCGCACTTTTTTGCATCGCAAAAAATGTGACGCTTTTTACGGTCAAGTGGATGCGATTGTTAGGCCTTTTATTCATGTAGGATACTTACATATTGATTCAATATAGCTTCCTGGAATTCTTTAAATTAATACTTAAATCGATGTACTTTAATACCATCGGACAGCTTGGCATAGATGCTTGTTTGTTTATTAGAGTCTTTAATGTATGCCAGCAGTGTTGTTATTTTCCCGCTGTTGATAATGTCGTTATCCTCTACCATTTTTTGATATCCGACTTGACCATTCCATGCCTCCCTAGGCATAATCTTTGGGCACTCAATGATTACTGCTTGTGACTTTATATATAGACTACCAGTTACAGGATTTGTACTTTCATCGCTTGGAGGTAATAAGCTAGTTCGGTATAGACCGGTAGTGCAGATAGCGTCAGAAGCCCCTCCTACATGCTGTATATTTAGAATATCTACCCCTTCCCCTACCTCATCTCCTCTCGCCCAAATAGTAATTCTGACGTCAGTAGCAGGAGCTTCACCGATATTTATAAGCTTGAATTTAGCAGCACCATCTGAATCATTCATTGCTGAAAATCTAATATTAGACTTGAGCGACATATAAGGCTTAACAATATACTCAAAAGAGAACGTTATCCCTGTTGCGATCATCCCCCCAACAAAAAGCCAGACTATTTTTGAAACAGGTTGTTCCTTTGATGATTTTTTATTCATAACCTCACTCTAAATTTGCCTAACTATTCTTCTTAGGCACTTTCGCCCTGATAACCTGATATTACCCTTATTTTCAGGCGCTTTCGCCCTGATAATTAATATCAGGTAAATTCGCCTTGATAAGTTGATATTAACCAGTAAACCGGGCAAGTTTACCTACACTGAATTAAATATTGATTTTATTTGTTAGTTATTAAAGTGTCAATAAAAAACAATCCATCTACCAAGCCTTAACTATTAAATACACCCTTTTTCAGAGTCTAAATCGATAGCGTCATTATGGTTCCTTCAATAAAACAGGGTCGGGGCTAGAATGATAGCCCCTTCTCGTCGGAGAGAAACCGACCCTTACCCAATCAGCTGCCATTAATTGATTTTCTTACTTCATCCGCAGCCTTACTAAAACAAGTATCATTCACGCTGTCATGATAACGAGCTGCACAGCATTCAAAAAATGCAACAATTGCCAATAACTGATCCCTGCTTAACAGCGAAATCCTTTCTTTTGTTAACGGGGTATCTGTTAAATGAAACGCAATACCTTCAGCAATAATATCAGCCATTTCAGGTTCCTGTAACTCAGCCATCATAAATGCAGGTAAGTAATAGCAAAAAGCCTCAGCTGTAAAAAAACTTAGGGAAGATTCATGTTCCCTAAGAAATATGACATTGTGCTCTTCCCAAGTGGTACCAACAAATCCCCAATGAGCATCTTCATAGTCATATTCTGCACTACATAATTTACCCTTTGGGATTGAAGCTCCTGAAAATGCATATTTGATTTTTGCTTCGACCAGTTTATCCATAACACCATTGATTAACAAGTATATAGCCCTGCTAAGTAATTATTTACTAGCCCTTCAAGCACATTTGCTTTGATAATATATTAATAAAGAAAATATGCCTTGTTAATAAGCTATTACCTGAAAACCTGGAAAAAGTGATTATACTTTTTTACAGAGTTTAATCACTAGTATTTTATATGCCAACAGATAAGCTTTTCCAATAGACCCACATGGATCAAAATTAAGATTACCTTTTACGTTGGTTAAGGAAATACAGGGGTTGCCCATACGGTGCCACATTGTTATGCAAAGAGTATCAAAATATACTCTCCATGTAACACTCGATTACTATAAATGTCAAAAACGATAGACACAAAAAAACCAGCATTTACGCTGGTTTTTTTATACGTCCTAAAACGTGGTAAAACTAATCTGTGGTACCGAGGGTCGGAATCGAACCGACACTACCGAAGTAATTGGATTTTGAATCCAACGCGTCTACCAGTTTCGCCACCCCGGCACAGAACGGGTATTATATGAAACTTCTGTTCATGATGCTAGCCTATTTTTTAATTAAGCCTCTAAAACCACCGCATCCTTTAACTTTTTCATGGCATTTTTTTCCAGCTGTCTAATACGTTCAGCCGAGACATTATAACGAGCAGCCAGATCATGTAAGGTTGCTTTTTTTTCAGATAACCAGCGGCTATTTAAAATATCCTGGCTACGCTCATCTAGCTCAGACAATGCCTGTGATAATAAGCTTTCTTTATGTCCTTTCCAGTCTGCATTTTCCAGCAACAAAGCAGGATCAGCTTCATGCTGTTCCAAATAATTAGCCGGTGCAGAAATTTTATCTTCTGAGGAGTCATCTGTTGGCATATCAAACGCCATATCACGCCCATCAAGGCGTTCTTCCATCTCATAGACTATTTTTAAATCTACATTCAGGTTTTCTGCTATTGCTTCAGCATCATCTTTTGATAACCAACCTAAACCTTTCTTTGATTTTCTCAGGTTAAAGAATAATTTACGTTGTGCTTTTGTTGTAGCAACTTTGACGATACGCCAGTTTTTGATAACGTATTCGTGAATTTCGGCTCTAATCCAATGAATTGCAAATGATACTAAACGTACCCCCACAGTTGGGTCAAAGCGTTTAACCGCTTTCATTAGGCCTACATTGCCTTCTTGCATAACGTCAGCTAATGGCAAGCCATAACCGCTATATCCACGCGCCACATGGGCAACAAAGCGAAGGTTTGACATTACCAATTTACGTGCAGCTTCAATATCACCATGATCCCTATAACGAACAGCTAGTTCCTGCTCTTGTTCTGGTGTTAATTTAGGCATTTGACTCACTGTATTTACATATGAATCAAAGCTACCGACAGATAAATTAGTTGGTAAAGCCAGTGTATTACTCATAAAAAACCTCTTTTATAGGAACTATACTAATTTTAGCACTCAATTGATGAGAGTGCTAATAATTTTTTAAGTTCAATATGGCTTTCACATTCGGCTTTATTGTTCTGCACCTATAAATTCGGCTACCCCACAACACTGTTTTATTCAGGTTTTATTTGTTTCAATTGATAAGCCAACACTATCCATGCACCCAGCACACCAAGAAAAGATGCAATACTCAGCAACACTAGGGTATCTAAAAATCCTAAATAACTCACACCGAAAGCCCCGTCATAAAGTACGGAAAGATTTTCAATAGGGCTTTGTAATATAAACATCATTAATGTCACTATCACCCAAGCGACCAGGCCTGAACAAAAGCCCAACCAGAAACCAGTATATAAAAAAGGTCTCTGGATAAAAGCATGAGTTGCTCCTACCAATTTTGCAATTAGCACTTCATCCCGTCTATTTTGCAATTCTAACCGTATGGTATTTCCGGTAATAAATAAAACAGCAAAACTCAACAATATTGTTAATAAAAATACGCCCCGCTGCATAATCTGCATCATAGATTGCAAGCGCTTTACCCATTGCATATCCAATTGTGCAAAATCTACTTCAGGAAACTGATTAAACTCAGTCATTAACGATTCAACACTGTGCAAATCTTCTAGGGTATTTTTAGGCAATACCTGTATCACTGCTGGCAACGGGTTTGTTTCAAGAACTTTTAATACATCACCAAAACCACTGTATGCTTTAAATTCATCCAGAGCCTGAGCTTTTGAAGTCAACTTAACTTGCTCTATATCGACATTTAAGCTGATTTTTTCAGTCAGTTTTTCAGCTGCTCTACCACTGACATTTGACTTTAAAAACAATGATATTTGATTAGTAGATTCCAAGTCACCTGTTATCTGCTGCATGTTAACAACAAGCAAATAAAACCCGGATGCTAATGAAATAGCGATAGCCATGACAGCAACGGTCATGCTGGTGGTAAACGGGTTTCGAATCAGTCGTCCTAAACTAGAAAACAAGGCATGGGCATGAATATGTACATAAGCTTGTGATTTATCAGAAAAATCACTACCACTTTTATTTTGTCTTTGGCGAGGTTTATGTTTCATCATTAACTCGCTAAAAGCTTACCATGCTCTAGTGTTAAGATTCTATGTCCCATCTGACTTATCAAGTTAATATCATGACTTGCAATCAACACAGTTACCCCCACCTTCTGGAATTGTTCAAACAAATGCATAACTTCATTAGACAAATCAGGATCCAGGTTGCCTGTAGGTTCATCAGCCAAAATCACCTGAGGTTTACTGACAACAGCCCGCGCTATCCCCACTCGTTGCTGCTCCCCTCCTGATAATGCTTGCGGGTATTTTTTTTCTTTACTCAACAAGCCTACTTTATCTAGCGCTGCCCTCACTCTTCTTCGGATTTCCTGGTAGCCATGACCTGATACGACCAAAGGCAAGGCGACATTATCAAAAATTGTTCTGTCTTGTAATAATTTGTTATCCTGAAAAATTAAACCGAGTTTGCGGCGTATAAAAGGTATTTGTTTTTCAGTAAGTTTATTTAAATTTTGTCCATCCATCAATATTTGACCACGACTACACAATTCCATCATAGCAATTAATTTAAGTAAAGTACTTTTTCCTGCACCTGAGTGTCCGGTTAAAAAAGCGATTTCACCTTGCTTTAAATTAAAAGTGACATCCAGCAGAGCATCTCCACCATCGGCATATCGTTTACTTACATGGTCAAATTTTAGCATCTTAATCTTTTACAAATAAGGCATCCACAAAAGCCTGCGCATCAAAATCCTGAAGGTCATCAATACCTTCTCCTACACCGATAAAACGAATTGGAAGTCCAAATTGTCTTGCTAAAGCAAACATCACCCCACCTTTTGCGGTACCATCCAGCTTTGTTACTGCCAATCCTGTTAGCCCAACAACTTCGTTAAAAATTTTCGTCTGTGACAGTGCATTTTGTCCTGTCCCTGCATCAAGTACTAACAATACCTCATGTGGGGCAGTTTCATCCACTTTCTTCATAATCCGTTTGATTTTACCTAACTCTTCCATTAAGTTTGACTTTGTATGTAATCGACCTGCAGTGTCAGCAATTAATACATCAATTCCTTTTGCCTGTGCTGATTGCACGCCATCATAAATAACTGAAGCAGAATCAGCCCCGGTATGCTGTGCAACCACATGAATATTATTGCGATCTCCCCAGGCTTGTAGTTGCTCAACAGCAGCGGCTCTAAATGTATCACCTGCTGCCAACATCACGCTATGCCCTTGCACTTGCAGTCGCTTTGCCAGTTTACCAATTGTGGTAGTTTTTCCTACCCCATTGATACCCACAACCAAAATAACAAAAGGTTGCTGTTGCTCTGGTATTTTCAGTGGTTGGCAGCAAGGTTGTAGCATGTCCAGCAACATTTGCTTTAAAGCCGTTTCTAAAGCAAGACCATCATTCAATTGATGCCGTTCAAGACTTTCTGTTAACCGAGAAATAATATCATTAGTTGCATCTATGCCAATATCAGCCATTATCAAGCTAGACTCAATTTCTTCCAATAAGTCTTGGTTGATTTCTTTTTGGCCTAACGGAATAGCGGATAAGACACCGCCTAGTCCTGTTCTTGTTTTCTTTAATTGTGTTTTTAAGCGTAAATATAATGACTCTGCTGTTGGTTCGACATAAACGTCTTCCAACACATCAGCCTCGGCCACTGACTCATTTATTGCCAGACTTTCTGTTTCTGCTACAGTGTCAATTAAGGCATAACGGCTATAAAAAAATATGTTAATGACTGGCAACATCAGCAACGCAGCAAATAGGCTGTGAGAAATCCCAATAACCCGAGGTAATTCCATTCTGATGATGGCTATACCTAACATAATTTCTATTAACAGAAAAACACTGAGCACTATCCCTGCTTTACGCACAGGTTTGGCATTGGCCCCTGAGGTTGCTTTCAACATCAACCCAGTCAGAAACATAAAACAAAACAGTGTCCCTACACGATGTATCCACTGGACTGCGACTTGACCATCAAAAGATAAAAGCCCTAGGTAATTGTTTTTTAATCCAGCAAAAACATCAAACGCTTGTAAAAAATTAACAGCAGGAATCCAGCTATTGTTACATTGAGGAAAACCAGCACATGCTAAAGCCGCTCCGTTAGTACTAGTCCAGATCCCCAGAGAAACCAGTACGAACAAAACCAGTATCGACAGAGCTGAAAATAGTACGGGCCCCTTTTGACAGCCTCTATCAACTTTTATAAAACTTGCATTTTTGAGTCTCAAATAAAGCCAGTACGTCACCCAAAAGAGCACAAAACCCAGCAACACATACCCTGTTAAAACAACAGGCATCCCTTTAAATTCGACCACCCATTTTGATAACATGGCATATAAAGCAATCAGTCCTAGCAATAATGTAGTTGATGCTACTGTTGCTCGACGATAACCTTTCTGTACCCATGAAAATATGGCCAGAACGAATAACAATCCTGCCATAGCCAAAGCCAAATAACGTAACGTCAATTCCAGCTTTGCTTTATTCAGGTTTAGAAGAGTATTAGCGAAGGTTTTCTGCGCGTTTGATATGAACTCTGCATCGGATGAAACTAAAGCTTTACCATAACAGCCAGGCCAATCGGGACAACCCAATTCAACGCCAGAGGAACGAATATAACTCCCTAAAACGATAATAACTAATGCTAAAACTAAGGTGAATAAGGTGGTTTTTCTAAACATTATCTTAACCAATTTGTGAAATTCTTAATAATTTTCTCAAGTCTCTTTTGACTTTATAAGGATCAAAGCCTGACTCATACTGCATCATTAAATTACCTAAGGGATCCATTAAAATAAGTATCCCGTCAGGAATACTATCCTGCATAATCTTCTTTAGCTTGAGCTGCAATGACTCAGCAGGTTTTGATCTTAATAAACGCAGATCATCTTTCCACCACTGTTTTGCCAAATCTGCATTAATGTCTGGAATAATCAAAACAACCCTACGAATACGCGTTAAATCCTTGTTCATCATTAACCGTAATTGCTTGGTTTTGTGAATCGCCTCCTGGCAAACCAAATTACAATCATCACTAGGAATTACATTAACCAGTACCCAATGGCCAGCTAGCTCTTTCATGTTCTTTATGGAAAAATCATCATAGCCAACAAACTCTGATTTCTCAGTAGTCACAGGAGGTGATATCAATTCACCATTATTAATACTAGGCCCCATCAAACTAGCGTTACTGGACAAAAACCAGGCTATTCCAAATGGAACGATTGACATTGCAAAGATAATAATGATGATACGTTTGTTTTTTTTATGTTGTTCGCTCATTTAACTTTTTTACGACTAACCCAAATAAATAATATTGTTAAGGTGATTGCTAATCCGAACCATTGTACGGCATAAGCAACATGTTTTTCAGGTGGCATAACTGCATTTTTTTTCCAATTCCGTAGGTAGCCATCAGCCAAACCAACATCTAACTCTACTTGAAAAGGTAACAATGCATACCCTAGTTTTTTAGATAATATTTTACTATCAACCACCTGCACAACTGATGGCCAGCCATCTGTTGGAATTTCAGCGCCTGCCAACTGTAGCCCTACGACAGGAAAATTATTAATTCTACCTGAAACCCTTGTTTTCAAAGTAGAAATTGATAGCTCTGGTAATACACGTCTATCTTTATTTAATATCACCCAACCCCTATTAACCAATACAGCTTTGTTTATTCCATTAATCAGAAAAGGTGTCATAACAAAATAGCCGGCCTGTCCATTGATGATTTGATTATCAATTAAATATTGATGTGCCTGATCATAATACCCCGTTATTTCAGTTTTTCTATATCTTAAACTGTCTGAATTAACATCTAGAGCTGATGATATTTTTACTATATCCTTACCCTCAGATAACTTTTGTTTTGCTAAGAAGGATTGTTTTTCATCTGCCCTACCTAATTGCCAATACCCAAGCGACACTAATAAGGTTAAAACAAGCAGATACAATGCAAACGATAACCAACTAAATTTTAAACTCAACCTAGCTATTTCTATTTTCATGTTTATATCCGCATTAAATCACTAGGTACTTATAGTTACAAATGTTTTAATATTAGCTAACTTTCTTTTTGTGTAAAAACAACAATCATGCCTATAAAAATCTTTTTTATTATTGCCTTTATATTTATTCTTATTAGCTTAGGTTCTGCTTTATTTCATTTAGTCACGCATAAAGAACAAGAGAATCCCGAAAAAACCGTCAAAGCGCTCACCTTTAGAATAGGGCTTTCATTGGTTTTATTTATTCTGCTTTATATCGCTTATGCAACAGGACTAGTAAAACCCGAAGGTATCGGTGCTAGAATGCAAATGGTAAAGCAAAATCAATCTATAAACCTAGAAAAATCAGTTGACCGCTAAATTTTCACACAAGCTATTGAATATTTAGATTAATTAGGCTTTTCATTACCTCCCATATGGCGAGGTAAAATCCATGTCCAACTGATTTTTATAGGATAAAGATTAACTCGAATTCTGAATAACTAATTCCTTTTTAAACCCATGTCTCTATGGCAAAAAAAAAGCGCAGTCATCTGACCGCGCTTTTTTTACTACTGACGTTTTGTTTAAATAATATACACAAAGATAAATAAACCTAACCACACAACATCAACAAAATGCCAATACCATGCTGCACCTTCAAAGGCAAAATGATTTTCTGGGGTAAAATGCCCTTTCCAACTACGGAACAAAATAACAGATAAAATAATAGCCCCCACGCAAACGTGGAATCCATGAAAGCCTGTCAACATAAAGAATGTTGAGCCATATACGCCCGACCCTAGTGTCAAACCCATATCATGGTAAGCTTCATAATATTCAAAAGCTTGGCAAGCAACAAATAGAAAACCCAATCCTACAGTCGCCATCAAACCTTTAATTAATTGGTCACGATTTTTAGCTAACAAACCATGATGAGCCCATGTACAGGTTACACCACTAGTTAATAGCAAAAGCGTATTAAGAAAAGGAAGTCCAAAAGCCCCCATTTCTTCAAAGTCGCCACCGACATTTCCAGGTCCATTAGTTGGCCATACTGCTTCAAAATCCGGCCATAACATTGCGGTTGATCGCCCAGGACCATCACCTATACCACCTAGCCAGTCCATAGATAAATTACGTGTATACCATAGTGTGCCAAAGAACACGGCAAAAAACATAATCTCTGAAAAAATGAACCACATCATTCCCATGCGATAGGATATTCCTACACCATGGTTGTACATGCCCGCTTCACTTTCACCCGCTTGCAATGTAAACCACCCGGCAAACATGATAATGAAAATCACCAAGCCCAAAACCATCAATGTAGACCCTATAGAATTTCCATTTAAATGATTAGCAAAACCAATCAATGTTATCAATAAGCCTGCTGTACCTATTATTGGCCAGACTGCCTTATTTGGAATGTAATAAGCATCATTTGTAGACATACTACCCTACCCCTTGTTATTTTTTACCGTTTTTCGGTATTATCAAAAAAAGTATATGCAAGTGTGATTGTTTTATATCTTGATGGTAATTCAGGATCTATAACAAACCGAACCGGCATGGTTTTACCTTCTTTAGGCTCGAATGTCTGTTCCGAAAAACAAAAACACTCTGTTTTTTTTAAATATTCAGCTGCCTGTCCCGGTGTAACACTGGGAATTGCTCTGGCAACCATTTGTTTATCTGTTTTATTCTCCGCATAAAAATTCACCGTATAATATTGACCCGGATGAATCTTCATCTTTTTAGTTTCAGTACTAAACACCATCGGTGCTGATTTATTTAGAGAAGTAATAAATTCAATCGTTATCTCTCTCGTTAAATCAATTTCATACTTTTCACCAGCAACTGCCTCTGTATCCGTTTTACCATTAAGACCTGTAATATCACAAAAAACATCATATATAGGTACCAAAGCATAACCAAAACCAAACATTCCAATAACAATAAATACTAACTTTCGAACCAGCCTAGTATTTTGTTGTTCGAGGTTTTCACTCATTGAGACATTGCTCTCATCACTGCGAAAACATAAATTGTTGCTGCAACTGCAATCAAAATAATTGCAGTTAATATATTTTTTGTTCTTGTCTTCATTTATTCAACTGATGCTTTGCCTATTTCTAGACAAAGCATCTTGTCTGTATCCTCTTATAAATATTTAGAAATGTTCTGTTGGAACTTTTTCTGGTGGTGTAGTAAATGTGTGATATGGAGGAGGCGAAGGCAAAGTCCATTCCAGACCATGTTTACTCGCACCTTCCCAAACTTCATCCGTTACTTTTTCGCCAGTACCGCCTTTAATTGTTTTATAGACTATGTACACGAATATCAACTGGCTTGGTCCGTAAATAAAAGCACCAATACTAGAGATCATATTCCAATCAGCAAATTGAATGGCATAATCAGGAATACGACGTGGCATACCTGCTAGTCCCAAGAAATGCTGAGGGAAGAAAAGAATATTAACAGAAACGGCAGACAACCAGAAATGCAACTTAGCCAGTCTTTCGTCATACATATTTCCAGTCCACTTAGGTAACCAGTAATAGCCAGCAGCCATCAGAATAAAGATCGAAGCAGGCACTAAAGTGTAATGGAAATGCGCAACAATAAAATAAGTATCATGGTACTGAAAATCAACCGGAGCAATTGCCATCATCAAGCCAGTAAACCCACCCATAGTGAAAAGTACTACGAAAGCAATTGAAAACAGCATAGGTGTTTCAAAAGTCATTGACCCTTTCCACATGGTTGCTGTCCAGTTAAAAATTTTCACACCGGTTGGAATGGCAATCAACATGGTTGCATACATAAAGTACAATTCACCCGCCAGAGGCATACCCACTGTAAACATGTGGTGAGCCCAAACGATGAATGAAAGGAAAGCAATGGCTGCTGTTGCATAAACCATAGAAGCATAGCCAAATAAAGGCTTACGGGCAAACACAGGGATAATCGTAGATGCCACCCCAAAAGTAGGTAGGATCATTACATAAACTTCAGGGTGTCCGAAGAACCAGAAAATATGCTGATAAAGAACTGGATCACCACCACCCGCTGCATCAAAGAAACTGGTATCGAAGAAACGATCAGTTAGCAGCATGGTTACCGCACCGGCAAAAACCGGCATGATAGCGATTAAAAGAAATGCAGTAATCAACCATGTCCAAACGAATAATGGCATTTTCATCAATGACATTGCCGGAGCACGCATATTGAAAATAGTCGCGATAATATTAATCGCACCCATGATTGATGAGATACCCAGTAAATGTACTGAGAAAATTGCAAAGGGTAATGCATTACCCGTCTGTAGTACTAAGGGTGGATATAAAGTCCAACCGGAAGCAGGTGCACCACCTTCCATGAATAATGTGCTTGCTAGTAATAATACGCCGGCAACCAACATCCAGAAGCTCATATTATTCATTCGCGGTAAAGCCATATCTGGCGCCCCAATCATCATGGGTATCATCCAGTTAGCCAGACCAACAAATGCAGGCATAACCGCACCGAATACCATAACCAAAGCATGCATGGTAGTCATGGAATTAAAGAACTGGGGATCAACAAATTGCATACCCGGTTCAAAAAGCTCTGAACGAATAATCAAAGCCATTGCACCTCCGACAAAAAACATTGCCAATGCAAACACTAGATACAATGTACCTATATCTTTATGGTTGGTGGTAACAACCCACCTTAAAAGGCCCTTTGCAGGGCCATGATCATGATGATCGTCATGTTCAGCTGATACAGCAGACATACTCAATACCTCTTTTTAATATTTGAATAGATTTAGACTCAAGAAACTAAAGATAACGATTTATTCGTCATCGTCCTCTTCTGTTACTGCTGACTGTAGGGCCTGAATTTCTAAGGGTTGAATTAAATCACCCATAGAATTTCCCAAACCATTACGAATAAACGTAGAAACCGCGGCAAAATCAACTGCACTAAGCATTTGACCAAAAGCAGGCATCATACCTTTTCCGTTCATCATCAAATCAACCTGTGCACTCATATCGCCAGTGACAATAGAACTACCAGTCATTGCAGGAAAAGTACCTGGCAACCCTGCACCATCAGCCATATGACATGAAGCACAGTTATTAGCATAAATGGTTTCACCTTTAGCAATTAACTCATCTGCAGCCCATTCTTTTTCAGCTGCATTTGCTTCAGCTTCAGCTAAAGCCTCTTGCTCTACAACCCAGGCATCATAATCTGCTTTTTCTTTAGCTATCACTACGATAGGCATGAAACCATGATCTTTCCCGCAAAGTTCAGCACATTGGCCACGATAAGTTCCCGGTTTTTCAACTAAAGTCCAAGCATCATTAATAAACCCTGGTACGGTATCTTTTTTCCAACCTAAATCAGGCACCCACCATGAATGTAAAACATCAGCAGCCGTAAACAAAAAACGAATTTTTGTATTAATAGGAATAACTAATGGCTTGTCTACATTTAACAAGTAATGAGGAACCGAACGAGGGTCTATCCCTGAGTTTTTTTGACGCGCCTGATTACTTGCTTCATCCAGACTGCTGAAAAAATGGACGTCATTGTCCATGTATTCATATTCCCATTTCCACTGCCAACCTGTTATTTTAATCGACATCTCAGCTTCTTTAACATCATCCATCTCCAACATTGTTTTTGTTGCAGGAATGGCCATGCCGACTAAAATTAGAGTTGGAATAATCGTCCAAATAATCTCAACCGTAGTATTTTCATGGAACTGCTCAGCTTCATGGCCCATTGATTTACGATGGTAGTAAATCGAGTAAAACATGGTGCCAAATACAGCAATGCCGATAAGTACGCAGATCCAGAAAATCAGCATATGGAGATCATAAATATCATTACTGAGTTTGGTGACCCCCCTCATCAAATTGAGGGTGTAATCCGCATGAGCAGACCCCAAACCCAACACCATCAAGGTAAGAGCAGCGAATAGTTGCTTTGTTTTCTTCACGGAGAAGTCTCCCGTTTGTAGTTATAAACTTGTATGCGTTATATCGTTTTTATTGTTTTCAAACAGTCCCTCATTCAAAGACTGTTTTATTTTTATCCGACCTATCACAAATTAACCTGTCAATTCTAACCCATCATCCCATTCTATTCCAGAATTAGAAATTATTTTCTACATTTGGATTTTGGTATAATTCAATTTACATTCCCTTGAAGTACATATTTAGTAGTAAGTGTAGACCATTCAGAGCTACTTTTTCATCAGGCAAAAAAAAGCCTGTGAAATGAATTTTCACAGGCTTTTGTCTTCGTATCTTTCTTAACTATTCAAAGCTTCAGTATAGGCAAAATCAAAAGTTGGAATATGACTATCTAACCAACCTTTAACCATTTGGCCCACTTCTTCTGTCACGTCAGCTTCACCCGCATGAAATTTTGTTTGTAAACCAGCACAAGTACCTACCAATGCATCGTGCTCTGCTTTATGCGCCGCTAAAGCAGCATAACCTTTTGCTTCCATTTCTTTTTCTTCATGAGCAAAATGATCAACAACACAAGCAATCAATGCATCTAATGAAGCCCCTATTTGAGAACGCTCAGCCCCACCTGTTGCCTCATCATATAACTTATTTAGCAAAGCAAAAATATCTTTGTGCTCATCATCTGCAAATCCAACTTTAGTACCATATTGTTCAGCAGTCCACGTAATTAAAGCCATTTTTTTCTCCAAGTTTTATTTTTATAAGGAGGCGTAATTATGATGGTTTTTTTCTATTATTCTTTGACCTGGATCAACTTTACTTCAATTAAACCCGCTATCAAAAAAACCACCCACTAATAAATATCGCTAGAGTTTCTTACTGCATATTTACAGCTGAAATGTTCATTTGTAACTGCTCAGGTGCCAAACAATATCGATCATTGCAAGCCTGTAAAGTCAGTTTAACCGGTAATAATACCTTACTATCATCTTGCCTTATTAGCTTGGCCTGCAACTGAAGCGTTCCTTGATATAGTAATCGTTTAAACGGCTCTTAATGCTTGCAATGTCAAAACTCTGTATTGCTTCATTTAATTGTTTAGCATACTCAACTAAAACAGAAACGGGGCATTCATTTGTAACCTCAGTGACAGCATCTACAAACTGTTTATTGATAGATATATTGTTGCTTTTAGATGCCTCTTTACATTGCTCTATTAATACCTTTAATTTTTCAAAGGCAACGGGTAGGCACTTAAGATCCACATCATTTAACATTAAAGTCTGATGATTGCTCTCTCTTTTTATCACTTCATCAAATGCTAGAAAATGACGTAACTCGTCAGTTAGCTCAGTCTTTAAAACTGGCTTTCTCAAATAACCATCAAAATTTTCTCTATTTGATTGCTTAAATTCATTTTCTATAACGGATGCAGTTAACGCCACAATAGGGACTTTTGAAAATGCTTTAATCTCTTTAGCAGCTTGATAACCATCCATCACAGGCATCCGAATGTCCATCAGAATAAGATCAAAAGTCTGTTGTTTGGCTAAGTTTACAGCTTCTAAACCATTTTCTACTTCTGTAATATTTATTTCACTCTCTCCAAAGAAGGCAAGCAACAAATCTCTGTTATCAGCAGCAACATCATCAACAATTAGGATTGAGCAAGGATGAAAGTCAATTTGTGTTTGTAACGCACTGTCTTTAATATCTTCAGCAATTAATGAGGAAACATCAACTTTAAATAAAGTTACAGTAAAAATAGAACCACTTCCTAGCTCACTCTGCAGTGAAACTTTACCGCCCATTAACGTCGTTAATCGTTGACTTATTGACAAACCTAAACCTGTTCCTCCATATTTTTTTTGGTTTTGCCCACTGGTTTGTTCAAACTCCCCAAATACCTTTTCCAGGTGATCGTCTGAAATACCAATTCCAGAGTCTTCCACATCAATCAGTAAATCTAATTTACTATTATTTTTATCTTCGTTAGTTGTATACGCCCTTAAACGAACAAACCCTTTATCGGTAAATTTAATAGCATTACCAATTAAATTTAATAATACTTGGCGTAACCGTACTGCATCTAATATCAAACTTTTGGGGATGTTCGGATCAACTTCCATGATAAATTTCAACCCTTTTTCATTCATTTTTAAAGCAAAAACAGCATTTAATTCAGAAAAAATGTCATGTGGATCAGTCGCTGTTTTTTCTATCTCAAATTTGCCAGCTTCTATTTTTGATAAATCCAAAATATCATTAATTAAAGTCAATAAATTACGACCCGCAGATTGAATGGTTTTAACAAATGATTTTAGTTTTGGCTCTTCAATCTGCTCGTTTAATAACTCTGTAAAACCGATAATGGCATTCATCGGTGTACGGATTTCATGGCTCATATTGGCGAGAAACTCAGATTTCGCAAGATTAGCGGCATCAGCTTCTTCTTTTGCCTCCGTTAGCTGAACACTTGAAGCTAGCAATCTATTTTGAGAGTTTTTGAGTTCTCGCGTTCTGTCATCAACCAGCGCTTCCAGTTCATCTCGTGACCGCCCCATAGCATGAGCTGCTCGACTCGCAAGTGTAAGTGTAAATACAATTGCACTAATAAAAAGCAACAATAATATCCCTGCAATGGTCAATAAACTGGTTTTCGAGCGATAAAAGCCAGCTAAAGCTTCTTCTACATCTATTTGGCTTGTAATACCAATGCCAAGTCGAAAATCCCATACTCCGACCCCAAAGACAGGAACGCCTCGATAATCACTATAAGCTTCACTATTACTAACTAATTTACTTTGATATATTCCAAAGCCTTTTTTACTCAGACCGATAAGTGTATCTGCCATCTTTGTTAGCGCCTTTTTTTTGTTTTTTATCGGCTGATACCCTTGTAATATATCACCGCCAGGGTCACGAGTTTCAACAGTGCCGCTTTCATGTTGTTCTGCTTGCAACAGTCAGGCTTTCATTAAATGCTCTCGAAACCGACTTTCTGAAGCTAATAAACCTGAATCATCAAATATATAACTTTCACCACTGGTTCCAATCCGACCAAATCGTAAAATAGTAGATAAATCACTATCGAAAGCCAATCGCTGGGTCAATACTGCAATTACTTCATTTTTGCTATTTCTGATTGGTACTGCAAAAAACATACTCATACAATGATGCCCACAGTTATCAGATATCTGTGGGTCATCCCTATTTAAATCAGAGACAATGGGCGGAATAAATACAGCTTCACCATTGAAGGATTTTTTCAATAAACCGGGACGTTGTTCAGCAATTAGATTACGGATACCAATATTGCTATCCAGTGCTGAAGCAATATTTATCATTTGTGGATTAATCACAAAAAAACCACTACGCCCAAATTTTTCCTCCCATTGGGTAAAAAATTGAAGTATTTCAGCCAATTCGGGTGATGTTTTTAATTCATCAGGGTTAACTGACAATTCCAATAATCGTTCGCTGATATCTACTAGCTGTGAATTTTGCCCCAGTTGCAGCAAAAAATTAAAACGTTCTTCAGTCCAGTTATCTATTTGCTGAATAACACTATATAATGTCACCGTCAAGCCTGCTTGCATTTTTGAGATTGTTTCACGCCGATTTTGTTGTAATGTATAGTTAATTGTAATACCCGTAAGAAAAACAATTATAATCACGACAAACAGTGCGGGTAAGCGAAACCCGCCTGATGCGTATTCTTATGATCGTGAACGCTCATAATTACCATCGTGAACACCTCCCTTGTTCACGCATTGGATTTTGGTTATTTTACCTCTAAGTATTCACCATCAGTCAAATTTGACTGTGTTTTTCGCATAGATTCTCCTTTTAATTTAATACGATGAGCGTTATGCATTAGCCGATCTAAAATGGCATCAGCCAGTGTATTGTCACCAATAGATTGATACCATTGATCCGTGGGTAATTGACTCATCATGAGGGTGGAAGTCGTTTCATTTCGATCATCCATTATTTCCATTAAATCGTTTCGCTGT
>JBJPGG010000023.1:0-1849 GCA_048595505.1 Methylococcaceae bacterium
AGTGCACTGACATGTGTGGATGTGGAGACTCTTGTCAGAATGTGTATCCAGGTCGACCTGTGGATGTAGATGGACCTGAATAGCAATGCAGGAAATCATTCGCAGTACAAATATTTATATTAATGAACTTTCATTCCGTGATCTCGTTTATGTTTCCCGAACACATGATATGGGAATTGACTGTTTGTTTTGAATGTATATGTCCAAACATAAACAGGACATGTCGCAAAAGTGTAATCATAGTCGACGGCGCATAACAATCATAATCTCATTTTCATGAATGTGTGGTGGCCATCTTGCATTTTATATTGTTTTCTTGAATCAGTATCTGATAATATAATGGTGACCTTGCATTCATGGTATTTCAAAGCATACAACAGGACATTTATTGGTGTTTCGTGACCCCATTAATGACTTAGCATAGATGCTTGAACACCATATATGAACATATGTGAATGCTGGCCATTTAGGATTTGAATGACTACATACAGTTTTTCGGACTAAATAATGCTGGAATTGGATTCCTTGGGTCGGAAAACATACAAAAGCGCATATCATACATGTTTTTGTCTTAGTTGGTTACAAAGATATGAGCATTTGTAACTTTTCATGATTCCGCGGTAACCATCTTGGATTTCCCATTTTAACGTATGAAATGGGATTATGCGATCTTGGCAACAGGCAAAACTCACTTCAGTAATGTAAAGACTAACAGAACCAACAATAAAAGTGCTTTTGGCACGAATTTTAAAGTAGAAAACAAATGCCGCCTGACTATTATGGAAACATGAATAGAATGTAGAATAACAAAGTAATAAGTACACTGCTCTCACCACTAATACAACTACATATGGCCACAACAATTGAACAAGACAAGTTAATGCTTGATCATAAGGCATGTGCACACAAAGGTTGGTCTTACCTTTGAAACATGCTGGGAGATAAACAAAAGTCACATTTATGTATATATTATAAATTATGCGCATGCGCAATAGTTGTAACAGCTGGGTTGCTTTTTTTCCATATAAAGTAAAAGTCGATGAACTTACTTATTTATTGAAGACAAGCTTGTTTACATTTGCGCACCTATGATGTGTTTGGACGTCAAACTATATCTATACCTATAAGCGAAAGTCTGTGTGTGTGTGTATGTATCTGTGTGTGTGTGTATCTGTGTGTGTATGTGTCTGTGTGTCCGCATAGTTACCTGCTGTTGTACACAAAAACTGTTTACATCACCATGGCCACAGATCGTTTCCGTTGTACACAAAGCCGGTTTACAAATCACCATGTTACCATAATATTTACTAATCACCATGGCAATCCTTAAGGAACTTAGAGGTAAACAAAGTTTGCATTGGTAAACAATGTTTGTATATCAATCACCATGTCAACGCTAACTTTTGCTTACGGCGCTGACGGGTCGTACATGCCCCCATGTGGTTGGAAAGATATCAAGGGGTCGAAATGATGTCATAAAGGGCATGGTCACGACAAACTTTTGGTTACGGCGCTGACGGGTCTTACAGGACCCCATGTGGTTTGAAAACCACGCACACTGCCGATTACGGCGCTGACGGGGCTTACATTACGGCGCTGACGGGTCGTACATGTTTTAAATACAATCAATATCAATATCGGGCCAGCTCTCCGCAGGAGCGAAGATGCCTCAAGGTGTCCGGAGGGCACCGGGGCAGCTAGTTACTAATATTTACTCGGTTATTACCGGTTATTACTAATATTTACTCGGTTATTACCGGTTATTACTAATATTTACTCTGTTATTACCGGTTATTACTAATATTTACTCGGTTATTACCGGTTATTACTAATATTTACTCGGTTATTA
>JBJPGG010000024.1:0-1831 GCA_048595505.1 Methylococcaceae bacterium
CATGAACTTCCCGTAATTGGAGCTTTATTTGGTAACACCACAAAAGATAAAAGAAAAACAGAATTAGTTCTTTTAATTACCCCCCGCGTAGTAAAAAGTAGGCAAGATGCAAAGTTAGTCACCAATGAATTTCAACGTAAATTATCTGGTATTTATGAGGAAGAGGTAGAAATAGTAGAAGATTATTGATCGTTATTTAAACAATGACCCACAAATATATAGAAAGAATATTAAGGGCAAATGTTTATGATGTAGCGGAAGAAACTCCGTTAGACTTTGCCCGTTTTTTATCGGCTCGGTTGCAGAATAAGATTTATTTGAAAAGAGAGGACTTACATTATTAGAGTTTAAATCGTCATTTCGCTGGGATTACAAGCAGGCTTGTACTAATAAAAGTATAGAAAGCACGGTTATAAAAACGCTGGCTGGCTTTATGAATAGTTCTACAGGAGGGACATTGCTGATTGGTGTTGCCGATGATGGTGAAATTCTAGGCCTGGAAAACGATTTTAATACGCTTAGAAGAAAAGACAGTGATGGATATGAACAGTTGTTGATGACAACGATAGCATCAAGTTTAGGGGCGCGTTTTTGTCAGAATACTCATGTCATGTTTCATTTTGTTGATGAGCGCTATGTTTGTAGACTTATCGTAACTCCTGCATCACACCCGGTGTTTTTTAAACAGAATAAAGATGCAAAGTTTTTTTTTGCGTACCGGGGGCGGCACAAGAGATCTAAATATAGAAGATGCAACGGACTATATCTCCCATAGATGGGCACGTTAAGCTTTTTAGGCAGGGTTCTCGCTATCAATAAATACACAGTCTAGTTTGCATTGTGTTTGCACATGTTTCATTAGGCTCAAAATTCCCCCTTTTTCTGTAGCCGCATGGCCGCCGGCAAACATATGAACCTGACTCTCCTGACTTTCGTGCCAGTCGTGTTCAGATATTTCACCGGTAATATAAGCATCTAATCCTGCTTTTTTAGCCAATACCCAATCACTATTTGCCCCACCGGTAATAATCCCTACGGATCTAATCAGTTGGGTTTCATCATGGCTGGCTAAAATAACGTTATGGGCTAATAAAGTTTGTAACTTTAAGCGTAAATCTTTGGCTGATACAGAGTGTTTGAATATACCTTTAACTCCCGTAGGACTGCCTTTGTAATCACCAAATGGGGTTTGTTGCTGACAACCTATTTGTTGCCCAAGAACGGCAGCGTTACCTAGCGTGGGGTGTGCATCCAAGGGTAGGTGGTAAGCAAATAAATTAATATTGTTGTTAACTAAGGGAAACACACGTTTGGCAAAACTACCGGTTAGGGTTCTCGTACCATGAAATTTCCAAAATAAACCATGATGGACGACTAAGCTATCCGCTTGGATATTCACAGCTTGTTCAATTGAGTCCCGAGTGGCGGATACCGCAAAAGCGATTTTATAGATACGCTCAGTGCCTTCAATTTGTAAACCATTGGGGCAATAGTCAGCAAATGATTCTGGAACTAATAACTCACTGAAAAAAGCATTTAAGAAGTCTCTATGCATAGTGCTATATCCTTTTATTTCCGTGGCTATTAATAAACCACAGGTTGATCTAAAGTATAAAGGTAGTACGTTGTAGGGCAGACTTCGGTAATTACTCCGCCATAACATACAACAATACTCGTTATAGCGGACTGAAGTTCACTCTACAAAGTATAGCCGTTATTAGCTATGTTATTTTTTAGCCGAGTATTGGCACCAAATGGTTTTAAATGTTTCAGTTAAGCTTGGGTCATTATTTATAACCCTTTTTGAAACAGCCTCGGTAGAGAACCAGGT
>JBJPGG010000025.1:0-25198 GCA_048595505.1 Methylococcaceae bacterium
GAGCAATCAAAGGTTGGATGTTGAGATTGTTAAGAATAAAACTTAACACAGCGACATTGCGCTTGTAACTGAGAGAGAATATAAATACAGATTTCCTAAGAGCAGACGAAAGACACAAGGCTAAAGACGAAAGGAAGAGCCAGATCAAGAGATTGAGACGTCCAGAGACTGATATAAAGAGTTTTGAAGAACGATGAGAGAGAAATGAGAGAAATAAGATAAAGACTAGCGTCTTTTGTCTTGAGTCTGCTCTTCCACCAGTTTGCTTGGTGAACATAGCGAGCGTGAACCACCCGATCCCATCTCGAACTCGGAAGTGAAACCGCTTAGCGCCGATGATAGTGTGGCAGGTTGCCATGCGAAAGTAGGGAATTGCCAAGCTTTTAATATTAAAAAACCCAAGTCTTATGGCTTGGGTTTTTTTTTGCCTGCAGGAAGGCAAATAAATACTCCTGCATTATTTCCATTCACCACATATACGTGGCTTGGACGTGACTGGTTTTGGCTCCTTGCTAAACCTGCATACATCACAGCATGTGACTAAGCAGATGTTTTTCCAGACTCAATCAGTATGAGTATCTGTTCTTTGTAGCATTACAGTTATAGATATTGATAATAATTAACTCTGTGCTAGTATTTGATTATGCATTGAGTTACAAAAAAACCTTTTTTGGTAACTTTATTTGTTAGGTATAAATAAATGAAAATTATGGATAAAGTGTTATGAATATTTTAGTAAGACTTATTGTTTTGTTTGTTATTACGATTAATTCTGCTTGTGCAGTCGATAAGCAAAAGACTTCTGATTTAGCCACAAATGCTGGAGTGGGTGTCAATGATGAAAATATTTATCAAAGTTGGCAAAAAAAATGTCAAATAATTGCAAATAAGGATAATGTCTGTTTAATTTATCAAAACTATATAACTAAAAAATCAGGAAAAGTTTTATTGTCTGTTAGTTTTTCTTATACAGGGTCAGATAATCATTTAGTTGCATCATTTAAATTACCTTTAGGAATGTTTTTACCCTCAGGTCTTGTGTTAAAGGTTGATGATAACGAAAAAATTGATTTTGTAATACAAACTTGTTTGCCAGATGGTTGTTATGCTTCAATTAATATAGAACGAAATGTTTTGAATGAGTTTAAACTGGGTCAGGAGGTCAAGGTTGGTTTTAAAACAATGGCCCAGCGACAAGTAGTTGTAAAGCTGTCTTTGAAGGGATTTAAGGCTGCAATTGATTCACTAGACAAATAGTGTATCGTAACTTTTTTTCGATGGAATTAACTAAGCTAATAGGTTAGTCAGGCTTTCAATTTTAATTTAATTTTTGGAACTATTAAGGCCCACCCCTGATTTTCTCTTTAACTGCGTTGAATGTGCTTATTAACACCTGTAAACTACATTATGAAGAACACTCGGGGATGAGATGAAAAGCTACCTGAATAGTTACTAACTTTTAATGCTTATTCTTCAAGTTTATTCAGCCTACTTTCTAGGTCTTTAAACTTCTTAAATAAGGTAGGTAATTTGCTTAAAGAGGCTAATTCACGCCAGGCTATTTTCTTATCTTTTGCCGGGAAACCAAAAACCTGAGTGCCTGGTTTTATATCACCTGAAACACCTGACCTGGCCATAACTACAGCTTGTTGACCAATATTAACATGGTCGGCAATGCCTGAGCTTCCAGCAAGGATTGCACCATCGCCTATGGTACAAGAACCTGATATACCTGATTGACCACAGATAATGACATTTCTGCCTACCTGGTTGTTGTGTCCCAGTTGTACCAGGTTATCAATTTTACTGCCAGCACCTATAGTGGTTGAACCTAATGCACCTCTATCTATGCAGGTATTAGCACCAATTTCTACATTATCTGCTATGACTACATTACCGACATGTGGGACTTTGATGTGTTCGTTATTGCGGTATTTATAACCAAAACCGTCGGCAGCAATGATAGTACCTGAATGGATAGTGACATTGTTTCCAATTTGGGTGTTGTCGTAGATAACAACATTAGGGTAGATACGGCAGTTTTTGCCTAAGCTAACATTGCGACCTATATTTACGCTAGCAAATATTTCTGTGTCATCACCAATACTTGAATGCTCTTCTATTGTTGAAAAGGCACCGATATGGACATTGTTAGCCAGAGAAACATTGTCAGCTATAGCTGCTTGTTTTGAAATGGAATGGCTTAATGTTGGTGTAGGGTGTAAAGCGCTAACTGCTTTAAGAAAGCTTATTTCAGGGTCTTCGCAGACAAGTAAAGCTAAATGTTCAGGTACGTCATCTGTCAATAGTTGACTTGAAATAAAGCAAGCTGTGGCTTTGGTGTTTTTTAAGTATTTTGTATACTTACTGCTACTTAACACGGTTACTTGATTTTCTAATGCTGTCATTATGTCGGCTGCATCAGAAATTTCAAACGCTGTATTATTGCCCTGTATTTCTGCGTCGCAAAGTTGTGCTAATTCCTGAAGTATCATAGTCATATTATTTCCAGATTCCAATAATGTTAGTGAAGTCATCAGTCCATGGTTTCATGCCAAAATATAAAGGCAGTTTTTGCCAATTGCCTAAACGACTTTGGCGTAATGGCAACAGTGTCTGTTCTTTTTTACTCATAACAACCCAGTCGGTTGCAATGACTAGCGGTATTTCATTTTGTGGTTTAAATTCTTGAATCAAAGCTGAAAGTTTTAAATGGGCCACATGATCTGAAATGACTTTTTTTAATGCCAAATGGCGATTAGTAATATGGAATGCCAGTATGCCATTAGGTTTAAGTTTTGTGAAATAGAGTTCGATTGCTTCACGTGTTAACAAATGTGTCGGAACTGAATCAGAGCTAAAGGCATCCATAATCAGTAAGTCAAACTTTTGATCTTGCTCGTTAGCCAAAGATAAACGGGCATCACCAATTTTCATTGTGGTATTTTTACTGCAGCGTTGTAAATAAGTGAAGTATTTAGGGTTTTGGGCAATATCTATGACTAATGGATCGATCTCATATAAAGTCCAGTGTTGTTGTTTTTTTGCATAACAAACCAAAGCACCGGCGCCAAGGCCGACCGCACCTATTTCCCAAGAATTATCTTGACTATCATAAACACTAAATAATTGCCCCATAGGCCCAGGACGACTGTAATAAGTCAGTGGTGTGGTTTGTAAATGAGCTGCAAGTCTTTGTGCACCATGCTTGGTGGTACCATGAAATAATTCATGATACCTCTCTGGGTTATTGTTTTCATCCAGTAATACACTTTCTCTGACCGAGAACACACCAAAAAAACTTCGCTCCTGATATATGGTATTTGAGATCAGGTTTTGTATGCCTAGAGTAAAAAATAAAATAACCCCACTTAATAAGGCTAAACTGACGGGGCGTTTACGGAAGGCGTAGCTTAAACCCGCTAATAAAATTAGGGCGTTAGTAACACTGTAAACCAGTGCTTGAGATAGGTTATTGCTGAATAGATAAACACCCATGCCAATAGAAAATAGGATGATGGGAAATAACGCTTGTAGGTCAGGTTTGTAATTGTTGAACCCTGGGCGTAAAAGTAAGGCCGCTACAATCATGATAGGGTATTCATAAACGGCATTAAAAATAAAGGGTGCAACAAAGGTGTTAAACATGCCGCCTAGCATTCCTGCAAATGACATGATTAGATAATAAGTAGTTAGGTATTTGGTGTGGGGGCGGTGTTTAGCCAGTTCACCATGGCAGACCATAACGGCAAGAAAAAAGGCGACTAAATGTAGAATTAGGTTTAGCCAATAGGGTAGTGCGGCAGGGTCAACAAAGGAATAGGCGATAAAAGGAAGTAGCACAATGGGTTGTAAAGAGACCATTGTGGGATGAATTTTGTCTGCCCATTTGGAAAAAACCAGAATAAAAGTTAATAAATATAAGGTAAGAGGAATAATCCATAACAAAGGAACAGAAGCAATATCGGTGCTTATAAAGTTGGTAAGTCCTAATAGTAAGCTGGAAGGGACAAATGCAAGAGCCAGCCAATGTAATTTGGTTGTAAATGATAATTCTTCAGGCTCATCAATGTCAGCTGTATTATCAGTAGTTTGTTTTTGCTGATTTTGCCATAAGATAATTGCACTAGCGATGATTAACAGACATAGCAGGCCATAGCCAATACTCCAGAAGCTTTTTTGTTCAAGTAGGCCTATATTTGGTTCCAGTAAGAAAGGGTAGCTTATTAGTGCAATCATGCTACCTGCGTTGCTTGCAGCATAAAGATAGTAAGGGTCTTCACTGGTATGGTGCCCTACTCCTGCAAACCATTTTTGTAATAAAGGTGATGTAGTAGAGACCACAAAAAAAGGTAGGCCGACAGCAAGAAATAATGTCCATATTAGCCACAAAGTGGGATTGCTTTCAGTTGGGGGGGCTGTGTTTTCGGGTAATGCCAGAGGTAAAGCAATAATACTGATAGCTATAACAACAGCATGTATTTGAATTTGGCGATGTGGATTGAATTTTGATGATATGAAATGGGCATACAGATAACCAAGGAACAGTATAGTTTGATAAAACACCATGCAGGTATTCCAAACAGCTGGTGACCCTCCCAGGTAAGGAAGTAGTATCTTTCCAAACATGGGTTGCAGTACAAACATTAAGGTAGCACTGATAAACAAGGTGCCTGAGAATAAAAAGATCAGGGATAAGTTTCGGTCGGACGTCTGTTCAGGCGTTTGTTTCATTATGACTAAGCGAGTTAATTATTTTTTATGCAGTATGATAAATCATTTTGTTTGATTTAGCTGTCTCGAAGATAAGGTCTGAGCATTAAAAAGGCGTAAGTACGCCTTTTTAATAAAATCAAGTGGTTGAATTCACGATATAGTTTTCTCTGTAATCATCAGAGCAATCATATTATATTTGATAGTGGAGCACTATAAGCTTCCTAGGTAAGCAGCAAGTTCTTTAATATTCTGTTCAGAAAGGGAAGAGGTAATGGCATTCATTGGGCCACCTTTTCTAGAACGGTTCTTAAAATTGAGTAATTGTTTTTCAATATATGCAGGTTGTTGTCCTGCTAGTTTTGGAAAACTGCCTCGACCTTTGGCTAAAGTACCGTGGCAACCAAAGCACATGGCTGCTTTATCTTTTCCTTTTACTGCTAGGATTTCGCTACCTCCAGCACTCTCAGTAGAGATACTGGCAAAATAGGCTGAAATATTTTGAATGTCCTGTGCAGTAAAGTTAGCAGCCATGCTTTGCATGATAGAATTTTTTCGTTCTCCAGACTGGAATGCTTTTAACTGAGATTCAATGTATGTAGCTCGCTGACTAGCTAAGCTAGGATACTGCGGAATTTTGCTGTTACCGTTTGCACCATGGCAACCAAAGCACATGCTGGCTTTATTTTTACCCGCGTCAATATCTGCAGCATGTGCAAAACTACTGAATAAAAATAATAGAAAAAAATATAGCTGGCGTGATTGTATTGAATTCATTTGATAGACCCTCATAATGAAATATACTTGATCTTGAGTATAGTTGTGAGATTAAAAGTGAAGTCTGCTTCAATAATGTATTTTATTTTTCTTCACTTTTAATGACACCTGATTTAAAGAGTGACAATAGCAGTGAATAAAGCGTATAAATTTAATATTAGAAGGATATCAATGGAAAATCAAACAAAAAATGATTCCTGAGCCAAAAATTGGTGTGAGTGCAGTGGTTTTTAATACTTCGGGCAGCATTTTATTAATTAAACGTAACAAAGCACCAGCACTTGGGCTATGGTCTATTCCTGGGGGGCGCCAGGAACCCGGTGAATCTTTAAAAGAGGCTTGTAAAAGAGAAACTTTTGAAGAAACAGGCTTGCGCGTAGAGGTGAAAGAGCTTATTGCTGTAGTTGAGCGTCGAGTTGAAGGTTTTCATTACGTGGTGATTGATTTTTTTGCTATATTGGTTGGAGACGGTATACAACCGATAGCCCAGAGTGATGTTAGTGAGGCTTGCTGGGTAGCAATAGATGAATTATCACAATATCAAGTGGTTGAAGGGCTGGAGGAAATTATTCTTAGAGCATATCGGTTATATAATGCTGAATCTATCTCGGGGTTGATAGATGTTGGCGGTAATGGCACTGATTTTATTTTATATTAGAAAAAATTCTGTATAGAGTCCGCGTATGTATTCTGACAAACCACCTAAGTTAACGACGGCCGCCAAATAAAGACCCCATGATTCCTCGAATAATTTGTCTTCCAATCTGATTGCCAATGCTGCGAGCAGCACTTTTTAGCAGGGCTTCACCCGCGCTTTGTCTACTTCTACCAGATGAAGATGTGTTGCGCTTACTTTTTCTGTGGGTTGTTTTGTTTTCTTTTACAGTGGATTGTTCAGCTCTTTTTTTAAGGATTTCATAAGCAGATTCCCTATCTAACTCCTCATCATATCTGTTGTTAAATGGAGAGCGAGTTTTGATTTCATTTCTTTCGGCTTGGGATACAGGACCCATTTGAGATTCAGGAGGTCTGATAAGTATTCTTTCAACTGGTGTAGGGCTTCCATCTCGGTTTAAAACTGAAACCAAGGCTTCGCCTGTTTGAAGCTCTTTAATGACCTCTTGAACATCCAGATTAGGGTTGCTGCGAAAAGTTTCTGCAACGGCTTTAATCACTTTTTTATCTTTGGGGGTGAAAGCACGTAAGGCATGCTGAATCTTTAATCCTAATTGACCTAAAATATCTTCCGGGATATCCAGTGGGCTTTGGCTGATAAAATAAACGCCTACACCCTTAGATCGAATTAAACGGACAATTTGTTCAATTTTGTTAACCAAAACGCGAGGAGCTTGTTCAAACAATAAATGGGCTTCATCAAAAAATAAAACCAGTTTGGGTTTATCCGCATCGCCTATTTCAGGCAGCGTTTCAAATAATTCGGATAGTAGCCAAAGTAAAAATACAGCATAAAGACGAGGAGATTTTTGGGTTAATACAGTGGCATCAAGAATGCTGATGACACCGTTCCCAGAAAAATCAGTTTTGCAAAAATCATCAAGATGAACAGCTGGTTCGCCAAAAAACTGACTAGCACCTTGCTCCTCAAGCATTAACAAACGACGTTGTATAGCGCCTATACTTGCAGAGGAAATATTACCATATTCAGACCTGAGTTCTTTTGCATTTCTGCCCATCCAGAGTAGCATTGAGCGAAAATCTTTTAAATCAAGTAACAATAGCCCTTGGTCGTCAGCAATTTTAAAACAGCTATAGACAATGCCACTTTGGGTGTCATTGAGCTCTAGCATGTGACTTATAAGTAAAGGACCTAAATCAGAAATCGTTGTTCGAATGGGGTGGCCTTGCTTGCCAAAAATATCCCAAAAAACGGTTGGATTAGCACGAAAATTAAAATTACTGAGTTGTATTTTTTCTATCCGTTCAGTAATTTTTTTATGTTCTTTTCCTGGTTTTGCAATGCCGGATAAATCACCTTTAATATCGGCTAAAAAGACAGGGACACCTAGGCGTGAATATGATTCGGCCAGAATCTGCAAAGAAATGGTTTTACCCGTACCTGTTGCGCCGGAAATCATGCCATGCCGATTTCCCATGGCCGCATCCATTATGACCTGTAGACCATCTTGTCCACCGATTAATATTTCCTTAATAGCCATATAGATCTCCTTTTTATGATGTGTTTATTTTTTCGTCAGTTAAAATGATTGGAAAAGTAAATAGTATTACTTATCAGGGTTCTGACGATAAATAGCAATCATTTGTCCTATAGTTTGAATTAGTTCTGATTTAGTTTCGGTAATGATTTGATCTCGAATCTGTGTTCTTACATCTTTTTCAGCACGAATTTTAATTTTAATTAATTCATGGGTGTCTAAAGTAATGTTGATTTCTTTGAGCACGGATTCTGATAAACCGGATTGCCCCACTATAATTACGGGTTTTAACGAATGAGCTTGAGACTTTAATTGCTTTTTCTCGGCAGAATTCACACTTTTTTTCCTGTCAATAAATTATAATACCTATTACGCTCTAAACAATGTATGCTTTAGGCGCAAAAAGTATGATTCTACACTACAAACACTATGGCGCGCAGTAAAAGCAGTAATCAATGGATGCAAGAACACTTTGATGACGAGTATGTTAAAAGGGCCCAGGCGTTGGGTTATCGATCTCGTTCTACCTTTAAATTAGTTGAAATACAGGAAAAAGATAAAATAATCAGACCCGGTATGAATGTAATTGATTTGGGTGCGGCACCTGGAGGATGGTCGGATTATGCCAGGAAAATCATAGGTAAAAAGAATAAAGTTATTGCTTTAGATTTGTTGGAAATAGAGGCTATAGAAGGAGTGGATTTTATTCAGGGTGATTTTAGAGAGGATGATGTGCTGGAAGAGTTATACCGAGTTTTAGATGGTGCTCCTATTGATTTAGTGATGTCTGATATGGCACCTAATATCAGTGGAAATAAAGCAATGGATCAGCCTCGGTCAATTTATTTGGCAGAGTTGGCGTTGGATACTACGCAAACTGTTTTAACAAAAGGGGGAACTTTTTTGATTAAAATGTTCCAAGGATCAGGTTTCGATGAATATAAACGGGAAGTAGCAAAATGCTTTTCAAGTGTCGTGATTAGAAAGCCTAAAGCATCAAGGGCAAGAAGTAATGAAGTATATATTTTAGCAAAAGGGTTTAAATAAAAAAAAATAGCCTTATATTGCTAGAAAGTACTAGAAAGTATAAATAAATTTTAAATATGCAATGACCTCAATTAGAAGTTTATGAGATTATTGCTTGTTCTGTTAATAAATAAGGACCTTTGGGTCTGGGGCGTGTAGCTTGAACGATATGGTTAAAAATATAATCTTATGGGTTGTCATCGCAGTCGTGTTGATGTCTGTTTTTAATAACTTTGGCTCACGAACTGAGCGTAGTGATGGTTCCTTATCTTATTCTCAGTTTCTTGACTCAGTTAAAGCGGGTCAAGTTCAGCAAGTTACTATTGATGAGCATTCTATTAAAGGCAAAATGCAAACAGGAGAGAAGTTTAGGTCTTATGCTCCTGAAGATCCGCATTTAGTTGATGATTTATTGGCGAATGGTGTTGAAATTAAAGCTCAACCACCCGAAGAACCTTCAATGTTAATGACATTGTTAATGTCATTTGGTCCTATCTTGTTATTAATTGCTGTATGGATATTTTTTATGCGGCAAATGCAAGGTGGCGGTGGCGGTGGCCGCGGTGGGGCAATGGGCTTTGGAAAAAGTAAAGCGCGGATGCTGGAACAAGATCAAAATAAAGTTACCTTTGCTGATGTTGCCGGTTGTGATGAAGCCAAAGAAGAAGTTGCGGAAATGGTTGATTTCCTTAAAGACCCTGCTAAATATCAAAAACTAGGTGGTAGTGTACCTCGTGGTGCATTAATGGTAGGGCCTCCAGGGACAGGTAAAACTTTATTGGCTAGAGCGATAGCAGGTGAAGCTAAAGTTCCTTTTTTTACAATTTCTGGTTCAGATTTTGTTGAAATGTTTGTTGGTGTGGGTGCTTCCCGTGTTCGAGACATGTTTGAACAAGCAAAAAAGCATGCACCTTGTATTATATTCATTGATGAGATTGATGCTGTAGGGCGTTCTCGTGGTGCCGGTTTAGGGGGTGGTAATGATGAAAGAGAACAAACATTAAATCAGCTATTGGTTGAAATGGACGGTTTTGAAGGGCATGAAGGAATTATTGTTATCGCAGCGACTAACCGAGCCGATGTTTTAGATACTGCTTTATTACGTCCAGGGCGTTTTGATAGACAAGTTAATGTGGGTTTGCCTGACATCAGAGGCAGAGAGCAAATTCTTAATGTACATATGAAGAAAGTGCCGGCTGCCGATGATGTGATTGTTAAATATATCGCACAAGGCACGCCAGGGTTTTCTGGTGCTGATTTAGCTAATTTAATCAATGAAGCTGCATTATTTGCTGCACGTGAAAACAAGCGTGTAGTGAGCATGGTCGATTTGGAAAAAGCTAAAGACAAATTAATTATGGGTGTTGAGCGGCATTCCATGGTCATGGATGAAAAAGAGAAAAAAATGACGGCTTATCACGAAGCCGGGCATGCTATTGTCGGTAAATTGGTTCCAGAACATGATCCTGTCTACAAAGTAAGTATTATGCCGCGTGGTCGTGCTTTGGGTGTGACAATGTTCTTGCCCGAAAAAGACCAATATAGCGCCAGTAAGTGCAAGCTAGATAGTATGATCTCCAGTTTATATGGAGGGCGTATCGCAGAAGAGCAGATTTTTGGTTGGGAACAGGTTTCTACCGGGGCTTCAAATGATATTGAAAGAGCAACTGAAATTGCCCGTAATATGGTAACGAAGTGGGGTTTTTCTCGTCGATTGGGGCCGTTGTCATACGGAGAAGAAGATGGAGAGGTGTTCCTTGGTCATTCAGTCACGCAAAATAAATCAATTGCTGAAGGAACGGCTTGTACAATAAATGAAGAAGTAAGAAGAATTATTGACCAAAATTATAAGCGTGCTGAGCAGATTTTAAAAGATAACGAAGATATCTTGCACACAATGGCTGATGCGTTGATGAAATATGAAACTATTGATAAGTATCAGTTAGATGATTTGCTGGGTAGAAAGCCGGTAAGGGAGCCGCAAGGTTGGGATGATACGCCACCACCTTCAGATGATGGAATAAAATCTGAACCAACAAAAGATGAGAAAAAAGAAAAGAATGATAAGTCCTCATTGGGTGGAGCGGCGGAACAAAATTAAATAACTGCTAAAATAAAAGGAGAGGCATTATATATGTCTCTCCTTTTTTTTGTGATAAAGGAAATTAAAGATACGTTTATTGTCTTGTGGGAATACTATGAAGAAAAAATATTTTGGTACAGATGGCATTAGAGGGGAAGTAGGTAAGCACCCCATTACAGCAGATTTTATGTTGAAACTAGGTTGGGCAACAGGCCGCGTATTTGCTGAAGAAGGACATGGTTTTGTTTTGATAGGAAAAGATACCCGAATTTCTGGGTATATGTTTGAAGCAGCACTTGAGGCAGGGTTAGCTGCTGCTGGCGTAGACACACAATTGTTAGGTCCGATGCCTACGCCAGGAATAGCTTACTTAACACAGACATTGCGTGCAAAAGCAGGTATCGTGATCAGTGCATCTCATAATTCATATTATGATAATGGCATAAAGTTTTTTTCAGTAGAAGGGACTAAATTACCTGATGAGCTGGAGCATAAGATTGAGAAGTATATAGATTCACCTATGACAACCGTTGAATCATCCAAGTTGGGAAGAGCCAACCGATTAAGAGATGGGGCGGGGCGATATATTGAGTTTTGTAAATCAACTGTTCCAACCCGCTTGGATTTTAGAGGTTTGCGTATAGTAATAGATTGTGCCCACGGTGCAACTTATCACATTGCTCCTCATGTATTTACCGAAGTGGGGGCGGAAGTTGTCACCATAGGTGCTGAGCCAGATGGTTTGAATATTAATGAAGAATGTGGCGCTACCAAACCCGAATTGCTGATGGAAAAAGTCATTGAATTTCGGGCAGACCTTGGGATTGCATTGGATGGCGATGGAGACCGTTTGATTATGGTCGATCATAAAGGTGAAGTTGTAGATGGTGATGAGCTGATCTTTATTATTGCAAAGGCGAAGCAGCAGCTGGGTGAGCTAAAAGGGAATCTTGTTGTTGGTACCTTGATGTCAAACCTGGGAATGGAAGTGGCTTTGAAGGGGTTGGGCATTAAATTGTTAAGAGCTAATGTTGGTGACCGTTATGTGATGGAAATGCTGGCTAAGAATAATGCAGTACTAGGCGGGGAAGGTTCGGGGCATATTATTTGTCTGGATAAGACTACCACGGGTGATGGAATAGTTGCAGCATTACAGGTGCTGGCGCAAGTACAGCTTAGTGGAAAAACATTACATGAGCTTAAATCGGATATGACAAAATATCCTCAAGTGTTGAAAAATGTAAGGATTAACAAAAAGGTGAATATAGATGAAGTTGACAGCATCCAGAAAGCCGTCAGAGCCATTGAGAAAAAAATGGGGGAGAAGGGGCGTGTGTTATTAAGAGCCTCTGGAACCGAGCCATTAATCCGTGTTATGGTCGAAGGTGAAAACCTAGATGAAGTGACTCGTTATGCAAATCAATTGGTTGAGGATGTAAAGAAAGCGATTTAGGTTGAACTTGTTGTGTTTACCCTATATTATAGGCTGTTTAATTTTTCTTGGAGTGTGTAATGCGTCAATCGCTAGTGATGGGTAATTGGAAAATGAATGGTTCACGTTCAGAAGGTTTAGCATTAGCAAATGCAATTGCAGCTGGCTTGAAAAGTGGTGACCAGGGTATCGCAGTTTGTGTTCCTTATGTTTATTTATCTGATGTGCAAGGCGTTATAGAAAAAACACCATTAGCATTAGGTGGGCAAAATGTTGCTGACCAGGCATCAGGTGCTTATACAGGTGAAATATCTGCCACAATGTTAAAAGAATGTGGCTGTACTTATGCATTAGTTGGACATTCAGAAAGACGATCTTACTATGGTGATACTAATGAGTCAGTAGCAACTCGTTTTTGCCAGGCACAAAAAGAGGGTATTACGCCTGTACTGTGTATTGGTGAAACATTAGAAGAGCGTGAGAGTGATACAACATTCGCAGTTATCGATAAGCAATTAAATGCTGTTATTGATATGGCTGGGATTGATGCACTTGCTGATTCAGTTATCGCTTATGAGCCTGTATGGGCGATCGGTACTGGAAAAACAGCTTCTGATGAGCAAGCACAGGAAGTTCATAAATATATCCGTGAGCAAATAGCGGCTAAAAGCCAAACTGTTGCAGATAAAATTCAGATTTTATATGGTGGTAGTGTTAAGCCGGATAATGCAAAAGCAATATTTGCAATGCCAGACATAGACGGTGGCTTAATTGGTGGGGCATCATTAGATGCAGAGTCATTTTTAAAGATTTATCAATCGATTTAATTTAGTAAGAGATATGTATTATCAAGTAATCATAGTTGTTCATGTGCTGTTGGGGCTAAGCGTTATTGGCTTTGTATTAATTCAGCAAGGTAAAGGCGCTGATGCGGGGGCTGCCTTTGGTAGTGCTTCTTCAGGTTCTGTTTTTGGTGCACAAGGGGCATCATCTTTTTTGTCTAGAACAACTGCGATCCTTGCTGCTTTGTTTTTTTCTACCAGTTTGGGCTTAGCTGTTTTAAGTGGCAATCTTGGTGGTGAAGTTGACTTAATGAGTGAACCAGAAATTGAAGATGTTATTGCTGATGTGCCTTTAGTTAATGGTGCAGCTATTGCGCCTTCGCCTGTTTCAGAAACTGTTCCCGTCATTCAAAGTGACGTACCTGCTGAAGTGGTAGAAAAGTTATCTACTGTAGTTAGTACAGTAGAAAAAGGTGTTGAGTCCTCAGTTGAAACAATAGAGACTGAAGTGGACGTGGTTGTTGAAGACACTAAAACTGCAGTTACCGAAGTGCTTGAGACTGAAGTAGTAACTGAATAAAAAATATGCCGATGTGGTGGAATTGGTAGTCACGCTATCTTGAGGGGGTAGTGGCGTAAGCCGTGCCGGTTCAAGTCCGGCCATCGGCACCATAAGAGAGTGCTAGTAAGTCCACAAAAGATCATGAAGCCAGGGTAAAACCTGGCTTTTTTGTGCCTGTTGTTTAATAGGTCCGAGAAGGACATTGCAAAACGAGGCCATAGTTGGGACATACAAGCAAAGCGCGCAACTGACCTATTACTATCACGGGGATTGAAATCTTTATCAAAATGAATTGAGCAAGCATTTTTAAATGTAAGAAGTTTAGGCTCCGAATTAGGGGGCTTTTTAGCTTTAGTTCAGCAGGGCATGTCAAAGTTTTCCGACAATAAATGTGAACGCATTGATTATAAAGACGTATTAAGTGAGCGCGATTTTGCGCTTTATGCACAATTGAGAAACTTGCGAAAATTTTTATCTGAACAGGAAGGTGTGCCAACTTATGCGCTGTTTACCAATGATGTGTCAACACTAACTATTTTTCACCTTAATTCGAGAGTAACATTATGAGTCAGCAACATAACTGCTGTGTTTACCTAGGTGATGATTTGGCAGCTTACGGATTTGGCAATGATCATCCTTTCGGTCCGATGCGACATCATGTATTTAAAAAATCGTTTTACAAGCAAGCATTGCAAAAAAAAGTCGATATACTATCTCCACATACTATCGAGCAAAGTGTATTGGAGTTATTTCATACACATGATTATGTGGAACAGGTAAAACAACAGTCTCAATTCGGAACAGGGTATCTAGACCAAGGGGACACGCCTGCATTCGTTGGTATGTTTGAAGCAGCTTCATCAGTTGTTGGAACAGTCTGCAATGCAGTGGATCGCTTGATGAATGACGAATACAAACGAGCATTTATACCCATCGCCGGGTTGCACCATGCTCGTCGCCATATTGCAGCTGGTTTTTGCGTATTCAATGATTGTGGTGTGGCCATTGAATATCTCCGTCAACAATATAATGTTCAGCGTATTGCTTATGTTGATATAGACGCGCATCATGGGGATGGAGTTTTTTATAGTTTTGAAAGTGACCCTGATCTAATCTTTGTCGATTTGCATGAAGATGGTCGTTTTTTGTATCCGGGTACAGGTTCAGTAACTGAAACGGGTATAGGTGAGGCAAAAGGGACGAAACTTAATATACCTATGTTACCGGAATCAAATGATGATGATTTTATGCAGGCATGGGATTCAGTAGAAGCATTTTTGTTAGAACAAGGAGCTGATTTCATCCTCTTGCAATGTGGTGCTGATAGTATAAAGGGTGATCCTATTACGCATATGGAATACACTGAAAAATCCCATGCTTATGCTGCTGAAAGACTTTGTAAATTGGCTGATAAAATGTGTGAAGGTCGGCTTATTGCCATGGGTGGAGGGGGATATAATCACGATAATATAGCTAAAACCTGGACAGCCGTTGTGGAAAGTCTGGCTCAGTCTCCGAGCTGATCTGATCAATTTTTTTCATCAGACTGGCAACTTTGGTTTGATGGATACTGTAGGGCGGACTTCGGTAATTGCTCCTGCATTATTCTACTACACGCCATCCATGGCGTAATCAGTTCGCAATTTCTGGAGTGACATGTATTCTCGTTGTTCATAGTGGACTAAAGTCCGCTCTACAAAAAAATATATCCATCAAACTAAAGTTGTCAGAGTACTAGCCATTTTGTATGCTTAGTAATAGTCTATAATACTTTTAAATTTATTTTATCTGGGAAATAATTAATAATGAGTAATGTGTTTAGTTTTACTGGAACGGTAGGTCGGGATGCTGAAGTTAGGGTAACGCCTAATGGTTTATCTGTTCTAAATGTTACTGTTGCGAATAATATTGGCTTTGGTGATAGACAGCAAACTATATGGGTTAGAGTTGCTTTGTGGGGAAAGCGAGCAGAAGGGTCGTTACAAAATTATTTAAAAAAAGGGCAGCAGGTTTTTGTATCGGGTGAATTATCACAACGTGAATATCAGGCTAATGATGGCTCTACAAAAACGAGTTTAGAGCTAAATGCGAATATTATTGATTTGGTAGGTAAGCGTAATGATCAGGGGCAACAGCAACAACAGAATTATCAGCAGCCTCAGGCTAGTAATAGCCCTAGCAGTCTTGATGACTTTGATGATGTTCCATTCTGATTGATATAAAATGGTTGTTTTGTAGGAGCGCTGCCCTCAGCGTGATTGATCCTCTGTTGTTTTAGAGAAAACAGCATGGTTTTAATCGCGCCGAGGGCGGGCGCTCCTACAGAGTAAATAATTCAAATAGGCTGATGTTTTTATTTGGTTGCGATGCTAACGGCTTCAATTGTTAAGCGTTTAATTTCATCCCAGTTTTCTGCATCTACTAGATCAGCTGGAGCCATCCACGACCCGCCAACACAGGCAACATTTTTTAATGCCAGATAAGCTGCAGCATTTTTAGGGCTGACGCCTCCGGTTGGACAGAAAGTAACTTGTGGTAATGGCGCGCCAATAGATTTAACCATGGGTATGCCGCCAGCAGCTTCAGCAGGGAAAAACTTCATTTCAGTTATTCCTTTCTCCAACAAGTTCATTACTTCGCTTGGTGTAACAACACCTGGAAGAATGGGAGTGCCAGATTTTAATGCCGCATCAATAAGAGTATCTGTTACGCCTGGGCTGACAATGAATTCTGAACCTGCATCGATGACTTGATTTAATGTTTCTAAATTAATCACAGTGCCTGCGCCGACAATGGCACCAGGGACTTCTGCTTTAATTCTTTTGATGGCTTCCAGTGCAACTGGCGTGCGTAATGTTATTTCTAGTACTTTCAAGCCGCCTTCAACCAGAGCGTTTGCTAGTGGTACTGCGTGTTCTAACTTGTTGATAACCATCACCGGAATAACCGGTGATGTGTGCATGATGTCTTTAATTGCAGTCATTTTAATCTCGTGAGTTAATGTATTGTTTTAATCAACCGGGAATAGGTTTGAAGCGCCAGTTTCAGCAGTTGATGCTCCCAGTCTAAAACCGCCAAACATTTCACGGCCCATACCATAATGATGGTTGTTGGCGCGATTTGGGATAGCTGTACGTGCTTCAAATTCAGCTTCATCCACTAAGGCATTCACATCTCCAGTTTGTAGGTTTAAGGAAATAATATCGCCATCTAGTACTTTTGCTAAGGGTCCACCCATTTCACATTCTGGACATAAATGTATGGCGGAAGGCACTTTTCCAGATGCCCCTGACATTCGGCCATCGGTAACGAGGGCTACTTTAAAGCCTTTATCTTGTAACACGCCTAATGGAGGTGTGAGCTTGTGTAGTTCGGGCATTCCATTAGCTCTGGGGCCTTGAAAGCGAATGACTGCGATAAAGTCTTTTTCCAGCTCACCACGTTGGAAGGCAACAAGAAAATCTTCTTGGTCATCAAATACTACTGCAGGCGCTTCCACGATTTGATGGTCTTCTGAAACTGCAGATAGTTTTGATACGCCTCGGCCTAGGTTGCCGCGCATAACATGTAAGCCACCACTAGTAGCAAAAGGCTTTTCAACGGTGCTTAGCACTTCTAGGTCTAAAGAGATATCAGGACAGGGTTCCCAGACCAGTTTTTCACCGATTAATTTGGGTTCCTGAGTATAGCTGTTCATACCTTTTTCATCAGCAACGGTGAGTAGATCCTCATGTAACAATCCATGTTTTAACAATTCAGCAATTAATACACCCATACCGCCAGCAGCATGAAAGTGGTTAACATCTGCTGGGCCATTGGGGTAAATTTTAGTTAATTGCGGTATAGCTTTGGAAAGCGTATCAAAATCATCCCAGTTCAAAGTAATGCCAGAAGCACGAGCAATGGCAATTAAGTGCATGGTATGGTTGGTTGAGCCGCCTGTTGCTAATAAACCGATCACTGCATTGATAATTGCTTTTTCACTTATCATGTGGGCAATTGGGCGGTAATCATCACCTAATGCGGTAAATTTAAGGACTTGTCTAGCGGCAGCTTCAGTTAATTCATCGCGTAATGGGGTGTATGGATTAACAAATGAACTGCCAGGTAAATGCATGCCCATGATTTCCATCATCATTTGGTTGCTATTAGCCGTGCCATAAAAAGTACATGTGCCCGCAGAGTGGTAGGACGCTGATTCAGCTTCCAGTAGTTCACTACGGCCAATTTTTCCAATCGCGTATGCCTGGCGGGCGCGTGCTTTTTCTTTGTTGGTGATACCGCTAGGCATAGGGCCTGCAGGTATGAATAGGGCAGGTAAGTGGCCAAAACTTAGTGCACCAATTAATAAACCAGGAACAATTTTGTCACAAACACCAAGGTATAAAGCGCCATCAAACATATTGTGGCTCATGCCTATCGCTGTAGTCATTGCGATCAGGTCACGACTAAATAAGGACATTTCCATGCCGGGTTGGCCCTGGGTAATGCCGTCACACATGGCGGGGACACCGCCTGCAAACTGAGCAACTCCACCAGCGTTACGGATAGCCGCTTTGATCAAATCAGGCGCATCTTTATAGGGTTGGTGGGCAGATAACATATCATTGTATGATGAGATGATCGCAATATTGGCTTTCTGCTCACCGGTTAAATCTGCTTTTTCTGAGCTACTACAGGCAGCAAAACCATGTGCTAAGTTACCACAGGCAAGTTTGGAGCGATTGGGCCCTTCTTTTGCAAGGCCATCAATATATTTTAAATAGGCGGTTCGAGATTCATGACTGCGTTCAATAACGTCTTGTGTCACTTGTTCTATAATGGGGTGCATATTAGCTCCTCTTAGATATCAACTGCTACTTGAGCAACGTATAATTAAAAAATTCGGGTAACTTAACTCACTCCTGGTTTCTTTATAACTGCGTGTTTTCAACAGGTTATGAGGTAAAGCAGGGGCAATCTTAAAAGCTACTTGATCTTAGCTTATTCTTCTTCCCAGTCTCTGCCATCACGAGCCAACAAGGCGACTGATGCAACAGGGCCCCAGCTACCGGCTGGATAGGGTTTAGGGGCTTCATTTTGGTGGGCCCAAGCTTCCTGGATGGAGTCAACCCAAGTCCAGGCCTGCTCAATTTCTTCTCGACTTAAGAATAGTGTGGGGTTTCCTCGCATGGCTTCTAAAATTAATCGCTCATAACCACCAAATAAAGTTTTTTCTTTATAAGTGTCTGAGAAGCTTAAATCAAGTTTAGTTTTTTGCAATTTAATGCTGCCATCGATTGAAGGAACTTTGTTTAACATGTGTATTTCAACCCCTTCTTGCTGTTGCAGATGAATAACAAGTTTGTTGGCGGGAAGGTCTTGAAAGCTATCTTTAAATATGTTGTGTGGTAATTGCTTGAAATTTATAACAATTTCAGTTCGTTTGTTTTGCATGCGCTTTCCAGTACGCAAATAGAAGGGGACGTCGGCCCAACGCCAGTTATCAATATCCACCCGTAGAGCAACAAAACTTTCGGTAGTACTTTTTGAGTTTGCTCCTTCTTCTTCCAGGTAGCCAGGAACAGCTGCTCCTTGTAAAAAGCCTGATGCATATTGACCTCGGACTGTCTTTTTTGCAACATTGTTAGCAGTGATTGGGCGTAATGCTTCAAGCACTTTAATTTTTTCTCGGCGGATACTTTTTGCTTCCAGATTAACAGGAGGCTCCATCGCTATGAATGTCAAAATTTGCAATAAGTGGTTTTGTAGCATGTCACGTAATTGACCTGTATGATCAAAATATCCCCACCGACCTTCTATACCGACTTCTTCAGCGACAGTAATTTGAATGGAGTCAATGGTATTATGATCCCAGTTACTGGTAAAAATAGAATTGGCAAAACGTAAAGCTAATAAATTAAGGACAGTTTCTTTGCCCAGATAATGGTCGATACGAAAGATTTGGTCTTCGTTGAAGACTTCAGAAAAAGCATCATTGATTTCTTGTGAAGATTTAAGGTCGTGACCTATGGGTTTCTCCATAACCACTTTTGATTCATCAGTTAAAATTCCTGATTGGTTAAGTCCCTGGCATATATTTTTAAATAGAAAGGGAGCGACGGAAAAATAATTAATTAATATTCTTTTTTCTGAATCGACCACTGTACTCAATTTTTTGTATTGATCCATTTGAGTCAGATCTATTTGCAGATAAGAAAGTCTTGCTGAAAATCTTTCCCAGACATTATCATCAATGGCTTCGTTTAAAAAGTTCTGTAAGCTTAGATATGCGGCTTCAATAAACTCTGGATTGTTTTTAGCATGTATATCGACACCGATGATGCGGGTGTCATCTTCAATTAAGCCAGCTTTTTCAAGACGGTATAAAGAAGAGGTAAGTTTGCGCGTGCACAAATCACCTAATGCACCATATATGACTAAATCAGAAGGTTTGATTTTTTTTTGTTTTTGCATGTGTAATGAATAATGATAGGTCTAACTAAGCAAACTTTGCACAGCTACTGTTGCCAGGATATAGCTGGAACAAGACACTTAAAGCAGGGTCTTGGTTTATTATGCAATTGTTGTAGAACGCATTCTATCGAGAAACAATCTGATAGAAATCTGTAGCTTTGGTGGAGTGAAGTATAGATGGTTTCAATGATAGTTGCTATTTTGAAGGGTATTATACTTGGTATTTGGGCTAAAGGAGTAAAAGAGCTGTTTCAGTTGTTACCTTAATCTAAGGTAAGCAAGGGAACAATAGTTTTTTGTTCAGATGTTGGAGAGGAGAGGTGTATGAGTCTCCTGCTGTGCACCGCATTAGTGCGCAGCAGGAGGTTGTTTAGAATTAATAGGCTGCTGCGTCGATCATTGTGGATGCAATTAGACCATAGGCAATAGTCCAGGCGTCTTTAGTATCAGCAGTAAAGTCATCACCAAGCCCTTGTTCTAGGGTCCATAATAAAGCTGCGCCGACAGTATTGTAGTGTTCAGCTTGTACTCCATAATCAACATGGCGACTACCCATTTCCTGTAAGGCTGGAACGACATGATCTAGATTTTTTAGTGAGTTAACAACAAGGTTGATTGACATGACCAGTTTTTCACCTTGGGCTTTCATGTCGCCTTTAAATAAAGGTTTTAGCTCAGGATCCATTTGAAATAATTTGCGGTAAAACAATTCTGCAGTTTGATCTTTGACTGGAACAATCATGCTCCAAGTAGATTGTACTAGTGCAATCTGTTCTTCAGATATTGGAGAGCTGGTTTCTTCATGTTCTGCTGGGGCTACTGATGCTTCGGTTTCAGCATTTTCTTGTTCAAGCCTTTCTTGTTCAAGTCTTTCTTGTTCAAGTCTTTCTTGTCCAAGTCTTTCTTGTTCAAGTCTTTCTTGTTCAAGTCTTTCTTGTTCAAGTCTTTCTTGTTCAAGTCTTTCCTGCTCAAGTCTTTCCTGCTCAAGTCTTTCCTGCTCAAGTCTTTCTTGTTCGAGCCTTTCCTGCTCTAGTCTTGCACTGAGTTCTTCTTGTGAGGCTTGTATCTCACGTTCTTTTCTGGCCAGTTCTTCTGCTTTAGCTTCTAATTCGTATTGCGCTGATCGAGATTCTTGTTCTTGTTGGGCAATGTTTGCTTCTTGGTTGGCAAGCTCTTCTTGAAGTGATTTTATTTGCTGCTCTTCACGGCTTAGCTGTGATTGACGATAGTCCAAATCTTCCCGTGCTTGTTGAGATGCTCTATTTTCTTGATCAATGTTTTCTTTCTGATTGGTCAGTTCATTTTGAATATTGCTAGTATCTTCTTCGTCCCGGGCTAGTCTGTTAGCTCGTTCTTCTAGTTCGTCTTGTAAAAAACGTAATTCACGCTCAGTCTGATTAACGCGTGTTTCCCTTTCTGCTAGTTCTTCTTGTGCGATTCTTGCGGCTCTTTGTTGTTGGTGTTCTAATTCTTCTTCAGCTAATTGCTGATCTCTTAAACGTTGAGCTTCCAGTTCAGCTTGTTCTTCTTGGGCTATTCTTGCTGCTCGTTGTTGTTCTGCCTCAAGTTCATCCTGAGCTAATCGTTCTTCCCTTAAACGTCGTGCTTCAAGGGCTTCTTGTTCTGCAAGTTCTTCTTGAGCAATTCTTCTAGCTCTTTCCTGTTCAATTTCACGTTCTTCTTCAGCTAACCTTTCTTCTCTAATGCGTTGAGCTTCTTGCTCCTCTCTATCATAAGCTTGATCTGGGTCTATCTCAGATGGTGGTAGCGAGTTTTTAGCGTTTTTTTGCGGCATAAGAACAAAAACTAATACAGCTAGAACAATAACGATCAAAATCTCCATAAAAACATCCTCATATTTATTTTATTTATTGTTACTACTCAACATAATTATTACAGGGTAAAGTGTGTTGACTTATTTTGTTCTGCAATGGCATATTGTTGCAGGGTTATATGATGAATTAATTCATCTTTATAAATCAACTGTTTACATAAGTAACAACCTGCATGTTGAACAGATATTATTTATTATATTTATTATTTTTTGTGAGCTATATTCTAAAGAATACAAAAACACGCTTGTCGAATGTTATCACAAGCTTAGTGGTTTTGTGTTGATACTTAACAGTTAACTAGTAAAATGCGCTAATGTAAGTCCACTACAATTAAATTGAGGGTGTTTTAATGCAATTAACTTCTGAGATATTGCCTGATTTGATAAAGGCAGTCGCTGAAATCATTGAACAAAATGCAGAAGAAGTAACTCTTCTCGATCAGGTCATTGGTGATGGTGATCATGTGACAAATTTACAAAGGGGGATTGATGCGCTTATTCCATTAAATGCTGAATTAGCTCAAATGGACTGGACTCAAGCTTTACATAAAATTGGTATGACATTGTTGTCTACCATGGGTGGTGCGTCGGGATCATTGTTTGGAACCTTATTCATCAGTATGAGTAAAGCCGTGGGTGATAAGGCAGATATTAGTTCAAGCAATTTCTCTGATATTTTTACTCAGGGTGTGGAGGCGGTTAAAAAAAGAGGAAAGTCTGATGCTGGCGAAAAAACCATGCTCGATGTGTTAATTCCAGTGGCAGAAAGTATTAAACTAGGTGTTGATACATCGATGACTTTGCCAGATTTATTGGAACGTATATGTCAGGCTGCAATTGAAGGCATGGAATCTACCCGTGATATGTTAGCAACAAAAGGGCGTGCCTCCTATATGGAAGAAAAGAGTATAGGACACATAGATGCGGGCGCAAGAACCAGCCAGTTAATGATTTGTGCGATAGTTGAAATTTTACAAGAGCAGGTACAAGGTGAAAGAAGAACGGTTGAACCTGTTCTTGCTCTTTTAACCTTGTACCTTTAACCTTGCACCTGCCTTTAATCCCCCCACCTCAAATTGGCTGTATTGACAGGTGCATCCCATAGCTTGATCATTTCTTCATCAAGTAATGTGAGTGTGATTGAACATCCGGTCATATCAAGCGAAGTGGTGTAATTTCCGACCAGAGAGCGACAAATATCTATCCCTAGTTTTTCCCAAAACTGGGCGGCTAAATTATAAACCAGATGCAATTCCATTAATGGGGTGGCGCCTAGGCCATTAACATGCAATAAAGCTTTTTGGCCTTTTTTTGGTTTCAGGTCATCATTAATTGCGCTAGCTAGCTGCTCTACTATTTCAGTTGCACTAACTAAATCAATGGTATCGTGACCTCGTTCACCGTGGATCCCAACACCCATTTCAATTTGATTGTCATTGAGCTCGAAAGTGGGTTCCCCCAGGGCGGGCACAGTGCAGCAGTTTAATGCAACGCCCATGGTAGCCGTCATTTGATTGGCTTTATCACCTAAAGCCTTGCAGTCAGATAAATTCATCCCATTTTCTGCGGCTGCACCAACAATTTTTTCTACAATTAAAGTACCTGCAACACCGCGTCGCCCTGTGCTGTGGTTTTTTGGTAAGGATACATCATCATCAATTAAAACTGTTTCATGAGGGCAGTCGATCATCTCTGAGGCAATTTCAAAATTCATTACGTCACCGGCATAATTTTTGACTATGAATAATACGCCTTCATCATTTGCAACCGACTGAACCGCTTCCATCATTTGGTCCGGGGTCGGAGAGGTGAAAATTTGTCCAGGACAGGCCGCATCCAACATGCCCTTGCCAACAAAACCCGTGTGTAGCGGTTCGTGTCCAGAGCCGCCACCTGAGATGAGTGCAACTTTTCCCGCAGGGGTTGGGCTTATGCGTTTAACAAAATGAGGTTGGGTGTTCAGTTGAACAATATCAGCATGCGCTTTTGCAAAACCTTGTAAGCTTTCTTCTAAAAGGTCGTCTATAGAATTTATAAATTTTTTCATAGCCGCTACTCCACTAGCATTAGGTTCAATGTGTTCAAGTTTTTTAGATTAGCATGTGTTTTAGTCATGGGCAATTTACAAGCTTAATCATTTTTTAATGGTAAGGCTTCTGTTATCGCTTGTATATCGGGCATTATCCATGTGGGCCGGTAATCTAAGGTCTCTAGATCAGATTCACTGGATATGCCAGATAATACCATGATGCTACGAATCCCCGTGTTGACAGCGCCAAGAATGTCGGTATTTAAGCGGTCTCCAATGGCAACAGTTTTATCTGCTGCTATACCCAGCTGTTTAATAACTTGCTGATACATGATGGCTTCAGGCTTGCCAATGATCGTAGGTGCTATCTGCGTTGCAGCTTGTAACGCGGCAAGAATAGCACCATTTCCCAAAACGTTTCCTCGTTCGGTCGGTAAAGAGGTGTCGGCATTGGTTGCGATGAATTTTGCGCCAGCACCAAGGTGTAAAGAGGCATCTGCTAGTATTTCCCAGGTTACTTTTCTATCTAAACCGCTTACAACAAAGTCTACAGCGTCTTCGTTTGACTGAAATGAGTCAACTAGAGTAAAGCCTTTTTCAATAAGTGGGCGGCGGAGACCTTCTTCGCCAATTACAAATAAGCGAGTTGAATTAGGGTCGGTAATTCCTGATAAGTGGTGAGCTGTTGCCATACTCGAAGTTAGAATTTCATTAGCTGAAACAGAAACTCCCATTTTTTCTAACTTAGAGATGTATTGCTGCTGAGTCAGGCTGGCATTATTTGTAGCTAAAATGAAGGGCAGTTGTAGATCTCTAAGGCGTGTAAAAAAATCTATAAGCCCCGGTAAAGCTCGAGTTCCTTCCCATAATACACCATCCATATCGATGATGAGTGCGTGAATATTAGTTAAAGGCTGCATAGGCGTGGTCTGATAAATTAAAACGATAATCTGGTAATTAGAAAGCTAATTATATCGGTTAAAAACTTAATAGGGTTTCTGAAAATTTGTTTTTATAGTTCATGTTTGTATAAGTAGCTGATTTAGTGGTGTAATTATCTGTTGTCTGGGTTTAAATAAGATGGGATAAAGGGAATACCTATAACACTATAATTGACATGCGAGCATAATCTGATTTAGAGTGCGGCTGGCAAAAAAATATTTTCTTAATAAAAAAACCTTGGAGTATGAACATGGCAACACCATTAATTCAAATGGCATTAGATTCATTAGATTTTGACGCAACAGTAGCACTTGCAGAAGAAGTAGCTCCATATGTTGATATCTTTGAAATTGGCACGCCTTGCATTAAGCACAACGGCGTTCCTTTA
>JBJPGG010000026.1:0-1640 GCA_048595505.1 Methylococcaceae bacterium
CCAAGTGCCATACCCCTAACACGGAGTTTTTACCGGGCAGGCTTCCTCGAGAGCATCAATGCTTCGGTCTTTGCAACACTTCTTCTCATCCCGGCCTTGCAGCACTCGTCATCAAATCTGTCTAGCGCACCCTGGAGGCCAGTCTCAGATGAGCTCAGCAGGACCATGTCGTCTGCAAGGAGCAGACGGTCGACCCTGCAGTCTCCCACAGTGACACCTCTCTCGCCACGGCTGCGCATGTCGATCCAATTCATAAACACTATGAAGAGGGAAAAAAATAAAATTGAAAATTAAAATCTTAAAAAATATTATTTTAAATTAAAATTAAAATACCAATTAACATAGATACTTCAATCATTTTTATAAAAAGCTGAACATTTAAGAAAAATATAATGTTTATTAATTAAACTTGAACTACAAGTTAAAATAGAACAACATCATTTCGTGACCTTAATTTTCAGGCATTGAAAAGTGAAAAATTCAAGAACAGATAATTCATTTGGTCGCTAAGCGCCGCCTACATTATAAAGAAAACGAATTAAATCAAATATGTTTTATGTGTGATACAAAACAGGATCTTTGAAAGGGGGCGGGGGCGTGGGGCGCGTGTCAGTGTGATGGCCTTGGCACAGACGTTTAAATAATTTAAGAATTATTATTTTTAATAATTATAAAATTTATAAATAAAATAATTAATAATAATAAAAAATAATAATTATTTGTATCTGCAAGTATTTCTAATTTGTATTTGTAAACATTTTATAATTGCTATCACGAAAACATATTTTGGATAGCAAATATATATTTATGTAATCCCGAGAATTAAATTTTTTAAGTGTAGCTAGTATTTGGATCAGCAGTGCTCTAGCCTCATGACTCGAGTTCGAGTCTCGTAAGCGTTGATGTTAGGAAGGCCATCCAATCGTTAAAGAGCTCCCTTGCCACATTAAGTCCTAATTTAGGCAACCGTCCAAACCCCAGAAATGGGAGATCAGGACGTTAAAACCAATTCATTTTTTTGTTGCTGGAGAACAGAACCTTTGGCCCGACTGCTCCCTTCGACCTTCTCAGATGGGTTGCTTCTTTGGTTGAAGATCCACACTGGCATCCATCAAAGACTACGGTTGGTTTACTAAACTTCAAAACTTAATCCACATACATCTTGACAATGTCACTAAAAGTGGCCCCTTTCTTCCATTGAAAACTGTGAATCAAGGATCCTCCATCAAAGACGTGGTATTCCGGTGCGGTTTGTTGGCTTGCAGTTCGACTCTGGAGTGCTGCCGCAGTAGTAGATGGCATGGCTTCCGATAGCTGTGGTTTCGTAGCCTCTCGCAGGAATCCGTTTTTGTCGAACAGAGAAGTAGGATACGTTGACAGTTCATGTTTCAAGAGTTCATCGAGATCACAGTTACTATTATTGGCTACGATCGGCAGGCGTTGGAAGAGGAGCTGTGGATCAACTACAACTTCATCACCATCGACAGATACAACCTTTTATCCCATACGTACCACTTGATCCTTCCTTCTAGACGAGAACTGGAAGGCATCTTGACCTTCCAGTGTCTTGAATATGGCATTTCCAACATCTTCTGCCATATGCTGATTACAATCACTATCAGCTGTGATTCCTGTTGCAA
>JBJPGG010000027.1:0-28287 GCA_048595505.1 Methylococcaceae bacterium
TGAATCGCAGTCTATTAATATCAATAGCTTGTACACTTTTTTAAATAATTCTAAATTTAACACCAGGTAATCTTTAAACTCATATTTTACCATAAACCATTGTATTTATAGGTAAATAATACTTGTCGGTCAAGCACTAGATACTTTCGGTTAGACAAATACCTTCAATAACAAAAATATGAAAATTAGTTTTCTAGCATCACAGCTGGAACAGCCGCTAAGCATATAATTTTTGCTAATCGCAGAAATTCATTAGATGTTGAAATAGGTGTAAGGGCATTGGGTGCAGCGATAAAAGCATTAGAAAAAAAATAATCCAATGCTCGACAGAAAAGTTTACCAAGTGGTACAGGAAGGCCTTGTGATGAATAAGGTATTGAAAGTTTTGTTGTTATTGGTTGTGGTTTTTTTTGCTTAATTGGTTTGTAGGGGGGTAATCACTAGACCTAAAGAAAATTCGATACTAATATTCAAAAAAGATGGAAATCATTATCAACGGTCAGCTGGCCTTTGCCATCTATCAAAATTCCACTTTTATCTTTTGGACAAAGTGAATAGAAACGAATATGATCAGCTTCTGGTTCAATAAGTTTAGAAAGCTTTTTTTGTAATATTTGATGATCAGTCTTATCAAGGTGGCATTCAAATACACTGTATTGAACTCTTCTACCAAAATCTTCCAGTATTTTAGAAACAGCGCGTAGGCGGCGTTTATCTGCAACATCAAAACATATAATATAAAGTCTGCTCATAACAAGTGAAAAGCGTCAAACTGTGGCGCTTGTCCATTTCCTATCCATTCAATTTTAGGCTCACACCAACGACACAGGGGATACCACCGAATACTGTCATCATCATTCATCTGTTCGCATAACTTAATGCGTAAAACTTGTTGCTGTTTTTTTGCTCAGTTCACATTCAAAAACGCTAAACTGAACACGCTGCCCATGGTCTTTTAATAAGTTAAAAATTGATCGGCGTTGGCGGTGATCAGAAATATCATAAGCAATCATCCAGCGTCGTTTTCGTGATAAATTTAAGTTTGGTTCAGTAGTCATCGTAATACCATGGGCAGATAATCAGGTGTGGACTGACGAACCACGGCAACTAGATGGTTAACCTGGTGTTCAATACAACGTCGATAATCCAGGTTTAATCCGCTAACAGGATGTTGCAGTCGGGCGTTAAATTTTTTTTCCAATTGAGTAATAAAAAATTTTCGTGCATCTTTGCTTAGTAGACAGGCCTCGCCACTTTGTTCTGGTAGAGTAAAGTCATCCGGCTTAAGTTTATTGTTAATTGCTATATTAAAAACTACGCTATCAACAATGATCGAACGGAATTCTTCCATCATATCCGAAACTAACGCTGGGTGGCCCTGGCGTATAGGGTGTAAAGATCCTATATGAGGGTTCAACCCACGTGTACGCAATAAGCTATAAACATTATAAAATAACAAGGTATAACCGTAGGAAAGCATTGCATTGACAGGGTCTGTTGGTGGTTGTTTAGTCCGCTTATAAAATTGCCAGTGCGGGTCAAGCACAGCAGAAAAAGCCTGAAAATAAATACGAGCCGCACTGCCCTCATAACCGCGTAATTGATCAAGATCATCTGCATTATGAAGTTGCTTAATAATACTGCTAAGTTGTTTTGCCGCTGTCGTTAATTCAGTGGCATCATGATGGCGTTTAAAACGACGTAATATAACACGGCTATTAGTCAGTTTACCCTGAACAATAGCGATAGATAATTTTAAACAAAATTGGCTGTTAGCAGCCTGTAAAAACTGTTGTTGATGTAACATAACTGACTCAGTATCAAATGAATCCACCACCCCATAAAATCTACCTTTACCCGATAACAAAAAAATTGGAATACGTTTTTGCAAACTAAATTGCATCACCTGAGTGGTAATTTGTACATTACCAAAAACCATAATCTGGTCTACGTGAATAGAGGGGATTTCTTGTTGAATAGTGCCTTTATATCGAATCACAAAACGTTCCGATTCTTTACCAAGAACTGAACCGTGCTTAAGAAGATAGAGCGTTTTTAAACGTGGGTCATAGCTGCTTACTGCCGTTTCATCAATAGATTGAATTTCTAATGACTCGGGTTCAGCTGATTCAGAGGGTGTTGGGGACGATGCAATCCTTTGGGGCACAAACTGCCCAGGCGTAATTCCCGCTAACAGAAAAGCTTGTTGCATTTCTGTTAGCAGTGCGTTGGATTCTTTTTCTATTTGAGAGGGTTTATTAAGACGTGTTGTTTTTTGACTTGAATCAACAGTGATGCTTGTTTTTGGATATTGGCTTTTAAACACTAATGACCGAATAAAATCCACACCAAGAAAACGAAAACCACGATTAAAATGGGTGATCTCTGTCTTGCTTTGATTAAAACATAATCGCAATTGCTCCAATACTTCCCCGCTTAATTGTAAAGCCTGTTTAGCTCGCTTTTCTGATTTACACAAAATGACAAAGTCATCCGCATAACGGATAATTTTGTATTTCTTGTCCAATAAGGTTTCGTCCAGTTGATCCAGAAAAAGATTGGCCAGTAATGGAGAGATAGGAGAGCCTTGAGCAAGTCCTATTTTAAGCTGATATCGTTGCTTTCCTTTAACAACAGTAGCCTTCAGCCACAAACGTATAAGACGAAGAATGTCTTTATCTATTACAAACTTTTCGATTTGTTGCATTAACAATTGATGATCAACTTGATCAAAAAAAGTCTTGATATCAGCGTCAACCACCCATTGATAACCTTGATTTCTTAAAAGTTCAATTCGTGCGACAGCCTGATTAACTGAACGGCCTTTACGATAGGCAAAGCTAATGTCTTCAAATTCAGCTTCAAATAGTGGTGTCAAAACCATTGTCACTGCCGTTTGCAAAATTCGGTCACGTATAACAGGAATGGCTAAGGTACGTATACCACCTGACGGCTTATCTATTTCTACTGATAATAAGGGCTTAGGCCGATAGGTGTTATTGCGAACCTCGTTAGCCAATATTTCTAGCTTATTCCATAATCCTTCGGAAAAATCATCTAGGCTAATACCATCTATACCTGCGCAGCCCTGGTTTTCATAAACTTTTATCCAGGCACAGTAGAGCGTTGTCTCAGAAAGAACATCAATCAAGCTGACCATGATTTTTCCTTATATTTTGTTAGAGCTTTATTGACTTAACTACATTCAATCCCGTTCATAAAGTCCGGTCATTAGCACCTGATGGCGCGCGTACCCTGTAAATAGCCTATGTTGTGTTTTCATCCCGTTCATAAAGTCCGGTCATTAGCACCTTTCTGAAGAAGAGAGACTGGTCGGGGTTATGTAGTTTTCATCCCGTTCATAAAGTCCGGTCATTAGCACCTAATGTATGTAAGAAAAGATGGTGATGAAGCTTATGTTTTCATCCCGTTCATAAAGTCCGGTCATTAGCACCTAACTACTGATTTAGGTAACCTTCATGCTGAGTTAGGTTTTCATCCCGTTCATAAAGTCCGGTCATTAGCACCCAACTATAAAAAAGTACAAAATAGTCGCAGAAATGCGTTTTCATCCCGTTCATAAAGTCCGGTCATTAGCACCCCCTCCCATGCAAGCCATTGATTTTAAAGCCCGAAAAAGGCACTTGACGGCGCACTCGTATTTTAATAATCACTTGTTGCATAAAACCTTCTAAAAATAGAAGTTTGTACTTTAAAATCAACGGTCTGCGCACTGGTTTGAAATAATTTAAGAAACTATAATAATTTCAATTTGTTATGGGTGAAAGCTAAAAACAACGCATGATTCCACTGTATGCGCCGTTTTTTCTCAACTATAACTTAAATACGCACAGAACTTTGATTTCAAAATGATTTTATCCCGTACTTGTCTTATTTACAATAACAAATACCAGAATTCACTCAGAAGATTCAGAATGGATTATGATCAAAAATAATAAGATCACCTGTAACCGGTGAATTGTAATAAAGCGTTTTTGCTTTACCATGTAAAACATGAGCAATTCGTAAGTATAGCCAAACTGGCGATGCACCCGTTAGGGTAATGTCATTCCCTTTTCCAGCTTGTTGCAATGCTTTTTTTTCATATTCATCAAGATCCTTAAGCTTGGCAGTATCGGTATAAAAGCTGGATAAATCAATAATAATCATGATTTATCCTTGCTCTTAGCTTGATGGGAAAATTCAGCTAATGTTTCTCGTATTTCTTTTACAAAATCAGATTCGTATTCTTTAGTTGTTTTTTCAACTAAAGCAGAAAGGTTATTATTGATGGTATCAAGATATTCTTCTTTGCTTTTATATTGCTTTGTTTTGGGAGGCGTTCGTAAATAAAGCTTAACTTCGTAATGCCAAAATGGTTGAGAGGCTATTTTTGCTTCTCGGTCGTAACTTAAGGTTTTTTTAAATGCGTACTTTGTGCTTTCAAGGTCTAAACGGTTATTATTATTTTTTTGTTGGCCAATTTGTTGTGCTAAAGAGCGAATATCTGACTCTGAGATTAATAATGCATATTGATCAGACAGTTTTGGGAACATCTCTTCTCCACAGAAAAACTCAACACTTAAGTATTTTTTCAGCGTGCTATGCCAGCCTACAATTATATTGGCTATCCATAAAAAAAGTATAAAGGTGACTTGAACTAGACTGATAATCGTCCCCGTTTTATTGTTTTCTATCTCAGTAATAAGATTATTCCAAAGACTGGTGGGGTTGATACCTGCAAGATATAATAAGATGATGACAATAAATAATATCACCATAGCATAAGTTCTGTTCTTCGAGGAAAACTTGAGTATGGCCCAAGCTTTTATCCAAGGCCGCCTAAGCCCTTCTATGTTAATAACGCTATCTTCTTTTTTCATTTTAAGTCCTCAGTGTTATTGGTTATCGATGTTTTTAATATCTTAAATTAATAAAATGCGGTAATATTCAAATCTGTTGATTTTGAATGTTTTTTTTATTTAGACAAGTAAGTTTAATAAAAGGATACTGATGTTTAACGATAGACTCAAGCTTTCAAAATATCGCTTTATGCTAGAGGCGATGGAAAAAATTACATTGCCTTCTTACAAGGGCTCTACCTTTCATGGAGGTTTTGGCCATGCACTGATGCAAATCTCTCCTATCTGGTATCGTTATTTTTTTGAACCAGGTTTAGGCAAAAAAGGGGATTGGCCCAAACCTTTTGTAATACTACCGCCACTGGATGTACTTGAAAGCTACCCCAAAGGGTATCAGTTTCATTGTGACTTAACCTTATTTGGTGAAGCAACCCAGCATTATGCTATCGCCCAGGCAGCCATTGAATATCTCGGAACAAATATGGGACTGGGGTATGAGCAAGGTAAATATAAAATTGTTGATATAGTTCATTCGCAACCTAGTGACCGAATGCTTCAACATAATAATCAAATCACTTTACACCTTCCCACCCGATTAAGACTTAAAAGTAAAAACCGTCTCTACAAACGAACACCAGCGTTTCAACTGATTATGGAGCGATTATTAGGCCGCTTAAAAACGTTGGAAAAAATCTATATGGATAAAGAAATGGATGATTATCAAGCGTTAATTACTTGTGCTAAAGATATAAAAATCAAAAATAGCAATATTCAATGGGATGAGTGGGAACGATTTTCAGGTAGCCAAAAAAAATGGATGAAGTATGGGGGACTGGTGGGAAGTGTTAGTTATTCAGGTGACGTGCAACCGTTTTTAGAGGTTTTGAAAATGGGCGAATGGCTGCATATTGGTGGAAAGACTAGTTTTGGGCTGGGGAAGTATGTGTTGGAGATAGAAGGATCAAAATTATGAGATATCGTGTATCCAATGTTGCTGAAAATGTAGATATTAGCCAAGCAATAATACCCGATTACAAGTCAAAATATAGTCAAACTTATCAAGTAAAAGTGATTACGCCGATTTATGGTGGTGGCGTGAAAGCAGGTGAACCTGATAGACAGATGCCTATTAGAGCCTCTGCTATTCGCGGACAATTACGCTATTGGTGGCGATTTTTAGCAAAAAATCGTGATAACAATCCTCTTTCTGGCGAAGCGCTTTTTGAAGCAGAGCGTAAAATCTGGGGGGGTATGGGAGATGAAACAGAGCTTAATGAATCTGAGCAAGATGATTTTTCGAGTAAGGTTTTTATTAGAGTTAATGCTAAGTCTATTACCGAGCAACAAATAACCAATGCAACCGATACAATTAATAGAAATAATGGTATAGGCTATGCTCTTTTTTCTGCCATTCAAGGTGGAGAAAATCATAAGTTGATAAAGGAGGGCTATACGTTTCAACTCTCTATTTTTAGTGATGATTTGAATGATGAAGATTGGCAATCTGTACTTTTATCTATTCGTTGGTGGGCTTGTTTTGGTGGCATTGGTGCACGTACTCGGCGGGGTTTAGGATCGGTAGACATTGAAGACCTTACGCCATTAACCCATGATGATGTTAAGGATTATAATAATTGCGAGTTAAATGAAATTAGTGCTAGGGACCCTATTGATGCTTGGAACAAAGCTATTGGAAAACTGTATTTGTTTAGGCAAGGTGTTGGAGTCGGAAGAGATGCTGGAACTGGAAATAGAACCGGCCGTTCTCGTTGGCCAGAACCTGACTCAATTAGAGAAATAACTGAAAAAGAAGGGCATCCCATAAAGCACGATGCAAGGCAAAGTTTTCCTAGAGCTGCTTTTGGACTGCCCATTATATTTGAAATAAGGGGCAATGGTGAGCCACCAAAAACTGAGCTAATATCAAACACTAGCGAACGGTTGTCAAGCCCTCTCATACTAAAAGCCATGCGAACAAAAAATGGTTATAAGGCAATAGCACTAAAATTACCTACAGGCCATGTTATGTCTATGTCCGTCATACTTAAAAAAAGTGGTATTGGGGATGATGCAAGTTTACCAAAAAATTTTTCTTCGAGTAAATGGTGGGATACCTCTAAAGCAAAAGATGTAAAACCCATCATCAATAATGAGGGTACAGATGCATTAACTGCTTTTATGAATTATTTTAGCAAAGCAGAGCAGAGCTAATGCCTGAATATCTTATTTCTATTGCTATTGGACCTGTTCAGGACTTTATTGCAGCCGCACGCCGCACGCGTGATTTATGGGCAGGTTCATTTTTACTTTCTGAAATATCCAAGGCGGCTGCTAAATCATTTCATGATCAAGGAGCTGAACTGATTTTCCCTACATCCAGTGATTTAGATAAAGATTTAAGCCCTATAAATAATTATAAGGAAAACGCCTTTAATGTAGGTAATAAAATTCTAGTTATTATTTCAACAGATAAACCTGACGAAGTGCTAAAAAAAGCTAAGAAGGTTGCGCAAAATCGCTGGGAAACAATAGCAAATATTGCAAGAGAAAAAGCAGAGAAAGATGGGGTAAAAATAGAGGGTAATTTATGGAACAAGCAGGTTAGTGATGTATTGGAATTATATGGCGCATGGAAAAAGTTGGATGCCAACGGATATAAAAAATGCCGAGAGTTGTTAGACAAATTACTTAGTGCCCGAAAAAACACCCGCGAATTTATCCAGAACCCGATTGAGCTGAATGGCATAGCGAAATCATCATTGGATGGTTTACGAGAAAATGTTATTCAATTTGATCAACTTAAGCGGTGGACATTAAGAAAAGCGGGCTTGAATGCAGGTGAATATCTTGATTGCACTGGCGTAGTTAAAAGACTAGGGCAAAATCCTGAACAATTTACTCCCATTTCTCGTCTAGCTGTTGAACCCTGGTTACAAGGTTTGCCAGAAAATGCGATTACTCAGGAAATAAAAGAGGCATTTGAAGCTTTAGTTAGTACTGGGTTATGTAGCCGAGTTAAAGGGAATCAGCAGGTTTATAATCATTTTCCATTTGATGGTCAGCTGCTTTATCCCTTTCGCCGTGAAGCTGAAAAAAATAAACTTAGCAAAGAAAAAAATGATGCCCTTTCGATACAAGCACTGGGGTTACTTAATCAATTAGAAAAAGCAATAGAGCACTCAAAACTGCATAAGGACCATGCTGAACCTTCTCCCTATATGGTAATTCTAGCGGCAGATGGTGATCGTATGGGAGAGTTACTGGACAAGATGCAAAGCAAAGAGGAACACCGCATTATCTCCCGTTCCTTATCCGGGTTTGCTACTGATGTAGCCGGCATTGTCAGAGGACACCAAGGTCATTGTATTTATGCAGGTGGTGATGACGTACTGGCATTACTCCCCTTACATACTGCAATTGAATGTAGTCGAGATTTAGCCAGAAGTTTCAAAAACACAATGGAACAGATAAAAGGGGTGAAAATGCTTGAAACGCCTCCCACTTTGAGCGTTGGACTAGGTATCAGCCATTTTATGAACCCTATGCCGAAGCAGTTAGATCTTGCCCGCAAAGCAGAACAGCTAGCTAAAGGTAATGAGCTGGAACGCTCACAACAGAAAAATGCACTCGCCGTCATTATTCAGCCTCGTTCAGGAGCCTCTATTCGTTTTAGAGAGCATTGGGACTATGAAAATGAACAAAAGAGTGCCGAAACCATTCTTTATAACTGGATTAACGCACATAACCAACAATTAATTCCAAGACAAGCAGGCTATAACTTGCGTGACACTGCTTATGCTTTTGATTGGGTAAATCATAAGCATAGTGATTTAATTCAGCAGGAAACCGAACGGATCATGGGGAAAAAACGTGATCAAGAAGGAAATCCACTAGAAAAGCAATGGATTCAAATGGTCTGTGATCGTGTGGCAAATAAGGGTTTGTTACCAACTGCTGATGAATTGATTATGACCTACCGTATTGCTCAAGCATACAAATTAGCCGGCCAGGTTGCAGGAAACCTAAAACAGGAAAAAAAGTAGATGATTAATTATCATATTACACCGAGAGCTCCCCTTATTTTCCGTGATGGTAAGCCTTTTGGTACTGAGGATAATATCGCCGATACCTTGCTATTTCCACTTCCATCAACACTGGCAGGCGCATTGCGAACCGCTTGGGCAGACAGTGAAAAATTGGATTATAACAATGACGATGATATCGCCAAAATAAAAAAGAAAGCCGTATGCGGCCCTATCCTGACTTGTACACAAAACAATATTACAGAATTAATGTTTCCTGCACCTGCTGATTCTGTTTGTCTTAATGATGGATATGCAGCAAGTACGATTTATCGTCTAAAACCCGCAGATATAGCTAGTAATGAAATAGAGGGTACCGATTTGCCTGGTGGGTTATTACCGGTGTTTTTAGAGAACAATATTAAAGGAAAACCTGCAAAAGATACGCCTAAATTCTGGAAATTTAACAAAATGCGGGATTGGCTATTAAATGATGATATCGTTGCTCTGGATGCGGATGAACAAGGTATTCAAAATTTGCCTATAGAAGTTCGCACTCATGTCAGTATTGACCCACAGTCCCACACGGCTAAAGCTGGTTATTTGTTTCAGACCGCTGGATTAGATTTTTCATGTCAACGAAAAACCAGTTTATCCAATAGCAATTGTAAAAGCTGGGGGTGGAAAGATGCTGAATATGGTATTGCTTGCTCTTTTCAAGAAAATATACCTGATACTTTCCGAACCATTGGGGGTGAATCACGTTTAGGGTATATTAGAAAAGAAGAAACGCTGATCCCCGAATGCCCAATTGAACTTACCAAAGCACTTGCCAATGCCCGTTATTTTCGTTTAATACTGATTACACCTGCTATTTTTAAAAAAGGTTATATTCCTGGCTGGCTGGATGAAAGCTTTCAAGGAACTTTCCGTAATATGAAATTGACATTAAAGGCCGTTTCTATATCACGCTGGCAAGCAGGAACAAGCTGGGATATGGCAAGTGTAGGCAGTAAAGATGGTAAAGGTATGCGGGGATTAAAACGATTAGCTCCAGCCGGTACGGTTTATTGGTTTGAAAAAGAACCTGGTAGTTTTAATGCTGAAGGTTTCTGGCTGACCAGTATTTCCGATGATCATGTACATGATCAGGACGGCTACGGGCTGACACTCCCTGCAGTTTGGACGCCTTCTAATCCCTTTCTAATGAAGGAAAAATAATATGGAAAATTCAATTTATCATTTACATACAATCACAGCTTTGCATGTAGGCACTGGCCAAGGTATTGGCGTGATAGATATGCCTATTGCCAGAGAGCGGGCAAGTAATTTACCACAAGTACCTGGCTCTGGTATTAAAGGTGTTTTGCGCGATGAGTGTTTTCAAAATGTACCCTCAAATGATGCCAGTGATACAGAAAAAGCCCTGTATCAAGACTACCTTGCTTTATTTGGCCCAGAAGCAGGTGAAAAAGCCTCTGAATTTGCTGGTGCTATTTCAGTGGGGGATGCTCGATTACTTTGCTTGCCCATACGTTCTTGGAAAGGTACTTTTGCATGGGTCACTTGTCCAATGATTTTAGAACGATATAAACGTGATTTAATTGATAATGATGACCTGCCTGGTATCAAGCAAAACTTTGATAATAATACTCATGCTAAACACACTTCTGAATCAGCTTTGGTCGATGTTGATACTGAGATGATTTATCTAGAAGACCTTGATTTAAAATCTGCTAAAGATGCCGATGAGTGGGCTGAGTTTATTAGTCAAAAAATATTCGACGATGATGAGTGGAAAATTCTTTTTAAACAACGCTTTCTGATTATAAATAATGATATTTTTGATTTTCTTTCAGAAACGGCTACCGAAATACGTGCTCGTATTAAAATTAAACAAGACACCCGTACTGTACAGGAGGGTGGATTATGGTATGAAGAATATCTACCTGCTGAAACGCTACTGTGGGGAATATTAGCCTCAGATAACTCACGAAATCCAGCGCATAACAAACAAGCAAATGAGTTGCTTGCTGTATTGCCCACAATAGAACGATTACAAATTGGTGGTAATGCAACGGTTGGAGCTGGACAAGTACGTTGGATTAAAGGGGAATAGCTTTGAGAACACGTTCCCAAATTTATTCTGAACTGGTTTATGGACATATACAGCAGCTTAAACAAGCGATTGATGATGAACCGAATTTAGAAACAAAAGACATTCTGCTAAAAGAAGCAAAACAATATGGCAGCTTATGTCACAACTTTCCGCTTATGGTGTTGCGTAGCGGTCTATCTCAGGCTGTAGCTTTTGTGTGGGTAAAGTCTAAAGGTGAGGACAATACAGCTTACGGCAAATTTCTTAAGCATTTATCTCAATTAACAGATAGACCAGAAAATGAAAATGTATCAGGTTTTCAACAATATATTAATCAAGCAGAATTAATAGAATACCAGCGGTTGACTCGAAAAATACTTTCAGCTTCCATTTGGTATAAGCGCTTTGCTGAAAGTGTTTTGGGCGTTAAGGCTGGACAAGAAGTCCCTGTCGATGATGAGCCAAAGGAAAGTGATCATGCCTAATCTTATTGTTAATATGCGTCGAGAACTGCTTACTCATATAGACCAATCAGAACACGCTGGTTTATTGCTGGATAAAGGGTTTAGTGTCTGGGCAGAAAATGCAGTTAAGAAAAATGAAATTGTTGAAATAAAGCAGCATAATAATGCAACGCATGACTTGCATATTGATGCGAGTAATATCGTGTTTTCACCATTATATGAAAAAGCCTATCAAAACTGGAAGCAATATCATATAGAAAATTCTGACAATTCCTGCGTCTGGTTTGGTGCACTGGTAAACCGTCTGTTTCTAGGTATGGGGGAATCTAGTCCTCTGGAAGCAGGCATTACATTACATCATACTTATGGCGTACCCATTATTCCAGGCTCAGCTGTTAAAGGTGTATTAAGTCATTTTGCTAATGAAATTGGCTTGAGTGATGAAATTAAAACCGTACTTTTTGGCAGAGAAGATAACGCCATCAGTAAACAAGATAGAGGGGAAGCAGGGTGCATTATTTTTAATGATGCCTGGTGGATTCCTAAAGGTAAATCGCTCGTACCAGAAATGATCACTGTTCATGCTCAGCAATACTATAAGGATAAAGGTAGGGATGCTCCGCATCCAGATTTTGAGTCGCCTAACCCTAATCCACAGATCGCTATACAAGGTGGCTTTCTATTTTCTGTAGAAGGTGATAAAAAATGGGTAAAATATGTGATTAAATTTTTAGCTAAAGCTATGCAATGTAAAGGTTTAGGCGCTAAAAAAGCATCTGGTTATGGATATTTTACACATGATAGAAGAGCTAATGACGCATTTGCTGACGAAATTGAAAGTATAAAAAATGAGCAGGACAAAATAATTCAACAGGCAACGCTAGAAAAAAAGATATCAGATATGTCCGCAATGGCCGGTGATTTTTTCAAACAAGTTAATAACAATAACTGGGAAACTGACAAAAATGCTTTCTGGACGCCCAAAAGTGAAGGTGTCGAGTTCTGGGTTGATAAACTGGAAGAAAATAATGACGATGAGTTAAGGCAACAAATTGAAGTTTTAATGGAGATACACTTTAACGGTGTTTTGAAAGAACCAGATAAGGCAAAGGGTAAAAAATTTGTTTATAAAGACCGCGTAAGGGCAATTGCAAAACGGCTGATTGCTTTACGCTAAATAATATTTGTATTGACACAGGTTAAATTATGGCATCCCGAGAGAGAGTCGAATTGTGCTTTTATATCCCTTAATACATAAGGGTGTTCAAATTTACATATATAGTTTTACTATCATGTTTACCGCTATTCTTATTCTCTGGTTTTGCTGTGAATATAGCAAGTACGATCATTCATGTTGCTTGATTTTTAGTTTATTATAGTAGTTACCAAGTCAACTCTGTTGAATTCATTTAAGACTGAATTTTAATATTTCATGTTATTCTTTAGTCTAAAGTCAAATGAATAATTTGAACTGATGGTATTAGTTCAAAACTGAAAGGTTAAAGGAAAATATAATGCATGCTGAGAAAATGATTCTTGAAACTAATCAACAAGGACAAATTATAAGTTTGCCCACATTGCCTGCAAATGCTCAGTTGGAAGCCATCTTTTAAGTTTTGGATCAAAACACAAAGAAAAGCAGAAGGGGACCTTCAAAAAAATTGCAGGAAAAGGAAAAATAACGGGTGACATTATGACTCCTGTTGTTGATACTGGAGACTGGGATGCGATAAATTGATTTTGTTAGATACGCATATATGAATACGGTGGATTCTTAACGATTACCCATTACCACAAACAACAATTGATATTATTGAATCAAGTGATGCTGAACTTACAGTTTCTGCAATTTCCACATGGGAACTAGTATTGTTGGAAAAACGTAACAAGTTATACAAAACCATCTTTCAGGTATCGATAGTCATAATAGTTATCCTGCAAATTTTGTCATAGGTGTCTATCCATTATTATTAGATGAACGTTGCTGGTTTTTTAGATTGTCTGTTCAACCGTTCGTTAGGTGTTGGGTATGGGTTAAGGCAGATTCAGGGCTTCACAATGTTTTGCTGAGCTTTTAGAAAGGCGAATGAAATAGATTTATTAATGTTTTTGATGAGTTGCTAAGTAAACAAATTGCGTTACAATAAGCTTTACAAAAAGTTTTCATTAAATATATAAATATAACAGTTTTATTTTTATAAACAAAGTGTTGTGTTTTCATGATACTTTACATTAATATTAGAAAAACTGATGTTATGCCCTTAAAAATAGAAACCAATAGAGCAGGTAACTTTACCTTTCAAGTGGGTGTTAAACTGGAGAGTGTGAAGTCTTTAATTGATAAAGTGAATTATGGTTATAGGTTGTTTTCATCATTACCGATATTGCCTGATATTGCTGTTCAACTTGAAAAAGAAACCCTACTATCAAGCATCCATGGTACCGATACCATTGAAGGTGGCACACTATCAGAGGATGAAATATTACACGTCATTGAGTCTACACAAGAAAAAATCCAAGAAGAGCATGAGCGCAGAATTGCAAATTTAGCTCAGGCATATCAATTTGCAGAAAATGAAGCCCAGAAGTTTTTAGATAATAGTAAGCAAACATTCGTAGTGTCAGAAATGTTTATATTATCGTTACATAAACTAATTAGCACTGGAATTAATGATGAACGATACAAACCTGGTGAATATAGGGATAATCCCAAAGGCCAAATAACGCGAGTAGGTGATACAGATCATGGTGGGGTATATAAACCACCGCAAGCACATGTTGATATAAAGCTTCTTATGGGAAAGTTTGTTGAATGGCTAAACAGTGGAAGAGGTTATAAACTTACCCAGCCTGATAAGAGCACCACTTGCACATTATTATTTTGAAAGAATACACCCTTTTAATGATGGTAATGGACGTGTAGGCAGGTTGTTGGAAAAAACGTTGTTAATAGCATCAGGTGACAAATATGCGGGACGAGGTATTGACCGTTATTATTTAACGAATATTGATAGCTATTTTTCAGCCTTCAACCTATCCCGAAATAATGAGAAAAATGTGCCTGAAACCTGTAATCATGCTTTTGTTGAATTTGTTTTGAAAGGTTTTGATGAAACTATTGAACGTATGCATCATAGAGCCAATAAGCTAATGGAGCATTTTCTTATTCTGGCATGGCTTGGTGATTTGCTAAGAGATAAAAAAATAAATCAACGTGAGCACGTTATTCTTGATTATTTAGGTGGAAAAGCATATCCAATTGAGCAAAAACAAATTAAAAGGTTGCCTTGGTATAAAGAACTATACAGGCATTATTCACCAGCAACAGAAAGTAGAGACTGGAATCACTTGTTTAATGATAATTTAATAACAAAATCTGATGATGGGTTTATCGGCTTAAATCCTTTTAAAGTTTAACCAGCTTATAATCAGTAAACCCAGTCTAGGCTTAGCGGCTGAAAGTAAGGATTCATTCCCCTTATTGACTGGTTTAGTGTAGCCATATCATTTCAAAACAATTGCTTATTTACTGACGGGTAAATTAGATTTTTCTAAAATAGATCCAAATTGCTTACCCACTTATTTTCAAAAGAGCCAACAATTGCGGGGCTCGTATGTTGAGAAAAGAACTCACTTTTAAAATTATGTTTGATTAGCTTTGTGTTTTTTCGGCAATGAGTGTCGAGGAATTCAAAATGGCAGCAAAAAATAAATGAAACGTCAACTCAGTATCAGATCAACAAAACACCGCGAGTGATTCTTTGCGGGATTGTTTAAAATATTATAAATCAATTTGTTGATGGCGTCCCGAGAGGGAGTCGAACCCCCGGCCTGCCCCTTAGGAGGGGGCCGCTCTATCCAGCTGAGCTATCGGGACAAATAGACAGTTATTTTAACATAAGATGTTATATTTATCTTTTGCGTTTTCTAATTTCCTCTCGCTCTAAAGACGCTACAAAATGTTCTAGCTTGTTTTGATCTTTAGAGTTAATATTCTCAAAATAGCCACCGATTTGTATATCACCCCTCCCTTTATTTGTTGTTTTTACAAAGCGGACAGTCAGGTTAAAATTTATTGTACTGTCATCCAGGGTGATTCGGCTGTTTTTGATGGTATCGCCACGTTGAAACCTAGCTATGTTATTAGGGATGGTAACGCCTAAGCCACCTCTTGATAAATCAAATATATTTCCACCAACAGTTGAATTAGTCCTTTCTGAAACCCCTGAAAAAGGAGTTTTCACGGAGGTTAATTGGATGCGTGGGCAGGATCTGCGTTGGGGATAGTATATTCGTTGGGGGATCGCTGCTTTATAGTATGCAATTCCACGAGAAGAGTCGGTTTTAATATTGTTAAGTTGAAAAGCCAAACGAATACCATTGTATATAGTTGAAAGCTTTAAATTGATGCTGTTTACCAGAAGTTCATTGCCATGTTTCGGAATGAGTTCATCAATGATAATTTGTTTTTTATCTATTTGAATATCTAAGATGGATGAACTGAATTCTTCTGAAATCCCTTCAATATTTATTGTACACAGGGGGGACGTGTCTTCAATATCTTTAAGGAGTTTAATGATTTTTTTAGGATCAATCAGAAAGTTTGGGTTGCTGGAGGATTTAGGGTCATAAGACTCTACAGCCATATCTGCTGGATTTTCCTTTTTTGTAAAAAGTTTTTTTATTGTCTCCAGCATGGGTTATGATCTCGATGCATTTTAAATCGTGAGTAGATAAGCATATATCTATATATGTTGCTATATTCGGATATGAATATACAAAGTATAGTTTACACCGAAACTAATGCATGGGAAATTTGTTCGTTATAGGTTGAGCCATCTGGTCCATAGGTAGTCGCCTGTCGAGACTTTCCTTTTAGGATGTGTAATGAGCGCTGTGTGTGTTGTGCTAACAGGTTGATGCTTGCGCCATTCTTTTCATTGAGGAAACGACATTGTTTGGAGATGGAGATGATTTGTTTCCACCGGTTGGTCGAATTTGAGGTGTTTAGAGTGACAGTTTCTGCTTTTTTGAAATAGTCAGCAATACCGCTGGGTGTCAGGTGTAATTTTTCAGTGGCTAAAACTTGAGTTAATTGTTTTGAAAACTGTTCTAGTTGGGATACAGTTTCTTTTTTATTTTTTGCTATATTAGAAATAGTTGTTGAATTAACATTTTGTTTTAAATTATCTGCTTCTTTCGTTAATTGATCCAGAAGTTTTAAACTTAACTTTAATCCGTTTTTAAGGAGCTTTTCTGTAATGGGATATGTTTTATTAATCATGGTTTTATCTACTGTCTGGGAATGGGTTTTTTTCTAGTTGCATCATTTTTTCAGCAATTTTCTCAGCATCAATTTGGTATGTGTTTCCTTCTAATGCTAATTTAACGGCATTAACGCGTTGATGGTCGATTGGAGATTTTGTATTGCCAGATTTAAATGCGTTAGTTATTTCTTTGGCAACAGCTGTAATATCAATCTCATCTGTACGCTTTTCGGTAGCTTGTGTATCAGCTTTTTTTACCGTTTCACTCTGTGTTGATTTAGACGATAAATTCACTTTATTAGAGTTGTTTGTAACAGATTGGATAGCCATGATAATCACCTATTTATATTAATCTAAAACTGTTAGCGGCAGTTTGTTGGATTACTTTAGTCATTATTATAAAAGTATCAGAAGATGACTACAACCTGTCCAGGTTTTACCACTGTTGCCTGAATAATCTGATGAGAATTAAGGTTTTTTACTCTAATGTTCTGGTTATTAATTCCGTCCATCATAGCGATGCCAGGCGCGCTGATTTCTAAGTATGGGCTATTTACCCTTATAGTGACTTTTTCTCCTCTTTTAATAAGCTTGGCTTCTGTGATGTTGGTTTGGTTAATAACGGATCCTAAGCTTAGATTTCTGGTCGCTTGCTTAGCGATAATTAAATGTGGGTCGGTATAAAAGCCAGAACGAAGGCTTGAAATGTTTCTTTTTTCAAGATGTAACATATGTTTATTAAAAATTTCTCCTCGGCGGATAGGTTGAGATAAAATGAGGACATCTTTATAGATACTAATATTGGTAGAATTATAAATAGTCCATTTTTTTTTGTTATTGCATGTTACGCCTATGGAATTTCGTCCTGCTTTCAGTGTAATGTTAGGCGTAAAAACATGTAGGGGTACAGAGCATAGAGACAGTTTTAGGCGACTATCTATTTGACTGATTTTTAATTTATATTCGGTATCTAAGGGTAAATTTGATGCAATAAATTCACGAACAGCCTGTTGGATAGAATGAGGTGTTTGAATTTGTGATGTTGCATTTAAAGTCTGTGTATAGCCAGCAAATAGTAGTGATATCAACAGAAAATTTAATTTTTTCATTAGAAGTGCCAATTTTTTGTCTTGTTTATCTTAATTAATTATTAAGCATAAAGTGCGCCATTTATTTTCTTAAGTAAAAATCAAGAAAGCCGTTATACTTAAAATAGTGATTTTTAATGGGGATTTGTATGGCCGGTATACTTGATGGTGTTGACAAGAGGACTCAGTTAGCAGGGCATAACCGATTTGAGCTTCTGTTATTTAAATTGATGAGTGGTCAACGCTTTGGTATTAATGTTTTTAAAGTTCAGGAAGTTATTCAATGTCCACCTTTAACTCAAATACCTAAGTCGCATACTGTGATTTGCGGAGTAGCTCATCTACGTGGCAAAACCATTCCTGTTTTAGACCTTTCCATGGCTATTGGTATGGCTGAGTTATCACGGGATTCAGGAAATTTTGTGATTGTTACTGAGTATAATCGGACTATTCAGGGTTTTTTGGTAGGTTCGGTTGATCGAATTATTAATATAGGTTGGGATCAGGTGAAGGCACCGCCGAGTGGTGCGGGGAATCAAGGCTATTTAACTGCAGTGACAGAAGTTGAGGGTGAATTGATTGAAGTCATTGATGTTGAAAAGGTTATGAAAGAGGTTATCGGGGGGGAGGAAAGCGCGTCTGATGAAGCGATTGATGATGAAATAATGGGTGAAGATGATCATGTATTAATTGTTGATGATTCTAGTGTGGCTAGAAACCAGGTAAAGCGAGTTTGTACACAGATTGGTATAAAGTGTACTTTGTTAAAGGATGGCCTGGAAGCATGGGAGCATTTGAATAAATTAGTTGAAGATGGTATTAAAGTTTCTGAATATTACGCTATGATTATTTCTGATGTGGAAATGCCTAGAATGGATGGTTATACATTGGCAACGAAAATAAAAAATAATTCGGATATGCAGGGTGTTTATTTGATTCTTCATACATCTTTAAGCGGTGTATTTAATACAAATATGGTTGAAAAGGTGGGTGCGAACAAGTTTTTGGCTAAATTTGATCCTGATACTTTGGTAAAAACTATCCAGGAGCAATTAAAAGTGGTTCATGGACGCTAGCTGCGATATAAGTCTTCATTTGTGATGGATATACTTTTTCAGTATTAGATTTTAAAAAAATAACAGCAACATATCTAAACGGGCATCTGCGTGGGGATGAGTAGTAAGAAATGAATTCGAACGAATATAAAATCATTCAAAATTTTTTGAGTCAGTCTTGCGGTATTGTTTTGAGTGATACTAAACAATATTTAGTAAAAAATAGACTGTCCAGTTTATTACTTAAGTTCGATTTCGCATCATTTTCTGAGTTATCAGCTGTTTTAAACTCGAATAGTGCAATGACCATGAAGATAAAAGCTGCTGTGGTTGATGCAATGACAACGAATGAAACCTTTTGGTTTCGCGATGATATGCAATTTTTAGAACTGAAAGAAACTATTTTCCCCGAAATATTTAAAAAAAAGAAAGGAACCATTAAAATCTGGTCTGCTGCGTGTTCATCGGGACAGGAGCCATATACTATAAGTATGTGTGCTGAAGATGCAATTAAGGTGGCCGGGATAAGTCGAACAGTACAAATTATAGGTACTGATATTTCAGAAACAGTTTTGGCTGAAGCTAAAGATGCGATCTATACAGAACTGGCTTTATCTCGAGGGCTTGATGTGCAAGCTAAAAATCGTTTTTTTCAGAAAACACATATTGGCTATAAACTTGTTCCAGAGATTACTCGTAGAGTAAGGTTTCAACAATTTAACTTACTCAAACCCTTTTCTGTCCTTGGTCGCTTTGATGTTATATTTTGTCGAAATGTTTTAATTTATTTTTCTGATAAAGTTAAAAGGGATATTCTTACTAGAATGGCAAATTCATTAGAGCCCGGTGGTTATATCTTTCTCAGTAGTACAGAATCTATGCCGACAAATATTAAGGGCTTTGAATCGGTTAGAAGTGGACGAGTTCGTTACTTTAAGAAAGTCTGATAGAAGTTCGACGTTTTATTGACACCGATTGCATGCTTCCTTCCTTTGTTAGATTTTGGGTTATTGATGGGTGGCTAAATATTGCCACGTGATTACGGGAAACGGATGATGTCAGAGGGTTTATCTGGTAGCAATCGCAATTGAAATACGAAAAACCTGATTTCTGATATGTTTAGCCACTCCCTATCTATTGTAAATACTCGTTTCCCCCCCCTTTTTTAGTTTTTTATTCGCTCTTCTTTTTGTGATCTGACTGCATAGTCAGAGTCTGTGTCATCGCTATCGTTTTTTTTACATCAATAATTTTCATGCTTAATTATCTTAATGATTTGTAAGTCATAATTTTTTTTGGCATAAGCCATGCTAATTACTTTGTAAAAGATACAAGGTGGTAATTATGACAATTAATTTTGATAATGCATTAGGCATACATCCTCAGGCTTTGGCCTTGCGTGAAAAACGCAGTGAAGTTTTAGCATCTAATTTGGCAAATGCCGATACTCCGGGATACAAAGCACGGGATTTGGATTTTCAAGCGGTATTAAAACGATCTATGCCGGCGACATCATCCATGGAACGTACTCAAGAAGGTCATATTTCGCCCACTGACTTATTGTTGGGAGCAACCATGATGTTTCGAAATCCAAACCAGGCATCGATAGATGGAAATACAGTCGAGTCGCATATCGAACAGGCTAAATATTCAGAAAATGCCGTACAGTACCAAGCTAGTTTACGTTTTATTAACGGTCGTTTTTCTGGATTAATGACTGCATTGAGAGGGGAATAATTATGCCATCCATGAATATATTTGATATTGCCGGTAGCGGCATGAATGCGCAGTCATTAAGACTTAATTTGGTTGCCAGTAATATTTCAAATGCCAATAGTGTTAGTAGCAGTATTGATGAAGTCTATAAATCTAGGCAGCCAGTGTTTAAGGCAGAGCTTAAAAATGTAATGGATAAAAATGATGCATCAAGTAAGGTAAATGTGGTGGGTGTGGTTGAAAGTCAGGCACCGGCAGTGATGGAATATGCACCAAATCATCCAATGGCTGATGAGAATGGGTATATCTTTAAACCTAACGTGAATACGATTGAAGAAATGGCCAATATGATGTCCGCATCTCGGACATATCAAAATAATGTTGAAGTTTTGAATACAGCAAAAGACTTGATGTTACAAACTTTACGAATGGGACAGTAGGAGAGAAGTCATGGCTATTAGTGCAATTGAGACGTTTCAAAATCTGGGTCTTGCAACAACGGCGGATAAAGTAGAGCCCGCTAAGCAAGAGCTCGGGCAAGAGGATTTTTTAAAATTATTAACCACACAACTAACACATCAAGACCCTAATAAACCAATGGAAAATGGTGACTTTTTAGCTCAGATGGCACAGTTTAGTACAGTGGAGGGAATTGGCGATTTAAACGATTCCTTTGCTGAGTTTGCATCCTCTATCAATTCAGGTCAAGCATTGCAAGCAGCAACATTAGTAGGGAAATCTGTATTGATACCGGCAACTGAAGCAGTGATGTCGTTAAATAAAAATATGGGTGGTGAAATTGTTTTAAATGAAAATACCAATAACTTGAAAGTGAGTTTTCTAGATAGCAATGGACAAACAGTAAAAACGATAGACTTAGGTAAACAGCAACAAGGGAATGTTGCTTTTGAATGGGATGGGTTATTGGATGACGGGACTTATGCCGACCCGGGAGTCTATCAAATAAGAGCGGAAGCTGATATTGATGGCGATAATACGATTTTACAAACCTTTGTTAATGCCGATGTAGAAAGTGTTGCATTAGGAAATGACAAAAATGCCGTTCAACTGGCATTAACAGGCTTGGGTAATGTGAATTTTAACGAAGTTAAGAAAATATTCTAGATTTAGGAGAACAATCATGGGTTTTGCAACTGCATTAAGTGGTCTGGCGGCCGCTGCTACATCTCTACAGGTCATTGGTAATAATATTGCTAATGCTAATACGACGGGGTTTAAGGAGTCACGAGCCGAGTTTGCTGATGTATTTAATAGTACGGGCAAGGCTCAGCCTGGTGCCGGAGTCAGGGTTACTGAAGTAGCGCAGCAGTTTAATCAAGGGAACATTGAATCTACCCAAAACAATCTGGATTTGGCTTTGTCTGGAAATGGTTTTTTTGCACTAGGAGAAAGATCTGATTCAACCAATGCTACGGCTTATACTAGAAATGGCGCATTTAATTTGAGTCCGGAAGGTTTTATTACAAATGATACAGGACATTTTTTAATGGGGGGCGCGCCTATTGGGAAAACCATTGCAGAAGGCTTTAATACAGGTGCGCCAACAGCAATTAAAATTGATACATCGCAAGGGTCGCCATCAGCTACCTCAACGATTGATTTAAAAGTTAATTTAGATTCAAGAGATGGCCGGCCGGTTACTGCTTTTACAGGGTATGACCCCAAAACCAGTACGGGGCCGGATGTATCAACTTTTAACAGTTCAACCTCAGCAACAATTTTTGATTCTCTAGGTAATACGCATATATTAAGCACTTATTTTGTTGATGAAACGCCTGATGGCGCAGCAGAAAGTTCTTGGGCAGCCTATGTTTATCTTGATGGTCGAGGCGTAAATACTGGGGCACCTTCTACATTAGATAGCCCTGATGGAACACTTGCAACAACGATTCTTGCTACTGTAAATGATACCACTGTGACGGCAGGAGAGACGGCTATTACTTCTGCTGATTCAACTGTAACAGCAGTAGCAGCAACTGTAACGGCGGCAGCCGCTGTTAGTAGTCCTGGTTTTGACAAAACGGCAACTGTAACAGCTGCTACAGCTGCACAAACAGCTGCAGCAGCTTCAGTAGCAGCAACAGCCTCAGCAAAAACAGCGGCTGATATTGCTGCGGCAGCAAATCCAGCAAATACCGATTTAGCAGCTGCGGCAACCGCTGCGGCAACCGCTGCTACTGCGGCAACAACGGCTAAATCAGCTGCTGATACTGCGTTAACTAGTGCCAATGCAATTGCCGATGCGGGAACCTTAATCACCGCTCAGAATGACGCGGCTGCGGCTGTTACAGCTGGCAATACTGCTAAAACAGATGCAAGTGCATATGCTGTATTAGCAGCTGTTGGCTCTGTAACCTTAGTGACTGGAGTAACAACCCAGCAAATTGCTGATGCAAAAACTGCAGCAGTAGTAACCAGTCCGACTGCTACTTCAGCTTCTGTTCTTGCAGCTGCGGCCTCTGCAGAGCAAGCGGGTACGAAAATACCTATGACTTTTGATTCTTTGGGAAATTTAACTGTAGATACTACGGGTACAAATGCAGCGTCTGCTAGTGGAGATGATAATTTTGTTTTTTCTAATATAGATATTTCACCCTTAACAGCATTGAATGTTACAGCTGAACCTTTAACTTTTTCAATTAACCCAACAGGGTCAACTCAGTTTGCTGCAGATTTTGGTGTAAATGATTTACAACAAAATGGATTTGCTTCCGGGAATTTGACGGGTATAAGTATTGATTCAACGGGGGTGGTACTTGCTCGTTTTAGTAATGGTACGACTAATCCTTTGGGGCAAGTCATTTTGGGTCGCTTTACTAATAATCAGGGATTGGCAAAAATTGGTGATACAACATGGCAGGAAAGTGTCGACTCGGGAACAGTGGTGGTAGGTGTTGCCGGCGGTAATAATTTTGGCAATATCACATCTTCAGCTTTAGAAAATTCAAATACTGATATAGCAACACAATTGGTCAAGATGATTGTGGCGCAACAAGCCTATCAAGCAAATGCGCAGACCATATCAACAGAAGACGAAATTATTCAACGGATACTTCAACTTTAATAACTAGTTTTACTGGGAGTCAGTATGGATCGTAGCTTATATATTGCAATGAGTGGAGCCAAGCAAACTTTGCTGGCTCAAACTTCAAATGCTAATAATTTGGCGAATGCTCAGACAACGGGGTTTAAAGCGGATTTTGAGCAATTTCGTTCTATGCCTGTCTTTGGCCCGGGATTTCCAACACGTGTTTATGCGATGACAGAAAGACCGGGGACAGATTTGGCTATGGGGTCAATTCAGACCACAGGGAATGACCTAGATATCGCTATTAAAGGTGATGGCTGGATTGCTGTTGAAGGTAAAGATGGTAAAGAAGCTTACACTCGTGCTGGCGATTTAAGAGTGACGCCAGAAGGGCGTTTAGAAACAGGGCGTGGAATAGCTGTTTTTGGAGATGATGGGCCGATTACATTACCACCAGCAGATAAAATAGAGATTGGAAATGATGGCACGATTAGTATTATTCCTTTAGGTGATAATGCAACCACATTGGCGGTTATTGATCGTATTAAAATGGTTAAACCTGAATTAAGTAATCTAGAAAAACTTGATGATGGCTTAATGTATACCAAAGATGGCAGTGACGTGCAGGCAGATGCGAATGTGTCTTTAATTCAAGGTGCACTGGAAGGAAGTAATGTCAATGCTGTTTCTGCTCTGGTTGAAATGATTGAACTCGCTAGAAACTTTGAATTACAAACTAAAGTAATGAAAAATGCCGATGATAACTCAGGAATTAGTGCTAAGTTAATGCAAATGGCATAGTAAATGCTTCTCTCTAGGTAAGACAAAAAATTGTCATCTGGAGAGTGAAATGACTGAAAGAGCATTATGGGTTGCTAAAACAGGTTTAGATGCCCAACAAACAAGAATGGCAGTGATTGCCAACAACCTGGCTAACGTCAACACCACTGGTTTCAAAAAATCAAGAGCGATTTTTGAAGACCTGGTCTATCAAAATATTCGCCAGGCTGGCGCCCAATCAACTCAAAATACAGAATTACCGACGGGTTTACAGTTGGGCACCGGTGTTAGAACTGTTGCTACGGAAAAACTTCATACTCAGGGTAATATGCAGCAAACCGAAAATTCACTTGATGTTGCTATTAATGGTCGAGGTTTTTTTCAGATTCTGATGCCGAATGGTGATATTAATTACACTAGAGATGGATCTTTCAAGTTAGACTCAACCGGGCAAATGGTCACCTCGGGTGGCATGTTGTTAGAACCCAATATCACAATTCCCAATGATGCTTTAAGTATTTCGATTGGACGGGACGGGACTGTTTCAGTGATTCAACCAGGCAGTCCAGCATCGGTACAATTGGGTCAGCTTCAATTAGCAAGTTTTATTAATCCGGCCGGTTTAAATCCAGTGGGGGAAAACTTATTTTCAGAGACGGTAGCAAGTGGTGCACCTGTTGTTGGTTCACCTGGAGAAGATGAGTTTGGCGCAGTGTTTCAAGGTTCCCTAGAAACTTCAAATGTTAATGTGGTTGAAGAGTTAGTCAGTATGATTGAAACTCAAAGAGCTTATGAAATGAACTCCAAAGCTATTTCAACAACTGATGAAATGCTTTCTTTCGTAACCCAGCAACTTTAGTAAGGGTGATTATTATGAAGCCGTTAAAAATAGTTTGTATTGGTTTATTTTTATCTTTTTTGCTGGGCTGTGAAGTACTGCCTAAGCGAGATCCTGCATTTGCACCGGTACAGGCAGTTGACTTACACCCCCCGCAACAGACAAATGGTGCAATTTTCCAGGCTGGGTATGATATGCGTTTATTTGAAGATCACACTGCTAAACGTGTTGGGGATATTTTGACTGTCACATTGGATGAAGAGACCAAGGCTAAGAAAAAATCTGATCTTGATGCTTCAAAAGATAATTCAATTTCTGTTACAGCACCCAACTTTATGGGGATTGACCCTTCAGTGATTTTTGGCAATGATTTAAGTGCAACACTGGCATCTAAACACGAATTTGAAGGGGAGGGTCAGGCTAATCAAAGTAATAGTTTAACAGGAAATATTAGTGTCACAGTGGTTGAAGTGTTACCTAATGGGAACTTGAAAGTTCGAGGGGAAAAAAGAGTCACGTTAAATGACGGAAGTGAATATATCCGTTTGTCAGGGATCGTTAGAACTATAGATATCGATGCTTCAAACACAGTCTCTTCAGCTAAAGTTGCTGATGCAACCATTATGTATACCGGTGATGGTGCGGTTGCTGATTCGAGCAAAATCGGATGGTTTGCTCAATTCTTTTTAAGTCCTGTTTTTCCTTTTTAAAGGAGATTGAAATGAAACATATAATATTAAGCTCTTTGATATTAATAATGAGCTGGCAACCCGTTTATGCAGAGCGTATTAAAGATTTAGCCTCTATAGCCGGAGTGCGTAGCAATCAGTTAGTGGGTTATGGTCTGGTGGTCGGGTTAAACAAGTCTGGAGATAAAACAAAATTTACCGGACAAAGTTTGCGTAGTATGTTGGCAAGGCTCGGCCTGACTTTGCCGCCTGGGGTTGATCCAAAAGCGAAAAATGTTGCCGCTGTTGCCTTACATGCTGATTTACCAGCGTTTGCTAAACCTGGACAAAAAGTTGACGTGACAGTTTCCTCTATTGGTGATGCAAAAAGTTTACGTGGCGGATCGTTATTAATGAGTCCTTTAAAAGGGGCTGATGGAAAAATTTATGCGGTTGCCCAAGGCAATTTGGTAGTGGGTGGTTTAAGTGCTTCAGGTCTGGATGGTTCCAAAATAACAGTGAATAACCCTTCAGTAGGTCGTATTCCAAATGGAGCAACTGTTGAACGAAGTGTAGCATCACCTTTTAGTAAGGGTAATTCACTGGTTTTTAATTTACACACTTCAGACTTTACCACGGTAAATCGTATGGTTGAGGCTATCAATAAAGTTTTAGGTCCTGGCACAGCAAGGGCATTAGATGCAACTTCTGTCAAAGTAAATGCGCCTTTAGATGTTTCTCAGCGGGTGAGTTTTGCATCACTGGTAGAAAATATGCAGGTTTCACCGGATGATGCGCCTGCAAGAGTTATTGTCAACTCCCGCTCTGGAACAGTAGTTATTAATGGCAAGGTGCGTGTTCAACCTACAGCAGTTTCGCATGGTAGTTTAACGGTGACAATTAGTGAGAATGCTCAAGTGAGTCAACCTAATGCTCTTGCTGGCGGGGATACGGCTGTTATACCACAATCAGAAATTAAGGTGGAAGAAGCGGGCCTGGATAACGCGGGAAATCATATGTTTGTATTTAATCCGGGGGTAACATTAGATCAGATTGTTAAAGCAGTTAATAAGGTTGGAGCAGGACCTAGTGATTTGGTTGCAATATTAGAAGCATTAAAGTCCGCAGGGGCATTAAGAGCGGAACTGATCATTATTTAAAGAGGTGGAGCTATGCTAAATGTAGAGAATGCCAGCGTTTATGCTGATTTTGATAGCTTGGCCAGATTAAAGAATGAGGCTAAAGAAAAAACTGCCGGTACTATAAAAGAAGTAGCTAAACAATTTGAATCTGTTTTTGTCGGCATGATGTTGAAGAGTATGCGTCAGGCCAAACTGGCTGAGGGCATTATGGATAGTAGCCAAAGTGATTTTTATAGGGATATGTATGATCAGCAGCTTTCGGTACATTTAGCGGGAGAAAGAGGGGTAGGTTTAGCTGCTTTAATTGAGAAACAATTAAGTCCGGAATCATCAGTTGCTGTAGTAAAAGAACAGAAAATTGGTGATTACCAGCGCCAATTATTAATCAAAAAACCTGATGATAAAACTCTAGATAGAGTAATCGCTGAATCAAACAGTCAAAGTGTTCAAATTTCAACTTCACCCGCTATTCATTCAGCACAAGATTTTGTAAATAAATTACGTCCCTTTGCCGAGCAAGCAGCCAAAAAACTGGGAGTAGATGCAAATGTTTTATTAGCACAAGCAGCATTAGAAACTGGCTGGGGTAAATCTGTTATTAAATCTGGAGATGGAAGTAGCAGTTACAATTTATTTAATATTAAGGCTGATAAGTCATGGCATGGTCAGCAACAAAAGGTATCAACGTTAGAGTTTCACAATGGTGTGGCTAAAAAGGAACTGGCAGGGTTTCGGTCTTATGGCTCATACAAAGAAAGTTTTGATGATTATGTTAATTTTATCAAAACTAATCCTAGATATAAGGCTGCCATAAAATTGGCGGAAAAACCGGAACGATATATGCATGAATTACAGAAAGCAGGCTATGCAACAGATCCAAACTATGCAGATAAAGTGATGAACATTTATAACAGTAATATCGTTACTCAACCCATTTCGGATTCGTTGGCAGTTAAGCAGCATTCAATTTTAGATAATTCATAAGGAGAGTTAGAAATGGCAAGTGGGATGTTAGGCACAGCGATTACGGGGCTTCAGGCTTTCCAGCGTTCGTTGGAAACTACAAGCCATAATATTTCTAATGTTAATACTGAGGGCTATAGTCGCCAACGGGTAGATCTTGCTGCTAAAAAAGAGCAAATGATCGGCGTGGGTTATTTGGGAACAGGTGTTTCCATTAACAATATCAGTCGAAGTTATGATCAATTTATTACAACACAATTACGTTCCAGTACTGC
>JBJPGG010000028.1:0-20876 GCA_048595505.1 Methylococcaceae bacterium
CAAGAACCGGAGATTATATCGCCGACCAGCCTCTGTCTTAACAAAAAAAGCTGATGATTTTTTGTATTAGATATAAAATCTAACACAAAAAACCATCTTGATTTCAAATACGAGTGGTGCACTTATTATGCGAATCTAGGCTTTATAATATAGCATCCTCGGTTATAAGAGGCGGGTATCATGAGGTTGGAGTAGAATGGTAGTAGAGCCGGATAAAGTTTGCGCGCGATAATATCTGCTAAGGAAGGGTTTAGCTTACAGCTTAATGGAGAAAGGCGCTAGGTGCTTTTTTAGAGTCGTCAGGGTCATCTATGAATCAGTTAAGCCAATAAACATTAAGTTATACAAAGGTATTGTTTATATTGTCAGCTTAAGAGGTTGCTGTGGCAATGTTATATGTAAGCTAGTAAGTTATAAAATAAAACCAACAGGAAGGTCGTTGGTTTTATTATAAACTGGTTTTAGTTGTTTTTTGATACATGTTGCTGAGCACCGTCAGGATCATCCATGCAACCAGTAAGGCCAATTAACATTAGGGTAATTGCTAACACTGATAGAATTTTTTTCATTATTTACTCCAAAAGTTTATTGTAATTATGATTTATGAAAACTTGTAAAAAATAAAACCAACAAACAAGTTGTTGGTTTTATATTAAATCTTAACTGATTTTAGTTGTTTTTTGATACATGTTGCTGAGCACCGTCAGGATCATCCATACAACCAGTAACGCCAATTAACATTAGGGTGATTGCTAACACAGATAGAACTTTTTTCATTATTTACTCCAATAAATATTTTTTATAATTATACGTGCAATTTATATAGCACAGACAATTTATATCATGGCTAGTCATTAGATGCAATAGCAAAATTTACTAGAGTAGATTAATGTCATTAGGTAATTGTATATTTATAGAATTATCTTGCCATGAAGCGCTGCCAATAGTTTCCCAGTTGCCAGATAAGTTAGTTTCAAGTAGGTCGTATACCCAATAGGCAGGGGCTGAAATCTTTTTGAATTTAACGTTAAAAATGGTTTTATTTAAATCAAGTCCAGTCTTAATTCCCCAAAAGGCAGTAGTTTTCATAATGAATTTTTTTAAACGATCATGGTTAATATTAGGAGTGACAGCAATGTTTGCCCACATTGAATGTACACGACCCCAATTGGGTGATTGAAGGCGTCCGTCAGGGGAAACTAAGGGTAGCCATTTTTCAGTGCCATGGGTGTCTGTATAGGTGATTGCAATGAGGTGGTTGTATCCTTCAAAATGATCATGTAAATAAAGAGCGTGAGGGGTTATTCCAATAAATGTATTAGAAAACAGAATGATCGTGTTGCTTAAGTCTGTTATCAGCGTACCCAGGGTGGTTGCTTTGGTATTTAAATCTAGCCTATAAAAAACACCATAATGTAAGCTGCTGTTAATTTGGAAAGCTAGCAGGATTAAAAGTATACGGCTGGTTCGATGGGTATATATTTTGCTATCAGCTTTAGAGGTTGAGGAGAAGAATTTATCGTATAGTGAGCTTGGTTTAGTGTTTGGTTCAGGCGTTAAGCAGTTTGAATTGCATGATAGGCGATCTCTGGAATCAGCAATGTTCCTGTAGATTCTAGAAGAAAGGTGAAAAATTCCTGGTAATTTTAGGACATAACCAATTAAACAAAGATAGCGCATATTTATCAGTATTTGGGCATAGGTGTTTACGCCAAAAAATAGAGTATTGGAACGGTCTAAAGCATATAGGTCGGTGAGTAGAGTTGCTTCGTCAATAATGTCAAGAGGTCTGTATTTTGATGCATGTAATTGTGCGCTTTTAAAGGCAATGCAATTCAATATATCGAAATGATTAATTATTAGAATGGTTCGGCAACAAAGCGGACATAGATCGTCATAGAAGACAGTTAAAAGAGGTTCTTTTGCGCAAAAAAATGAGCCAATTTTTCTGTTCCAAGAAAATGGAATGATCAAAGTATAGAAAATTAACATTCCCATGCCAAAAGGGTAAATGTTTAATATAAGGGTGATTCCTAAATGTAAGCCAAAGCCAATGATGAAAAACAGAGGGCGTAATTGTCGAATATGATATAAAAAAACAAAGGTAAACTGAAATACTAATATGATGTAACCAATAGTTTTTTGTAATATTTCATGGTTAAGTAGCCAGGACATATTAAAGGAGGAAACATAATATGGCATAGTGGCAGGTAACCAGGCTCCCAGGCCATTTCTCCAGTGCTCTGCAAACATTTTGTGGATGGCAGAGTCAAAATAAAGAAAACCAAGGCAAATGATGACAGGAATGTGGTAGGCAAGTATTGAAATTTCTTCTTTGGGGTATAAAGAATAGTGTTTAAAAGGTGTTCTAAGCTTGTTTCTTAAGTTGTCGATAGAAAAGGCTTTGTCAATTGGCATGAAAATCATGAATAAATTTGCGCCAATCATGAAAAGATCAAAGCCACCATCGAAATCACGTTGCATGGGTGTGAAGTTAACAAATATTACCCAGAAGATGTAATTGGCAATGATTGATTGTTGGCTATGGTAGCCTATTGTTACAAAAGCAGCTGCAATAGCCCAGAGACAAAGAAAAAAAGGGATCATAGGAAATTCAACATCCAGATAAGGAATGGGATCAAAAATCAAATGATTAAAATAAAGCAGGAAAAATATTTCTTGTAAGGTGATTAGACCAAATAGTAAGCGAAATAGGCCGACGCCAGTTGTAGGCGCTTTTACATGGTAAAGTTGTGATAACTTGGAATAAAGTATCTTATACATTTTTTTAAAATTAAGGCCGCATTAAAAGGCTTAGATATTATAAGGTATAATGCTCCGGCATATTAATTATGATGGTCCAAAAACGAAAAAAGCCGAATCAGTAAACTGATTCGGCTTATAAGTAGCAAGAATTGCTGAAACTTATTCTTCGTCTTCTGGCTCTTTAAAAACCCATTTTACGAAGAAATAACCAGCTGCAATGACAACTACTGCGGCAACCATACCTGCCGGCTCTTTTAGCATTTCTGTTACGTCTAAGATCGCTCCCATGAGTGTCCTACCTTTTTTTGTTGTGAATAAATAAAAGTGCCATTTATCTGGCTTTTGAGCAATCTATGTTACTTTAGAAGACAATAAAGTCAAGATAAATGTGTATTAATTCCATAGAAAAATCAAAAAAAAGGAGAGGAAGGCATTATAGGTTTAGCTGGATTTAGTAGGTATAAGTATATGCCGAAATAGCTATTTTCCTTGGGTGTGACGGATATAAATCTTATTGATTTATGCTGTTGAAAGATAATTTTGATGAAGTTAATGGTATGATTGATAGGCATTAAATTTAGGCTTTGCTTTACCTGCTTTGGGATTGATTTTGAATAAAGTGAGCTATTCAAAATTTAATAAATAGCTCGGGCTTTGTGGGTCGAAAATGAAGGTATATTAATCAATATAGTCTTTTTAGATAAGAGCAAAACTAGAGCAATGATTGTTTTTATATAAATAGAGACAGCTTGTAAATCACTAAGTTGGTATAATACGATATTTGATTGGATCAAAAAGAGCTTTTAGTTAAATATTTAGGATGGATTGCAAAGGATAATGATAGTTTTAATTAAGCTGTGAAATTATTTTAAGTACTTTTATATTTATTAAAGAGCTTGAATCATAGGGTATGCGGTAATCTGTGCACAGTTATTTGGGGCGCAGTTTTTATAATAATAAAATAACGATGAGGTAAATATAATGGTTTTTGGTGGACTAATCTCTATTTTGATAGCGATATGGATTTATAAAACAGCAATTCAAGCTAAAACGGGTAATGCTTTGTTTTGGGTTGCGGGAAGTGTAGTAGTGTATTTAGCTTTGCAGATGATGATGATATATTTTAATGCAATGATAATTGAGGTTTTTGATGGGGACGTTAGTAGTGCTTATGATAATGCAGGCGGTCTGAATTCGAGAGACAATAGTGATACCGCAGGATTGCAATCAGGTACTGGCGGAACCTTGATAGGTATTCTATTTGAGATAATTCCGTTTATTGTTCCTTTCTTTGTAATTGCAGCTATAAGATTGATGATAATGCTAAAACAGCCTTTTAATTTTATGGCCATGTTTAGTGGGATTAAAGAAGTGTTTGCAGGGATTGTTAAAAGTTTTAAAACAACGGACTAATCATAGTAACAGTACTGTTGTTAAAAAAGCCTGGTTTTAACCGGGCTTTTTTGTTTAGATTTATCGGTTTATATTTCGCCCGGTCACCGGTGCGGGTTTTATGGCAGTTTGGTTTTTGTTGATTGTAACGACTAAATGGACGCAGGAGAAAGTGCAGGCATGAAACGTTGCTGATGTACTGAAGTTAACTGGTAACTGTTTCAATAACGTAGTCCACCGGCAAAATAAACCGATGGAAAGCTGCAGCAATGATAACGCGAAGTATATACTTTAACCTGTTATTGTTGACACAATAAATACAAGCGTAAGTATAAACAAAACAGTAGCTATAAAGCCGACAATAAGGTAGCTAGAAAGAGAGCCTTGCTCAAAGTCTATTTCCCTGTTTTTTTTGCTTTGTACGCCAATCCCTGCAGCAATGACGCTTTTTATGACGTGCAATAAACTAGGTTTTGACATGCGCCTCTCCAACTTTTAAAAGTATTATAGAATGTTTTCTGAATGATATCAGGCAGCAACTAAAGCTTCAATAAACTTAAGATACAGATTGATCAAATATCGTCCATTATACATCCCATGAATAATATAGAACTTTTAAAACAGCAATTATCACAGCGTATTTTGTTTCTTGATGGTGCTATGGGCACAATGATACAAAGTTACAATCTTGAAGAAAAAGATTATCGGGGTGAGCGATTTGCTGATTGGGATTGTGATTTAAAAGGAAATAATGACCTGCTGTCGTTGACTCAACCCGATATTATTAAGGCGATACATAGGGCATATTTTGATGTAGGTGTTGATATTGTTGAAACTAATACCTTTAATGCAACAAGCATTGCCATGGCCGATTATAAAATGGAGTCATTGGCATATGAAATTAATCTGGAATCGGTACGATTAGCAAAACAGGTTGCAGCTGAAGTAACAGCATTAAACCCAGATAAACCCAGATTTGTGGCTGGTACCTTGGGTCCAACAAACCGTACCGCGTCCATGTCTCCAGAGGTTAATGACCCTGGCTTTAGAAATATTAGTTTTGATGAGCTAGTTGAGGCTTATACCGAAGCTGTACGTGGTATGTGTGATGCATATGTTGATATTATTTTAATCGAAACAATTTTTGATACCTTAAACGCCAAGGCTGCTATTTTTGCAGTAGAAAATTATTTTGATGTGCTGGGGTATAAATTACCGGTAATGATTTCAGGTACTATTACTGATGCCTCCGGACGCACACTGTCAGGACAAACGGCCGCTGCTTTTTGGAATTCATTGAGTCATGTTGATCCTATTTCTATTGGATTCAATTGCGCGCTAGGCGCAACAGAGTTACGTCAATATATAGAGGAAGTCTCTAATCTTGCAGATACTCATATCTCTGCTCACCCTAATGCAGGTTTGCCTAATGAATTTGGTGAATACGATGAAACGCCGGAAGAAATGGCGAATGAACTTGCCGATTGGGCAAAGCAAGGGTATTTAAATATTATTGGTGGTTGCTGTGGCACATCACCTGAATACATTAAGGCAATTATTGATGCCGTTCAACAATATGCGCCAAGAAAAATCCCAGCGATTGAAAAGCAGTGTCGTCTAGCGGGATTAGAGCCACAAAATATTGCTCCTGGGTCACTATTTGTGAATGTTGGCGAAAGAACTAATGTTACTGGCTCTGCAAAGTTTAAACGCTTAATTGTAGAGGGTGATTTTGAAACGGCATTGGAAGTTGCCAAAGACCAGGTAGAGAATGGTGCGCAAATTATTGATATCAACATGGATGAAGGTATGTTGGAGTCAAAAGAAGCGATGGTGCGTTTTCTACATTTAATTGCATCTGAGCCCGATATTGCAAAAGTACCTATCATGCTGGATTCCTCTAAGTGGGATATTTTAGAAGCCGGGCTTAAATGTATTCAAGGGAAAGGCGTAGTCAATTCTATTTCTATTAAAGAAGGTGAAGACAACTTCATTAAGCAAGCTAAATTAATTCGCCGTTATGGTGCAGCAGTTATTGTGATGGCTTTTGATGAAGAGGGCCAAGCTGATACCATGGAAAGGAAAATTGAAATTTGTCAGCGAGCATATAAAATTTTGACAGAACAGCTCAACTTTCCTCCCGAAGATATTATTTTTGACCCCAATATTTTTGCTATCGCAACAGGTATTGATGAGCATAATAATTATGGTGTAGATTTTATTGAAGCGACTCGAGAAATAAAAAAATTATGCCCTCATGCCTTGATTTCTGGCGGTGTATCAAATGTCTCATTTTCCTTTCGTGGTAATAATTTAGTTCGAGAAGCGATTCATGCAGTGTTTCTTTATCATGCGATTAAAGCGGGCATGGATATGGGCATTGTAAATGCTGGGCAGCTTGCTATTTATCAAGATATTGCTGATGAATTACGAGCAGCAGTAGAAGATGTGGTGCTTAATCGCAATTCGGATGCGACGGAAGCCATGTTAGAAATGGCACAAAAATATCAGGGAGAGGGTGGTGTTGCAAAAAAAGAAGACCTGGAATGGAGAACATGGCCGGTTAAGAAACGCCTGGAACATGGCTTGGTTAAAGGCAATGCAGATTACATTGTTGAAGATACTGAGCAAGCACGGTTAGAAGCTGAACTGCCATTGCATGTGATTGAAGGGCCGTTAATGGATGGCATGAATGTCGTCGGCGATCTGTTTGGTGAAGGTAAAATGTTTCTGCCACAGGTGGTTAAGTCTGCACGGGTAATGAAAAAAGCAGTGGCGCATTTAATGCCTTATATGGATGCTGAAAAAGATGGCGTTATAAAATCTAATGGCAAAATATTGATGGCAACTGTAAAAGGTGATGTGCACGATATTGGTAAAAATATTGTCGGGGTGGTCTTGCAATGTAATAACTATGAAGTTATTGATATGGGCGTAATGATTCCTGCAGAACAAATCCTTAAAAAAGCACGCGAAGAAAATGTCGATATTGTTGGGCTAAGTGGTTTAATTACGCCGTCTTTAGATGAAATGGTGCATGTGGCTAAAGAAATGGAAAGGCAAGGCTTTGATATTCCTTTGATGATTGGCGGGGCAACCACCTCTAGAGCACATACAGCAGTAAAAATAGAGCAAAACTATAAGCATCCTACGGTCTATGTGACGGATGCATCGCGTAGCGTGGCTGTGGTAAGTTCTTTGTTAAGCAAAGACTTAAAAGGTGGGTATGTTGCAAAAATACGGGCTGAATATGAGCAAGTGCGCGAGCGTCATAAAGGTCGCAAAGCAAAGGTTAAACAACATAGTTTAGAAAATGCCAGACAAAATAAGTTTAATGCTGGGTCTTATGATCCAGTTAAACCCTCATTTTTAGGCACAAAGGGTATTGATTTATTGTCTCTGGAAGTTTTGGTCCCTTATATAGACTGGACTCCTTTTTTCCAAACTTGGGAGTTATCGGGTAAATATCCTGCAATTTTAAAAGATGAGGTAGTAGGAGAGACTGCAGTCAAATTATTTGCTGATGCACGAGCTATGCTGGATCAAATAGTTAGTGAGAAATGGTTAACAGCGAAAGCTGTGATTGGTTTTTTTCCTGCCAATAGCATTGATGATGATATTGAGCTTTATATCGATGATTCACGGACGGGAGTTTTAGAAACCTTACATCATCTACGCCAGCAAAATGTCAAAGCACCGGGCAGAGCGAACTTTTGTTTATCTGATTTTATTGCGGCAAAGGATAGTGGAAAAGCTGATTATATCGGCGGCTTTGCTGTGACAGCAGGCATTGGCATCGAACAAAAGATAGAACAATTTGAAAAAGATCATGATGATTATAATTCGATATTGCTAAAAGCTTTAGCAGATCGTCTAGCAGAAGCTTTTGCAGAATATTTGCATGAACAGGTCAGGACTGATTATTGGGGTTATGCAATAGATGAAACCCATGAAAATGAGCAGCTTATTGCTGAAGCGTATAAAGGTATCCGACCTGCGCCTGGTTATCCTGCATGTCCTGATCATACTGAAAAAGGAAAACTATTTGAACTACTCAATGCAACGGCAACGACCAGTATCGAATTGACAGAAAGTTATGCTATGTTTCCTACAGCGGCAGTTAGTGGCTGGTATTTGTCTCATCCTGAATCTCAGTATTTCAATGTGGGTAAAATAGATAAGGAACAGTTAGAAAGTTATGCAAGGCGTAAAGGAATGGCAATAGACATGGCCGAGCGTTGGTTATCAGCTCATTTACATCATTAACGGTTGATATTATGAGTGTCGGTAAAATCGAAAAAGCAATGGAAAGGGTGATGTATGCCAGTCGTTGGATTTTAGCACCGGTTTACTTGGGGATTAGCCTGGCGTTGTTTGCATTACTGATCAAATTTTATCAGGAACTTTATCATTTCTTACCGCATATACTGGAGATTGGTGAATCTGAGTTGATTTTAAAGCTTTTAACTTTAATTGATTTAACTCTGGTTGGAAGTTTGTTGGTTATTGTTATGTTCAGCGGTTATGAAAACTTTGTTTCTCAGATGGATATAGCAGAAGGTACTGAAAAGCTGGATTGGTTAGGGAGTCATGATTATGGCTCACTTAAAATGAAAGTAGCCGCATCTATTGTTGCTATTTCATCGATTCATTTGCTGAAGATTTTTATGAATGTAGAAGAAACGGATAATGATAAATTGATGTGGTATGTGTTGATTCATTTAACATTGGTTATATCCGCTTTATTTATGGGCTATTTAGATAAAATATCCAGACACTAGATATGATAACTTTAATATTATTAGGTACCTCGGGTTGTCATTTATGTGAAGAAGCTGAGTTGATAATGGCGGCATGTGAGCATATCAATATTGATTTTGTTGATATTGCTGAACAAGAGCAATGGCAGGAAAAGTATGCTATTCGTATTCCTGTTTTATTTCATACTGAAACAGAAAAAGAGTTGGGCTGGCCGTTTACTATTACGGATGTCCAAATATTTATAAAAGAATTAAGTAGTGACTAACATGATAGACGAATACAGAATAGAAAAAGATAGCATGGGCGAGTTGAAGGTGCCTGTAGGTGCGCTATATGCTGCACAGACACAAAGAGCAATAGATAACTTTCCTGTCAGTGGTTTGGTGTTACCTCCAGCCTTTATCAAGACAGTCGCATTAATCAAAAAAAATGCCGCAAAAGTTAATATGGACTTAGGTGTGTTGGATCAGCAAATTGGTAATGCAATTGTTGTAGCCGCACAGCAAATTATAGAAGGACAGCATTTGGATCAATTTCCAATTGATGTGTTTCAAACAGGATCAGGAACCAGTACTAATATGAATGTCAATGAAGTACTGGCGCATTTAGCCAGTGACATTGCGTCTGTTCCCGTCGGTGCAAATGACCATGTTAACATGGGGCAAAGTAGTAATGACGTCATTCCAACAGCGATTCATGTGAGTTCAGTGATTGAATGTCAAAATATTCTATTACCTGGTTTGACGCACCTTGCTGAGGTGATTGAAACAAAAGCAGCAGCATTAGATGATGTTGTTAAAACGGGGCGTACTCACTTAATGGATGCGATGCCAGTAACTATGGGGCAGGAACTAAGGGGCTGGGCTCTACAGATTCGTAATGGCATAGAGCGTATTAATGCAACCTTACCGAGGGTTTATAAATTAGCATTGGGTGGAACTGCGGTTGGGACTGGAATTAATGCTGATCCTCAATTTGCAGAAAAATTTTCTCAGTCTTTAAATGAAGAAACAGGGCTGTTCTTTAAACCTAACGATTCTTTCTTTGAAAGCCTCAGTGCCCAAGATGCTATTGTTGAATTGTCAGGGCAAATGAAAGTCATTGCTGTCAGTTTAATGAAAATTGCAAACGATTTGCGCTGGATGAATAGTGGCCCTCTGGCTGGCTTGGGTGAGATCGAATTAATAGCCTTACAGCCGGGGAGTAGTATTATGCCGGGTAAAGTAAATCCGGTGATTCCCGAAGCAACAGCAATGGTTGCCGCTCAAGTGATAGGAAATGATGCAACGATTACAATTGCAGGGCAGGCAGGTACTTTTCAGTTGAATGTAATGCTTCCAGTTGTTGCCTATAATGTTTTGCAAAGTATTGAAATTATAGGGAATGTCTCTAAGGTTTTAGCGGATAAAGCTATCGCCACATTTAATGTTAAAACTGATAATTTACAACAAGCATTATCTAGAAACCCGATTTTAGTAACGGCATTAAATCCAATTATTGGTTATGCAAAAGCGGCAGAAATAGCAAAAGCAGCTTATAAGCAAGGAAAGCCAATTATCGATGTAGCAGAGGAAATGACTGAATTAAGTCGAGAAGAGTTAAGTAGGCTGTTAGATCCAAAGCAGCTGACAAAAGGCGGGATTAGTTCTTAGAAAGGAAATAGTGCTATCAATAATAAACTTGCATTTTATTCCTCATTCTAGTCCAACTCTCTTGGCAAAAGCTCCTGCATTGCTCTACTTACTAGGTATCTCTTTAGAAAAGGAGATAAGGTGAGAAAACTTTTAGGGCGATTTATGGAAGGTTGTTGATTCTGAAAGTAAGGGGGATGCACACTTTCAGAATCAACGAAGTATAAGTCAGTCTTGGCTATGGAGCCTTTTGTTCTTTTTCAGCATCTTCCGTTTTCATAATAATTGAAGCTAAACAATCCATTACACTTTCCGTGTAATTGGCATGAGCATTGGCTAGCTCTCTTGGAGAGCCAAACGTTGCACGGAGTTCTTCAAGTTTTTTCTGTTTATCTTTAGCGGTGCTCATCGATAACATTGTTGTATAGTTTTGATAAGCAGTCAGTCTTGCTGGATCGACTGGGAAGCTACCCGGCATTTTCTTGGATGATAAGTCAACGACGCATTCAGTCATGTGTTCAGGGTCTATATTGTAATCTTTAAGATCTTTTTCAGTTTGCATTTCTGCTAACACAGCCTGTTCATATTGTTCTTTATCAGCACAAGCAGTTAAAACAAGGGCAGAAGCACAAATTAGTAATAATTTTTTCATGGTTTTAGTTAAAAGTTAATACTTACAAAGTATGGGAGAGTGATATTTCATTCATCGCTTGGGCAATCCATGTGCTAGCTTCTGAATTAATTTCTTTTGCTTTTTTTCCTGTAGTTTCAATAGCAGGACCTATCTTCACAGATATGGTTCCTGGGTATTTTAAAAAACTGTAACGTGGCCAGAATTCGCCAGCGTTATGAGCAAGAGGAATAACGGGATAACCTGACTTATGAGCTAGCATAGCACCGCCGGCATTAAATTTTTTGTTTTCACCGGGAGCTGAGCGGGTACCTTCAGGAAAAATAATGACAACAAAGCCTTCTTTTAGTCGCTCTGTCCCTTGTTTAATTAAGGTGTTTAATGCAGCTCTTTGGTTGTTTCTATCAATAGCGATAGGTTTTAATGTGGCTAAAGCCCAGCCGCCAATAGGGATCCAGGTTAACGATTGTTTTAACACGTAAGTCTGTTGTGGTAAAAACAGATGTAAAGCCAAAGTTTCCCAGGCAGACTGATGTTTACTAAGGACGATATAACCCTGATCTTTAGGTAAGTTTTCTAAGCCTTCAATTTTGTATGTCAGTTTACAACAGACTTTGGTAACCCACATAACAGAAGCCACCCATGCAGTTGCTACTTTGTATCGGACTGAAAAGGAGAAAAGTAGGCAAAGAATAATAAGTGGCCCAAATATGAGTATGGAAAAAAAGATATAAATAAAAAGTATACTGGAACTAAAGTAAACTCTAAAATTATTTTTCTGAGACGATGAATTTTGCTGCGTCATAAAGGTTCTCAAAAATAGGATGGTTGAAATCGGGATTATTTTTAATAGTTATTTGGCCTTTACCTGTTTTTACCAGTATAGGCTTGGCACCTGCCGCTTCTGCAGCCTGAATATCTGCTAATTTATCACCAATAAAAAAAACATTTTCTAATGTCAGATTTTTTTCGTTAGCAAAATCGTTTAGCATGCCCGGTTTAGGTTTGCGGCAGTGGCAGTTGTCATCAGGTCCATGTGGACAAATATAGATTTTATCGATCTCACCACCCTTGGATTTGCTCAGAGAAATCATTTTGTTATGTATCTCAGTAAGCGTGGCATTAGTATAAAACCCTCTGCTTAAACCTGATTGATTGGTGATGATAGTAACTTTATAGCCATGTTGATTAAATAAGGCGATGGCTTCAAGGCTGCCGGGAATAGGGACCCATTCGTCCGGCGTCTTGATATAGTCATCTGAGTCATAGTTAATAACTCCGTCGCGATCCAGTAATACAAAAGCTTGTGACATTATTGTAATTTGGAAATATCAGCAATTTTAAGAAACTGACTGGAAAGCATGGATAGTAAAGCCAGTCGGCTGGCACGTAATGCCAAATCATCAGTATTTACCATTACATTATCAAAGAAAGCGTCTACTTCATCTTTTAATTGAGCAAGACGTGTTAAAGCAGCTTGATAGTTTTTTTCTTCCAACAAGGGGCGTATATCTCTATCGGAGTCATTTGCTGCAGCATGCAGGTTTTTTTCCTGGCTTTCAATTAAATTATCAATTGTTTCAGCAGGCTTGGTATCAGATTTTTTAAGGATATTTATAATGCGTTTGTTTGCAGCAGCCAGGCTTTCGGCTTCTGGTAATTGTCTAAAGTTTTTGACTGCTTGTAGACGTTGCATAAAATCTAATGGATTGTTTGGGCGTACTGCAATCACTGCATCAAATTCATCAACGGTATGCCCATGATCCAGGCAATAGCCTTTCAAACGCTCAAAAACAAAATCAGAAACTAATTTCTGAGTTTTTTGTCGGTCAAAGTCGTGCGTGTATTGGGCTAAAGCAAAGTCTATTAACTCAACAATATCCAGCTCCAGGTTATTTTCAATGATTGTTCTTAGTGAGCCTAGTGTTGCACGTCTTAGTGCATAAGGGTCTTTATCACCTGTTGGAATAAGGCCTGCACTGAAGATTCCGCTAAGGGTATCAATTTTTTCCGCTAATGAAAGAATCTGTCCCGTGGTAGATGATGCCGTTGGGCTACCCGATTGTTTAGGGAAATATTGCTGCTCAATGGCTATTGCTACTTCAACCGGCTCATTATCAGCCAAAGCATAATATCGTCCCATAATACCTTGTAAGCTGGCAAACTCACTGACCATATTGGTCATTAAATCAGTTTTCGCTAAACGTGCTGCGCGTTTTGCTAAATCAATATTAGCGTTTAATTGTTGGGCTATATATTCTGCCAATTTTTCTACACGTTGGGTTTTATCAGCAAGTGTGCCTAATATTTTCTGAAAAATGATAGTCTCTAAACTGCTGACCCGGTCTTCAAGTTTTTGTTTTCTATCTTGCTTCCAAAAGAATTCAGCATCAGCGAGACGTGGCATGATCACTCGTTCATTGCCTTGCTGGATAGACTCTGGACGACTACTTTGAATATTGCTAAAGGTAATAAAGTGAGGTAACAGTTTGCCATCAGCACTTTTGATAGGGAAGTACTTTTGATTGATTTGCATGGTTGTGATTAACACTTCGATAGGCAAATCAAGAAACCGAGGGTCGAAGTTACCCGTTACCGGGACTGGCCACTCATTTAAAGCAGTAATTTCCTCAAGCAAGTCAGTTTCAATATGAGCAATACCATTTACAGATTCAGCGGCAGCAATAGCTAACTCTTGGATAAGAGATTGGCGTTGAGCAAAGTCAACAATGACCTTACCTTGCTGTTTAAGAGTGTCTTGATATTCATTGGCGCTAATAAGGGTGATCTTTTGCGGCGCATGAAAACGATGGCCTTGCGATTGATTACCTGTTTTTAAACCTAAGATTTCAGTATCAATGACGCTATCACCAAAAAGTAAAACACACCAATGTACGGGGCGCACAAATTCAGTACTATAGTTCCCCCAGCGCATTCTTTTAGCTATGGGCAGATTATGAATGCTTTTTTGTAGGATTTTTGGAATAAGTTGTTCGGTCGTCTGACCTTTAACCTCTTGCTTAAATGCTAGCCATTCGCCTTTATCTGTTTTTAGCCGGCCCAGTTTATCTACTGTTGTTCCACAGCCTTTAGCAAAACCAACAGCTGCTTTACTTGGTGTTCCATCATCTGCAAAGGCCGCTTGTACTGCGGGGCCTCTTTTTTCAACGGATTTATCTGGCTGAGCGGTAATAAGGTTTTTAACAATAACCGCTAAACGTCTGGGAGATGCATAGGCATGGGCCGAGGAATAGTTTAGCTTAGCCTCTTTTAGCTGAGTTTCAATATTATTTAGTAATGCGTTACTTAGCTTTAATAGAGATTTTGGTGGTAGCTCTTCACAACCTAATTCAAACAGTAAGTCTTTAGTGAGTGACATGATTATGCTCCCTGCTCAGTGTGTAGCATGGGAAAACCTAATGATTCCCGGCGTTGATAATAGGCTTCTGCAACTGATTTTGATAAATTTCGAACCCGAAGAATATAGCGTTGGCGTTCAGTTACAGAAATTGCATGACGAGCATCTAATAAATTAAAGGTATGTGATGCTTTAAGTACCATTTCATAGGCTGGTAAAGGTAAACCTTTTTCGATCAGTTTTTGACATTCTTGTTCATAAGTATCAAAGCATGTGAACAGAAATTCTACATTAGCGTGGTCAAAATTATATTCTGACATTTCAACTTCATTTTGATGAAAGACATCACCATAAGTGACAGCACCTTGAGGTCCATTGGTCCATACCAGGTCATAAACACTTTCTACGCCTTGGATATACATTGCTATACGTTCAAGTCCATAGGTTAATTCACCGCTGACAGGTTTACATTCTAGGCCGCCAACTTGCTGAAAGTAGGTGAATTGTGAAACTTCCATACCATTTAACCAGACTTCCCATCCGAGTCCCCAGGCACCAAGGGTGGGGGATTCCCAGTTATCTTCAACAAAACGAACATCATGTTCTAGTAAGTCCAGGCCCAAATAGCGCAATGAATCCAGGTATAGCTGCTGAATATTGTCGGGGGAGGGCTTTAAAATAACCTGGAATTGATAATAATGTTGCAGACGCATTGGGTTTTCACCAAAACGGCCATCTGTGGGTCTTCTGGAAGGTTGAACATAAGCAGCATTCCAGGGTTCAGGACCAATGGCACGTAAAAAAGTTGCCGGATGGAATGTTCCCGCACCAACTTCCTGATCCAGAGGTTGTAATAGAATACAGCCTTGTTCAGACCAATATTGTTGCAGGGCTAATATTAGTCCTTGAAAAGTAGATAAGTCGTTGTTTGAACTTGGCACAGGCATTCTTGTTCAGGCAATAAAAAACCGTTAATTATAGCTTAAAAAAGAATGAAAGGATAAGTACATGTGAAAGAAGAAATAATACTGAAAGTGAATAGCTAGAAAAAGATCAGCTATTGAAAACACATAGGGCTATGAACAAATTACAGCTTATGACTGGTAGAGCGGACTTTAGGCCGCCATAGGAGAGGGTTGTTATATGTTTGTTCGGGCTAAAGTCCGGTCTACAGCACGTTTCCTTTATGCCTTAAATATTCGTTCTATTATTAATAAATTACGCCAGCAGGATGATGGGGCGATGCTTTTGATGAAGTTGTTTTCTCAAATGATTTAGGACGAAAAGGATTAATTATCTTCTTGTTCTGAATTTGTTACTTTAAATAGTTCAGCAATAAAATCAATTTGAGCCTGATATTTAGGTTGCTGAGGAATTTTCCATTTTTTCCCAACGATACGAGAGAGTGCATTATTCAGCCAAAGTTTGTTTGATTGTGCATGCTGAAGAAACAAATGATGATTCTCTTCATCGCTAACAATGGCAAAATCTTCCAACGAAACTTCAATAGCCTCTGCTTCACCAGCAAGGGTTAACCGTATGTAAACAGAACGGTTGTCGATGTCGAAAATAAAATCTGATAATTCTGCAATGCCTTTAAGAACGATATTGGCTACAGTTAAGATGAGAATATTTGGTGTTAATTTTATAGCTGTTTTTACTATACTGGTTTTAAAGCTCATTGTTTTATAGTTGGTTTTTAATGCTGTTGGTGTGTTTGGGTTTGAATTTTAATTGAATTATTTTACGTTGTTTTGGACGATTGTGTTAAGTCAACAATGCTTAATGAGAGTGTAGCAGAATAAAAAATGCCCCACCGGTTTTTTCAAACCGATGGGGCATTTAGCTAGATATTGTCAAACAAACTATTTCATTTAAGAAATAGTTGTTCTACTATTTTTGATTAAAAATACCGAGTATATCTTGTCCACTCAATGCTTCATCATAAATTTTAACATCATCTATTTTGCCGTCGAAGAAATCCAGGCGTTCATTACGTGCACCGAAGAATAAAGGATTATTGTTGGTGTTTATTGACCCAGAATATGACACTGTCTTTTGAAGGACTCCGTTAATGTAAACTTTTAACTGAGAACCGTTGAAAGTTCCAACGATATGAGTCCATTTAAGCTTAGGAATGATCGCAGATGTTTTGGCGACAATACTTGAGCTTCCATCGTAGATTTGAAAACGTAGTCTTCCATCTGTATGGGTATATAGACGGTATGCACTGCTTTTAGAAACTAAGCTTGGATACGCAGAGCCCCCAGTCAGGTTGTCAGGGTAGACCCAAGTCGATAGCGTGACGGCTGAGCTTGGAGATATGCTAGAGGTGCTAGGCACTTTTACATAATCGTTAGCGCCATCAAATCTTAGAGCAAGGTTTCCAACGACAGTAGTGGCATTTTTTGCCTGGTAAATACTGCCGTGGTTTTTGTTACCTGATACATCAAAAGCAATACGATCAGTCGTATCTTCCATGTCCCAATGAGATGCAGACCCTGCAGCACTATTGTTTGATGGATTAGCTAAGCTTTTTATATCTTGAGCACTTAGTGCTTTACCGTATATTCTAGCGCCATCTATTTTGCCATCAAAAAAGTCTTTGCTAGTATTTCGTGCTCCTATATACAGGTCGCTGCTATTGGTATTGATTGATCCAGAGAAAGATTTAGTGTGCTCCAGCACGCCGTTAATATAGACTTTTAATTGAGAGCCGTTAAAGGTTGCTGCAATATGGGTCCATGTTTTGTTGGCAATTGTTGCTTTTGGCTTAGAAACTATGCTGGTACTACCGTTATAGATTTGAAAGCGTACTTGGCCATCAGTATGTATATATAAGCGATAGGCGTTGCTCTTGGAAAAAATAACCGGATATGGTTGGCTACTTGCCAAGCTATCAGGGTTAACCCATGCAGCAAGAGTAATCTTATTACTGAGGTCTAAACTATTTGAATCTGATATTTTTAAATAATCATTAATACCATCAAATCGTAGTGAATAACTCCCAATCTGAGTGCTTGCAAATCTTGCCCCAGAAATACTGGCATGATTTTTATTGCCAGAAATATCAGTAACAGTAGAACCACTTCCCTGTTCCATGTTCAGGTGCATATTTAATCCTCCTGTTGGAGTTGGTCCCGGAGCCGGAGCCGGAGCTGGAGCTGGAGCTGGTGCTGGAGCTCCACCACCAGCATTCTTAGTTATGCGATAGATATGCCCGTCTTCTCCAGAGATACTGACCTTCAGAAAATACTCGCCACCGCTACTGCTAACGCTTGCACTTTTACTTCTTAAAAGCTCTCTAGCACTGTTTTCATACCCTTGGGCAGAAGTGCTTCCGAGTGAGAAAGTTAAGCTTTTACTGCTACCTGAATAGTTAGAAACTACAAGGTAAAGATACTGACTGTCTTCTTTAGCAATAAATTTTAGATCAGATGTGCTTCCTGAGATTACTTTGACGGTTTTAACTTTAGATCCCAGCATGGCTGGTCTCATTTCGTCAGCTGTTTCCCCAATCTTCATAATGACATCTAATAAAGAGGGCGCATCTTCTTCAAAACTACGAAGAGAACTATTTTCACCACCTTTAAAGATGTAATTCTGGTTGTCTGCATTGAACATCAGACCATTAACATCCAAGGCTAGGAATAAGGTTGAAACACAACGCATTTCATTTACACTAGCTTTGGGTTTGTTATCTTTGCTGTCATCTTTCAGGAAATTAGCTGGAATTAAGCCAAAAATGGGTACACGTCCATCAGTACTCTTTCTTGCAACAGCCATTTTATCGACCATTTGAACCTTATAATTTTCAGTGGTGAACCCACCTTCACTGCCTTTGAAATTTGGCCACAATGTCATAGCATCACCATATAGACCGATTTCGAAGTCTTCAGTGTGGTGAGTCATTTGATTAACTGGACGATTAGGTATAAAGCTTTTGCCAATATTGTAAGCCCAGGCAGAGCGCTCTGGATTAATGCCATCATCGGAAGGTTCACCACCAATATCCATGCCGCCAGCCCATAGGCTGTCTCTACTGTCAAACAGGCGATTCATAGATTCCAGGTTCTGCTCATCTATGAAAATAAAGCGTTCAAAGTAATGAAATGATGGAAATAGATACATTCCAAAGTCAGCGTTATCTGTTCTTTTGTATAATGTTCTGGTTGCCCTCAAAAAGTCTACCCAATCAAGGTCTTGCATAGGTAATGCATCTTCATTTTGGACGGAGTAGAAGCCGATCGGAAATCTAACTTCCTTGGAGCCACTGCGGTCTAAATCCCAGTAGTATCTTGGGCCTTTAGTGTTTTGAGTAACAAGAAAAAAGTTTTCGCGCGTTTCATTGCTTCCATCACCTTTGATGTCAACAGTTACCCGATAAACATGGTCTGCCGGATATGTACTGGAACTTAACTTAACCGAAGAAAAGGGAAGGGTTCCATTGCTGCTGGCTGCAACACCTGTTTGTTGGTAAATAACCTTAGAGGCGTCAGTTGCATGACCGTCAGAGTCAAGGTCTACTTCAACTGTGTCGATTTTTATATCCGCTCTGACAGAGGACATGCTTTCGCCATTAGGGCTTAAAACTTTATTTGTCATATCTAAAGTTTCGCCTGGTCTGTAAATTCTTTTATCTAATGAGCTATTTAAAAAAGCATTTTTGACTGAAATGTCATCAATCAAAAGATCAGTAAAGAATTTGGCATGAATCGAGATATAAAAACGGTTGGTGTTTTTTGGAACTAAAATAAATCGAGTATGTTCTGACCATTCTCCTTGTTCATAAGGCACTCTGACAAAAAAAATGGTCTTTTTACCGCTGGTGTCATGTGTTTCTACACGAATGAAAAAGGGTGATTCATCATGTATTTTGCTACTGGATTTAAGTTTTGCTGCTAAGTGAACTCTAAAAAGACGCTCCTCAAGATCAACTAATGGTTGGTCAAACCAAACATTACCATCATAGTTAGCGAGTATTTTTGTAGTTTTATCGCGTTTTGATGAAGATCTTTTTATGCGTAACGCTTTTGATCCACTAAATGAGTCGCTGGTTGTTGAAAAGCTTTCTCCATAACTCGATCTGAGTCTGTAATTGCCGTTTAGAGGATCACTTGAGGAGCTGGATTCGAATCCGCCATTATCAATAAACTCTTGATGTTTGAACGAAGCCGCAAATATATTGCATGTCGTAAGCATTAAAAAAAGGGTGATAATTTGCTTCACTTTATTTCCTCATGTTGAAACGATTCCGCAAATAGTTTGCATGCCGTTAGAATTAAAAAAAATTGGATGTTTTGGTTCACTTCATTACCTCTTGAATATTTAATTTTTTAGTACTATTTTTAATTTAAAGCCTTAGGGCTTTAGTCACTTTTCCGTCGTCCAGACATTACCGTGGTGCTGGCGTGAATTGCAGCCCCGTAACAAAATAGACGTGTGATTTATATTTCGCAAAGCTTGACTTACAAGGTATTAACATCGATCTCAGAGCGGTATAAGTTCAGAGTGTTGTTATGAGCTATGCGTTTGTTATTTGATGTTTTTGCTTTCTAAGCAGTTAGTGTGCCATATGTTTGATTGATGCGCTTCATGCTACTGAAGTTGAGGGATGAAAGAGCTCTATGTAAATAATGTTAAAGGAGAATAGCCTTGAATTTACTTTTGAGTGTATCTGGTACCCGACAGATTATGAACGTAATATGAAGGGTAAAGATTTGTTAAGGGTTTTTTTCTTTGTTATGAGTTTAACTGTTTGTAAATAAAAGGAAAATTATGTTTTTTTATAGAAAATTTAAAATTATTGTTTGTCGTTTTATGGCGACAAATGTTGAAAGTAAAAAAAGTTGCTTACAAAGTTAGAAGGAAGGGCAAAGAATGGTGTCGATAGCTGGTGTCGCTAAATGGCGACACCAGAAATGGGGCGAGGGTAAGTTGGTTTTCATTGTAGAGGTTCGGTTTCGATGCTATCTGTCTATATTGGCAGGGTTGCAAAAGCATTATTGTTCTTAATGGCTAATGCAGTACGTTCAATGAGTTTATGAAGTGCTTCTAGATCCATTATTCCACCTATGGTTAATGTAATAAGCATCGCTTCAACCTAGAAAAATCAGTTGAATTTAGAGTTATAATCCCGAGTAACTGAATCACCTGAACTTAGCCATGGAATTACCTGCAAAAACCACTCACCCAGAGGGTAACGGTGTCCGTAATAATGTGTAGGGCAACCAATATTAATCAACATAGAGGTACAAGGATGACAGCCAAGGCAGGAATTTCAAAATTCAGTCATTAAAAATAAGCTGTATTTAGGGTGATTTCCCGGGACGGAAAG
>JBJPGG010000029.1:0-1619 GCA_048595505.1 Methylococcaceae bacterium
GTTATTACCTAATATTCCTGTACTTGACTACATCACCAGTCAACCGCAATTAAACGATAGAACAAAACATCACCCAGTCTCCAAAATTTTCCGCTGGTTTAATTCCCAGACTTTAAACTGAAAAGTTAAATTAACTCTCTGAGCTATTTGTTAATTAAAAAAGGTAAGCAACTATGGATAATATATTTATACACAAACACACTAATGAAGAAGTAAATTTAATTCACATGGGGAAAATGAAAGAAAACAACGAAACAGTTGTCATTTATGAAGTAGAGCAAGATAGAACCATATTGGTCATGCCATTAACTAAATTTAACCATGACTATGAACAACATGATTTCTCTACACATGACCATTTTACATGACATGGTGTTGTTAGCTGTACGAGGTAACTCATTTCTGGATGCTAGAGCCCCCCCATGCATTCCAACGCACATCATAGGAATGACAGAAATGAGTAATTCCCTAGACGGGACTTTAACCCGCTTGATTGATTGCCGTTAACGGCGTGCGGCCTAACCCCACAAAAAACTTGTTCTGCCACCAGTCAAGTAGATTTTTTTGTTGGGTATTGTTAATCTTCGTTAATACAAGTGTAATAACATAAGCTGGGGTACTCATGAATAAAGTAAAAGTCACTTCTATTGGAAACTCAATGGGTGTTGTACTCCCCAAAGAAGCATTAACAAAACTCAAAACAGGAAAAGATGAAACTTTATATTTGGTTGATTCTCCAGATGGTTTCATGCTTACGCCTTACCAGAAAAACTTTAAAAAACAAATGGAAGCTACTGAAAAAACAATGAAAAAATACCGTAATGCCCTGCCTGAACTTGCGAAATGAAAGAGTGGCACTAACTATTGCAGTTATTTTTTTAGACATTAATGACTATACTCTTAATGCACCAGAAGCTGAAACAGTCATTGCTTTTGAGCTGTTAGCCTCAGGGAAATTTACCGAAACACAACTTGCTTTTTGGTTTCAAGACTTCACCTAACCATGCAATGGCTCTTGCCGCTCTTTCAAGTGATCGTCGTTCACAAGGGGTCAACTTGATTTTAAACCAATCACGGTTGACCAGAACATTGCTAATAGTTTAAAGATGCCGAACACATTTACTCGTTAATGTTGTTACTGCATACAACGGAATAATCCTAAGTAACCTCACCGTCCAATTGTTCATTCATCAATTGATATATTTGGTAAAGTTTATCAAGGCTATTTTTCACATTAGCATCATTATCTTGTTGAGAGTGATATAACTCATTTGCAAGAGAATGAAACAACTCATATTCTTCATCAACCCTATATTATAGCGCTTTACTAATTAACTTCTCCTGTCTAATTTGGTTAATATAGTGGACCCCAATGTCCAGACAAATATTTCTCTAGTTTAAGATAGAGACTTATTCATGCTACAGCTGAATGGCGCTGCCCCATTTTTTTATACTGTACCGACTGTTTCTGTGTTTATATCATGAGCGTTCCCATTAAAGCATAAGGTTGTAAGGAAACATTCCGAAAACTGATACTCTAAAGCCCACTAAGATGCGTTTCCTCGTATTTTAAAAATATGCTGTCAGCGATAGAAAAGGCGAGGATTTAAAACCATGAA
>JBJPGG010000030.1:0-50105 GCA_048595505.1 Methylococcaceae bacterium
TTCTAAAAACATACTCACTTTAAAATCAATAGCTTGAACAGTTATATTTTAAATTTTGATGCAATTTTTAACAAACAATCTTTGTAAGCTATTATTTTTTCTATGGCATGGCATCAATTTTAATTATTAATTAGACCTAAAGTAATGCAACCTATTGATTTATTATAAATAAAAATGACAGGAAGCGGTATTGGGGTCGGAGTTGTTGAAATTATAGGGAAGGCTGTAGTAATGATCAATGTTCACCGCCTTGTTCACTCCGCCCCCTTGAAGACCCCAGTGCCATAAATGCTGAGATTTCTCAGTTAACCGCTGAAAATACCTTTTCAAAACTACAAATCAAACGATTAGAGCGATTGGCTGAGCAGCAATATTCAAAGTTACCCTTGTCAATTGATTGGAATGATCCTGTTCTACTGAGTCAATGGCAAGAATATAAGGATAGACTCATTACACTGAATTCGGAAAAAAATAAGCGTTTAGCTGAATATGCTGCTGCCGAACAACAGGCAGAAAAATTGAGTGCGATTCTACCCATCATTATTCAACGGAGTAACAATGAAAAAATATTAGTTGATAAAAAGCTTTTTCCTAAACAACAATACCTGGAAACTGAACAGCAACGTCTAAGCACATTCTATGATCATAAAAGCCAGCAAAACCGGGTTAATGAATTACGACAGACTATTGTTGTATTGTTGGAATAGACGCGCAAATTAGCCATGCTCGCAGTGAGTTTGCTAAAACCAATATGGAAAAAAGGGAGGAAGCAGAACATAGAATCCAAAATATCAAACAGGAATTGATCAAAGCGCCAAGCCGGAAAAAATCTCACCATTTACAAACGCCAATCGATGGGATTGTGCAACAATTAGTCATTCATACGGTAGGTGGTGTGGTGACTCCTGCACAAGAATTGATGATTATTATTCCACAAAGTGCACAACTGGAAATTGAAGCCTATGTTGAAAACAAGGATATTGGTTTTGTTTACGAAGGCCAGACGGCTACAATTAAACTTGATGCATTTCCATTTACTAAGTATGGAACTCTGGATGGAGAAATTATTGATTTGTCAGATGATGCCATTACCGTTGAAGATAGAGGTCTGATATATAAAGCGCTGGTCAGTCTTAAACAAAGCGAGATGCAAGTGGATGGCAAACTGGTTAAGCTTGGTCCAGGAATGGCTGCCAGTGTTGAAATTAAAACGGGGCAACGTCGTTTGATCGAATTTTTTCTAGCTCCGTTATTGAAATATAAAGATGAGAGTATTAGGGAGCGATGAAGGAGAAGATGTACATTTCAAATGATCTTTATTTTATATATTGAAAAATCCGCACAAGTTGAATCACAAATAAACCTATGGAGCGTTTTAAGTCATTCAAAAATTACTAATCCCCTGTGGTCGTTTGGCACAATCAGAGCATAAGATGTTGATTAAACCGTAAAATAAACAACATGTAACTTATATTATTACTTATATATCATGAGGGTAACTAACTTTCTGCGAGAATAACCGGAATATCGGTCAACCCCCTACATATTGCAAGATACCTTCAAATCTGCTGGTCATTACCTGAGTGATTACCAACTTGCAGGTCCTTTAAAAACACAACAAGTTGGCATCGGCCTTGAACATTAAGTTTTCTAAATATTGCACTCATATGTGCCTTTACTGTTCTTGTAGTAATATTCAATTTTTCCGCAATAGAGGTGTTTTCTTCGCCGTTATATACATATTCAACAACCTCAATTTCACGTTGCGTTAAAATTGAAATTGTTTTTAAGGCTTCCTTTTCAAAAGACTTTTCTTTTTTTAACAACCGCTGTTTAGCCACGATACCCTTAAGCATTTGAGGTACAAACTCACGCTTTATCCAAACTTCATTATTTAATACCGCTTTAATAGCACGCACTATCAATTGCTTATCTATTGATTTATCACAATACCCACTAGCCCCCTCATATATAAACTGAATTTGCTGGCTAGGGGTAAAACCTTCACCAACTACAATAACTTTTTTTATGTGTTGGCAGATAACAGGCAATTGATACTTTTTATCAATAAGACCAGCATCAAGAATCAGCAAACTATCTTTTTTAAATTGCCTTTCTTCTGAAAAAACAATTCCAATATCAGCAGCAAAAGTAACCGAATATTGTGGAGATAACACTGCCAACCAAGAATTCATCTGACTTCTATCAGTTGATGCAATGATTAAATTGTTCATGACTTTACCTTCTCATTGGCAATTATTATCTGAACCCAGCTTTCTGCCTGGCTCAGATAACGAGAGAAAAAAGTCTGAGCCGAATAAAGAGTCTTCATATTGAATATCAATGTTCAAAGTATTTGAAAGTATTGTTATATTAACCCTTATACTATGAATAAAACCTGAACCTATTACTCAAAATCGACTAAACATGCTGCCAATCCAATCAATTGAACTACTTCAGCCATAGAATAACTAACCCTTATGTACAAACTATTACCTTCAAACACATGACTAAACCAATATTTATGCTATTGCTGTTGTCAATAATGATGTTCATTCCCGAGCATGCCATTGCTTTAAGGTGTGGTAACAAACTGGTTAATATCGGTGACCATATACCCACAGTCATTTCTCTCTGTGGAGCACCTGAATATACAGAAACTCGAGAGATTCACTTGCCAGATTATTGTTATGATAATAGACGTTACAACAATAACAGCCCGTACTATTACAAACAGCACAATTCTCCACGGTTTTTTTCAAATCAAGCTATATGTCAATACCAAGTTCTTGATATATGGATATATAATTTTGGACCCCGAAAATTCATGAGGGAGCTTATTTTTTACAAAGGGATTGTCAAAGAAATTAATGCATTAGAGTACGGCTATTAAACAGAGCTATTCAAGAAGGTTCTCTAACATTAACGAAACACAAGACCTTTCAAAAGCAAAATGCTTTGTAAAAATAATTAGGCCGGCTTAAGAGGCTTAACATCACGTAATACAGAAGCTATAAAAAACAATATGAATCTACCCTTGACTAGTCCACAATCATGCCACAGCATTGACTTTTCAAACAAATAGGTGTATCTTAATGTCCTAATCTTACATAACGAAAAGCTAAACCTAACGCAAGTTGGGTACAGAAAGTTACGGGCCAAGACTAAATGGAAAGCCGAACTACCGAAAGTGACCCAGTAACGGTCAAATAAGGTGGTTGGGCTTTTTTTTTGCGCATTTCAAAAAAACCATACCAACCTTAGGCCGATACAATTACAAACTTTCATTCGAGGATTAACATCGTGAATTTTAAATACCATCATGTATCATTGCTGCTAGCGGCATTTATCATTATACCGACGACACTCATCTCTAGCGCCATAGCTGGCGCGCCCTCCCCCGGAATTACCACTATAATCACACCAGTGGAAGCCGGAACAGATGATGCTGAGGAAAATACTAGCAGCGGCGACATGTCCTTAAGTAGCAGCGATTTGGAATTGATTCAAGACGGGACTAAAGAACAAAAAGTAGGCCTTCGTTTTAAACTGGATATTCCACCTGGCGCAACCATTACCGAAGCAAGCATTCAATTCACCACTGACGAAAAGACCTCAGAAGCCACAACCCTAACCGTTTATGGGCAAGCTTCAATCAATGCTCTGACATTCAGCAACACAGATTTTGACATATCCAACCGGACATTAACAACAGCATTTGCACCATGGACTCCCGCCCCCTGGGTCACTGCAACAGGAGAAGCAGGCCTAGACCAGGAAACACCAGACCTTTCTTCAATCGTACAAGAGACAGTAAACCAAGCCGGCTGGACAGAGGGAAATGCCATTGTGTTCATTATTTCTGGTAACGGCAAACGAGTAGCAGAATCATTCAATGGCAGTGCCCCTGCAGAATTACACGTATCATTCTCAACAGAACCCGCTGCCAACCAGACACCGGATGCAGTAGATGACGGCTCATTGGCTACGCCCACCTATACAACAGACGTTAACCAGCAACTAATAGTTGCAAATGGTATAGACGACATAGTCGAACGCAATGATAATGTTGGTATACCAGCCGCTGAGGTTTCATCGTTTGATACCACCAGTGCCGAAGGAGGAAGCGTGACTGTCGCCCCAAATGGCAGCTTTACCTACACTCCAGCCGAAGATTTTGCAGGCATAGACAGCTTTAGCTACACCCTTGGCAATTCAGAAGGCACAGACAGCGCTACGGTATACATTGAAATACAAGAGCCGTTAGTCGTTACAGAGATAACTACCTTATGGATCCCTGTTGCAATAGGATCAGACGATGCCGAGCAGAGACTATCCAGTGGCCGTGTATCTCTAAGCAGCAGTGATTTAGAACTAATTCGAGATGGATCATCAGATCAATTAGTGGGCGTTCGTTTTCAACAATTGGATGTTCCCAAAGGAGCGACGATAACTAATGCTTATATTCAATACACCGCTGATGAAAATACCACAGAAGAGACTACTCTAACTATATTTGGAGAAGCAACTTCAAATGCATTAACATTCAGTAGCACTGCTTACAACATTTCAGACCGGACTTTAACAAGCGTAGAAGTACAATGGGCGCCAGCAGCATGGAACACGAACGAACAAGACAGCAGCACACAGGCAACCCCGGACCTTTCAGCAATCGTACAAGAAATCGTAAACCAAAGTAACTGGGCACAAGGAAATGCTATCGCCTTCATAACGTCTGGCAGTGGCAAGCGAGTAGCAGAATCTTTCAATGGAACTGCAGCTCCGGTACTACATGTTTCATTCTCAACTGAATCCCCTGTCCTGCCTACACTTGATGCACCAGATGCAACAGATGATTTTTATTCAACAGACTTTAATCAACAGCTAACAGTTACTAATGGTCCAAATGACATAGTTGAGAGCAACGATTATCTTGGCACTCCAATTGCTAACCTTGTCACCTTTGGTGAATCCACTGGTCAAGAATATACAATGGGCAGCTTGGGCATGACTGTTAATGGAGGCGAGGTCACAGTTAATTCTGATGGCAGTTTCAGCTACGCCCCTCCGACAGAGTTTTCCGGCAATGACTCCTTTAGCTATATATTACTCAACTCAGAAGGACAAAGCCAGGCCACTGTCACCATTGAAGTATTAGAAGACTCTGGAGTAGTTGGACCTGTACCTCCCACTATATTAACAGTTCCTGTTAGTGCAGGGTCTGACGATGCTGAACAAGACTCAATCAGTGGCGACATGGACCTGGGCAGCAGTGATTTAGAATTAACGTTAGATAGATCATCAAATCAACTGATTGGCATTCGCTTTCAAGGAATCGAGGTTCCAGCGGGTGCGATAATTGAAAGCACTCATATTCAATTCACTACTGACGAAACGAGCTCAGAACCTGCCAACTTGACCATATCAGGTGAAGCCAGCGTAAACTCTTTGACATTCAATAACACAGATTTCGACATTTCCAATCGAACATTAACAACTTCATCAGTAGGATGGGATCCACTGGCATGGAACACCAGAGGTGTAGCCGACCAAGATCAAAGAACGCTCGATCTTTCAGTTATCGTACAAGAAATCGTAGACCAAACAGACTGGACTCAGGGAAATGCCATTTCATTTATCATTTCAGGTAACGGTAACCGGGTAGCAGAATCCTATAATGGAACAGCAGCCCCAGTACTGTATTTGTCATTCTCAGATCCTTCTACAGCACCAGCTAATAATGCCCCCACTGTGACTGATTTGTCCGTTACAGCTGAAAATGGCACACCCATCTCTATAGGCGACATTCTTACGGGAACATATACTTATAACGACACGGAGAACGATCCCCAAGGATCCTCTACCTTCCGCTGGCTAAGAAATGGATCAGAAATCCCTGGAGCTACAGAACAAAGCTATACCACCGTAGCTGCTGATTCAGGTAGCACGCTCACATTTGAGATCACCCCATCTGCAACTCGCGGAACATCACCGGGGATAGCGGCAATTTCTGCTAGTGTGCTAATAGAAAGCCTGGCAACTAATGTTACAATATCAGGAAATATTACCTACGATAGAGTACCTCTTGGCCCTAAAGGTACCGGACTTAATTATGAAGCTATTATTTCCAAACCCGTTCGTAAAACTATTATAGAGATGCTTAATGCTTCAGATACTATCCTGGCAACTACAACGACAGATAACAATGGTGACTATGCATTCAGTGTTAGCTCAAATACCGATGTTAAAATAAGGATAAAAGCGGAGATACTTAAAACAGGCACGCCCTCATGGAATGTACCAGTTGTAGATAACACCACGAGTAATGCACTGTATGTTTTGGATGGTGCCCTCACATCGAGCGGATCAGCCAATTCAACACGCAATCTACATGCAGCATCAGGCTGGGGAGGCAGTGGCTATACCAGTACGCGAAATGCAGCACCTTTTGCAATCTTGGATAGCGTACTTAAGGCTATCGAGCTGGTGTTAACAGCGGATGGTAACGCGACATTTCCAAAGCTGACTATTAATTGGTCTGTTAACAATGTACCCGCCAGTGGCAACAAAGCTACCGGACAAATTGGCACTTCACATTACACCAGTGACAATATCTTTTTATTAGGCAAAGAAAACACCGATATCGAAGAGTATGATGAGCATGTGATAATTCATGAATGGGCACACTACTATGAAGACAACTTCTCACGCTCTGACTCTATTGGCGGCGCCCATAGAGGAGGCGAGCGCCTTGATATGCGACTTGCCTTTGGTGAAGGTTTTGCTACAGCATTCTCAGGTATGGTTACCAATATTCCCATCTATCGAGATTCCTTTGGATCAAATCAACAAAATGATTTCGAAATAAAATTCGAAACAGCAACACATTCTAACGCCGGGTGGTATAGCGAATCATCAGTGCAACGCATCCTTTACGATCTTTTTGATGCTACTAATGAAGGGGCTCATGATACCTTGGTGATGGGTTTCGGACCCATTCATAACGTCATGATCGATAAAGAAAAAAACGCTCCTGCATTTACTAGTATTTTTACCTTTATTAGCGCATTAAAAGCAGAAAATCCAACAGAATCTACCGCGATTGATACGCTACTTGGAGACGAACTAATACAGCCTATACAGGATGTTTTTGGTACAGGAGAAACCAATAATGGTGGAAATGCTACTGATGTATTACCAATTTATACACAACTAACCGTAGATGCACCCGCTATAAATCGTTGTATTATCAAAGATTTTGGCAGTGTCAATAATTTATCTAATCATCGTTTCTTTAGGTTTTCCATCACAACACCTGGAAATTACACTATCAGCATTGTAAGAACCGGCAGTGAGCCTATTGCCACTGACCCTGACTTCAAAGTTTACCAAACATCCGACTTTACCCGGGCCATGGATGGTTTTAGTGGCATTGAAAACCAAGAAACATCATCAGCTGCCCTGGCAACGGGAGATTACATTATGGACATGAATGAATTTAATGATGTAGCAGCAGACACTTGCCTAGATGTAACACTAGCATCTGCATCCTAAACTTAAACATATAAAATCAGGCAACATATTATGAACTGGAAAATAGGTATTATTGCTCTCTTGCTACCATTGTTAGCATGCGCCACAGAAACTGAGTTAAAACAAAACGGTGCCAAAGTACTTTTAAATGGAATGACTACTACAGTCAATCAGCATGGAAAACCTGGAGCCCCCATTGAACTAAGCTATAAAGTACCGAAGCAGAAAAACACTGGAAATACAGTCGAAATTGAACTTGTGTTCATCACTCATATTAGTGAAGGCGAACTAAACATACATATAGAAGCTGATAATGGATTGATTATTAATGATTTATCACATTCAGATTTCAATATTATTTTAGCTGAAAAGACTACTCGCTATCCAACTTCCATCATGGTGACATCCGTAATAGAAGGTCTCTTCTACGTTAATATTTTTGTTAACATGGATGCTAATGGTAACACCTTGAACCGCACTTTTTCAGTTCCAGTCCAAGTGGGAGAAAGCAAGCACAAGCTGAAAAAAACCGGCAAGTTAAGCGCCGATAAACATGGTAAGAAAATCATGGTAATGCCGGCTTTAGAGGTGATTAAATAATATAGCATACCTATAAAACAGAACGAATATGCCTCGCTGGTGAGGCATATTCTGTAGATTAAAGCCAAATATTTAGTCTTTTTAACGTCATCTCTCTTTAGTTAATATAGCATCTAGCTGGTTCATTTTACTCCCGCCCTAAAAGAATTTTCTAATGGAGCTACAGATAAAGTATATAAGTAAAACATATAAATTTATCAGCCTATTATACCTATGCTCCTTATTTATTACCGGTTGCTCATCAACACCCAAAATAGCAGAAAGTGAACCATTTTTGAGCAAACCTATTGCCAAAGAGAAAAACACAATTCTAATAGGCGAATTCATTCACAATTCGGCCTTATCCCAATTAGAAATGCATTATAAATATGGCGGCACTTCACCTAAAACTGGATTCGACTGCTCAGGGCTTGCATGGTATAGCCATAAAAAAAACGGTATCACTATTCCCAGGCATTCTTTGGCTCAATTTAGCAGTGGTAAACGAATTTTACTAAAAGACCTTAGACCAGGAGATCTAGTCTTTTTTGAAACCTATCGCCAAGGAGCTTCTCACGTTGGCATTTATTCTAGGGATGGCAATTTCATTCACGCCTTAAACAGAAATAAAGATGTAGCAATACAGAAACTAGCAAACAACTATTACAAAAAGCGCTACCTTGGTGCCCGCAGATATTGGTAGACCTCAAGCCGCTAGTAATAAAACGCAGAATGCCTCAAGCCATTACCCCAACATTTATCCTAAAAGTCTAAACTCAGTCTATACTGAAAAAGAATGAACTCAGCTTCCAATAGGAATATAAAATGTCTAGTGCTCTCCAACCAGAACTTAAAGGTTTTAATAAAATCATACACAACCCTAGTATTGATGAATATATTTTTATTGCATTGATCGCTGCTAGCTTTGTCGGTGAATTAATAATAAAAGCATCATTACTGTTTGGCTTTTTTTACTGGCTGGCAATAACCCCATTTTTTTTCATCGCCTCCATTTTATGTGAGAAAGCAAAAAACATAAGAACTGGGCGCACAACAGAAAACCTTATAAGATATGAAATGTTTTATTGGGGCAGTGCTTTTGCGGCTGTAATACTCGTTGTTTTACTTTGGGATACTGATCGAATTGGCCCTTCTGAAGCAAGTATATTTATTCACATAATATTAGCTCACACTATGTTTTTAAGTGGTATTGTTTTAGGCTTACGCTTTTACTTAATAGGCATTCTGCTTTTTGCTACAGCAGTCTTAAGTATAACGACACAATTCACTTTTAGTTTTAGCCTGGATTTAGTAGTCATTGTCTTTATTACCTGGTTAGGCTTAAAAGTGAAAAACCAGTTCATCCTACCTATTTTTAAAAGAGAGAGTGATTTTACTAAAAGCAACAATGGCTACCCAGGAGAAGAGCGACGTAAAGATTAAGCCTAATGTTCATTACTATAGAATTTCAAGGCTATATAACAAACCACAATTTATAGTTTGTAGAGCGGACTTCAGTCCGCTATAGCAAATATTGTTGTATGTCATAACGGACTGATTACGCCATGAATGGCATGTAGTAAAATAATGCAGGAGCAATTACTGAAGTCCGCCCCCTTATCCCAACTCCATTAAAATTTTATAGCCGCTTATTCAGCATCACTCAATGCTAGAGCCGCCTGATACAATATTTTTTTTCTAGCTCCTGTTATTTCTACCGCCATGGCAACAGCTGTTTTAATTGTACATTCTTTCATTAAAACCATTAAAACTCTTTTTTGTTCCTCACTTATGTCAGTAACCTTTTTCTCAATAACAGCACCTTGCACTAAAACAACAAATTCACCTTTTTTCATATTTGGATCGTGTTTAACTTGTTCCAATACATTTTTCAACGAATTATTAACTATGGTTTCATAAAGTTTCGTTAACTCTCTGGCCAGAACAATACGTCTATCTCCCGAAATGATTTCAGCCAAATCTTCAAGTGAGGCTAAAATTCTATGACTGGATTCATAAAAAACCCAGGTAGCTGATTCATTTTTTTTGGTGCTAAAGAATGCTTTTCTCGCAGATGAAGTTCTGGGTAAAAAACCTTCAAATGTAAAGCGCGTTACCGGTAAACCCGATACTGATAAAGCTGCAATTAATGCACAAGCTCCTGGAATTGGCGAGACCTCTATGCCTTCTTGCTTTGCTAGCTTAACTAATGGCATACCAGGATCACTTAGCAAAGGTGTTCCGGCATCAGATACCAAGGCAATATTTAGTCCTTTCTTGATTTTATCAACCAAGCCTGGAGATGCTTTGTCTTCATTATGTTGATGTAGCGAAACTAATTTATTGTTAATGGCATAATGTTGTAATAGCATTTTCACATGCCGGGTATCTTCTGCCGCAATTAAATCAACTTTTTTTAAAGTTTCAACTGCTCTATAGCTAAAATCAGCTAAATTACCTATCGGGGTTGCAACAACGTATAATTTACCGCACATTTGATAAAAGTTCTCTTTTAATACTAATTCAAAAGGCTAGTCCGTTTATGAACCGCCATTATGTAATTTTACCTCTTTTTTGCATACTGCTGCTTGCCAGTTGTGCTATAAAATCAACACAGCAACAACATTTTTTTGATGAAGCGGTTCAAGCCGAGTCTCTAATACAAAACGGCCAACATAAACAAGCAGCCAATCTGTATCAAACACTTGCCCAATCTAAACCAGCTCATCGTGACCTATTTAGCCTTTTGTCTGCTGAAGCATTTATTCAATCAGGAGATAGTGTTGCAGCAAAAACTCAAGCAGACAGTATAAACCCTCAATCCTTATCACCTGAACAGCGCAATAAATTAAATTTGTTACATGCGCAGATCCATCTAAGTAATGGCGATGCAGAACAATCACTTAATAAACTTAGCATAACCCAGGTATACAAACTAAACCCAGCTGATCAAATAACATTTTATCAGTCCCTGGCATTTGCCCATTCATTAACAGGAAATATACTACAAAGTGTTGAAGCACGCATTCAACTGAGCTCTCTTCTCGATAGCGACCACGATATAAAAGAAAATCAGCGTGTCATTATAAATTCATTAGATTTGCTATCTACTCAAACACTCACTCTCAAACAACCTGCAGCACCTGATATTTTAGGCGGCTGGATGTCACTGACTAGGCTGTTAAAAATAGCCAGAAGAAATCAAAACTCCACAGAATTCCAAACCAGCTTAAATGAATGGAAGCATTTGTTCCCTAGACACCCTGCTAATGATGGTTTTTTACAATCTGCTTCAGAAGGCGCTAAACATAATTTTAGACTACCCTCCTCTATTGCACTGCTGTTACCCGAGACAGGACGTTTTTCTCAAGCTGCTGGGGTAATAAAAAAAGGCTTTCTGACAGCCTATCATCATTCCCAAACAAACTTTCAACCTTCTCTCCGGTTTTACGACAGTAGTACTGCAAATGCTGTTAGTTTATATCATCAAGCCGTTTCAGAAGGTGCTGAATTAGTCATTGGCCCACTCAGCAAGCAAAACATCCAAGACCTTGCCTTAGGTACTAAACTCACCACCCCCGTACTTGCCCTGAATCATATCCCTAATTTAGCGACAGATAATTTATTCCAATTTGGATTGAGCCCTATTGATGGTGCAAAACAAATTTCAACCAAAGCCAGCCGTGAAGGTTATAAAAATACAATTATACTGACTCCTGAAAGCAAACAGGGACAGCGCATAAATGTGCACTTAAGTGAACACTGGCAAGATATGGGTGGCTCAGTGCTTGAGTCTCAATCTTATAACGCGAAAGAAAATGACTTTTCTAAGCCTATAAAAAACCTGCTTAATCTTGATGAAAGTAAACATCGCTATAATAAACTCAATCGTTTATTAGCACAAAATATAGAATATACCGAACGCAGACGCCAAGATATTGATGCCATATTTTTGTCAGCCTCTGCAAAAACAGCCCGTTCAATATACCCTCAATTACGTTTTTACCGAGCAACGCGAGTCCCTGTTTATGCTATGCCGCAAATATACACTGGCCAACCCAACCCTGCATTGGATATAGACCTGAATAACATTACATTTTGCGATATTCCCTGGTTATTTGCAGAAGCTTATCAGGGAGAGCTGAGTCAGGAATCACTGCGTAACAAATGGCAGTCCATACCCAGGAAATATCTAAGACTGATGGCATTAGGCATTGATTCTTTCAACATCATCCCTCATCTTGGGCAAATAAACATTACACCTTACCCTGGAGCCACCGGGAAACTATCTCTCAATATGGAAAACAGAATTACGCGACAACTCGTCTGTGCAAAATTCATCAACGGGATCCCTGTACTACAGGAGCCTATTGAAGAAAATGGATTAACAGATAACTACATTCAGTAATGTTTAATAAAATTCGTCCTTTACATTTAATCCGTGGCGAAAAATCCGAGCAACTCGCCTATCACTATTTATTAAAACAAGGCCTACAAGCTGTTGAGAAAAATTTCCGCTGTCAACATGGAGAAATCGACCTGATCATGCAAGATATGCAAACATTGGCTATTATTGAAGTCAGGTTTAGAAAATCAAACAAATATGGTGGTGCACTAGAAAGCATTACTCATAAAAAACAATCCCGTATAATAGCCGCAACGCAATACTATTTACTAACCCATAAAGTTAATTCTCCTATCCGTTTTGATGTCATCACTATGTCTAACGACACTGATATTAACTGGATAAAAAATGCATTTCAACCCTAAGTCCACCTGCATCTATGAGCCTACAAGACAGAATTATCAATCATTTCACTGATAGCATTGAAACCAAACAAAAAGCGATGTCCAGTTTATGCGAACTGATAGAGTTTGCCTCACATAAAATAGTTGAGTCTTTGGTTAACGACAAAAAAATACTTGCCTGTGGCAATGGTGGCTCAGCGGGTGATGCCCAACATTTTTCCTCAGAAATGCTTAACCGTTTTGAACGCGAGCGCCCGGCTCTTCCTGCAATTGCACTCACTACAGACACATTAACCCTCACATCTGTAGCAAACGACTATCATTTTGATGAAGTTTTTTCCAAACAATTGCGTGCTTTAGGACAAGCAGGAGATATACTACTGGTTTACACGACTAGCGGAAATTCCAGCAACATTGTCAGCGTTGTAAAAACAGCACATGACAAAGAAATCACAGTCATTGCCTTAACGGGAAAAGACGGCGGTGCTCTCGCATCAGTTTTAAATGACTCTGATATTGAAATTAGAGTCCCATCTGAGTCTACTGCTCGTATTCAAGAAGTCCATTTACTGATCACCCACTGTCTTTGTGACTTAATTGATCAACAACTTTTTGGTGGATAGCATATCATGAGAATATTTATAGCCCTACTTAGCCTTCCCTTATTTTTATCTGGCTGCTCTACCATTGCTACGGGAGGCGCTGAAATCACAGGCCTATCTCTTTTACATGAGCGGCGAACCAGTAACGCGATACTGAATGACGAAGGCATTGAAATCAATGCTTCAATAAAATTAAACTCCGAGGAGGATACTCGTAAACTGTGTCATTTTAATGTAACTGCCTATAACGGAACAGTGCTTGTCACGGGTGAAACCCCCACAGAAAAGCTACGAAATAAAATTATTACCATCGTCAGAACAATTCCGGATGTAAAGCTGGTTCACAATGAATTAACCATTGCCCAACCCTCCTCTTTCTCTAGCAGATCTAATGACACGTTTATTACAACAAAAGTCAAATCATCACTTAGCAATATTCAAAATCTGCCTGGTTTTGATGCCACACGGGTCAAGGTGATTACTGAAAATGGTAGTGTCTATTTGCTCGGTCTGGTACATAAAAACGAAGCACATGTAGCGACTGAAATTACCCGAAGAGAAAGTGGTGTTAAACGGGTGGTAAAAATTTTTGAATACATTAATTAATACCCCACCGCTAAGCAAAACATTTATATCCATCCTCACCGATATTTATACCCCTGCAGATGTTCTTACTGCTCCCGAAGATTGTTGGGCCTATGGTTATGATAACAGTAGAATTCACGCCCTACCTCAGGTTGTAGTATTTCCGACCCAACAGCAACAAGTCGTTTCCACAGTTCTTGCCTGTGTTCAATACAATATACCCATTACTACTCGGGGACGTGGCACTGGTACAACCGGAGCAACAACGCCATTAAGAGGTGGAATGGTGTTGTCTATGGAACGAATGAATAGAGTTATCGCTTTTTCTCCCGAAAACAGATATATCATTGTTGAACCAGGGATGACCAATCAACAAGTCCAAAAATTAACTGCGAGTAAAGGTTTTTTCTGGCCCCCAGACCCCACTAGTGCAGCGTATTGTAGTATCGGTGGTAATTTGGCCTATAATTCGGCTGGCCCTAGAGCCATTAAATATGGCACACCTAGAGAAAATATTTTAGGTTTAAGCGCGGTTACTGGCGCAGGTAAAGAAATTAAAACGGGCGTCATTACCAGTAAAGGTGTAGTCGGATATGACCTGACACGATTACTAATTGGCTCAGAAGGTACTTTAGCTATCATTACCAGCGCCACTTTAAAATTAACCCCGTTAGCAGAAGCTAAATCTACATTTAAAGCCATTTACCGTTCTGTGCATGATGCAGCAAAAGCAGTCGCAAGTATTATGTCTCAACCTGTTACGCCTTGTGCTCTTGAGTTTATTGATAATAATGCCATTGAGCTGATTCGCAATCATTCAAATATTCACATAGAAAAATCTGCACAAGCTTTATTAATGATCGAAGTTGACGGCCCTAAACAGGGACTCAATCACATGACAGAACTCATATCTAAGGCAGCAAACAATAATGGACTCATCGATATCCAGCAGGCCAAAACAGAAACTGAAGTTAATGCGCTCTGGCAAACCAGAAAAGCCCTGGCTCCTTCATTAAGAAAAGCCGCTCCCAGAAGAATAAATGAAGATGTAGTCGTCCCTGTTACTGAAATGCCAAACCTCATACTAGGCCTTGAGACTTTATCGAAAAAACATCAAATTCCTATCATTAACTTTGGTCATGCCGGAAATGGCAATATTCATGTAAATTTATTATTACACGCCAATAATGCTGAACTAAATAAAAGAGCTGAACATTGCCTGGATGATGTTTTTTCTTTAGTGTTAAAACTGAATGGAACACTGTCAGGCGAACATGGTATTGGTATTGCCAAGCGTGATTATATAGCCAAAGAACTAGATGCTAACTCATTAGAGCTAATGCGCAATATAAAAAACCAGTTTGACCCGCATAACATATTAAACCCAGACAAAATATTTCCTTTAGCCTAAATTTTGGATTCAACTCATAAGCGCTTGCAAAATTAATATAATAATAATGCTTCGTTGAGCGAAGGAGTATAAAGGTAATAAATAAGAATGTAACTTGTAAGGCCCGACCCAATGCTCACAGTTTTATACCAGTTCTTTTTGCTTCTTTTTCTATTACTCTGTGTTCATCTTTTACAATAACAACATCAATTTTTTGCTCACCAATTGTTAAATTTAGTGCAACTAGAAATTTAATTTTTTTAGTATATAGTTGTTCTGCACTATTTGACTGCTTTGGAATAATATATAAATCTATATCGCTGCCTTTTATATTGTCATCCACTCTTGATCCAAATAGATAGGTTTCTGCCTCTTTATCAAAGTACTTATGTGCGATAGTGACTATGGCTTGCCGCTCTTTTGTAGTAAGTCTCATTGCTTTTTACAGATTTCATTGTGCTATTCAAAGGGGGTAAACTCTAATACTGCTTCCAGTATCAACTAACCGCATGAATTACAACTAATTAAGGTATGTATTTAGAATTAAGCTTTATTTGGATATAATTGAATTTACTGCAAAAGACACCGGGGTCAAGCCTTACATTTGACATTATTATGTAACATATACTTGAAGTCACTACTATTTCATAAACATATCGGCTAATTTCAATACTGTGACAATTAGAGCAATCATTCCAATAGACCAGCGCATATTGGTATTAATGGCTTGGCTTATTTTTAACTCTATGTTTTTTTTCAAAGGTATCAAGACGAGAATTCACTCTTATTTCATGTAGTTTAAACTCACCTTTTAAGCTTGCCACATCTGCCGTTACTTCGTCCAATTTAGAATCCAGGTGGTTAACATGATTATATTGCGATTTAAGTAACAGTGTATTAATGTCCTCTTGATCTAAACCATCACCTCTACTGAACTTCTCTTCTATCTCTCTTATTCGAGGAGTGATCATTTCAAACAGCAAATTATCTACTTTTGTTTGATTCATATCATTGTTGGAATTTTATTTTAGCAATTCGCTTAGCAAACCTTATAGTAACCCAAAGACACTAAAGGACCCGACCCAATGTCATTAAGTTTAAGTGCTAAGGCGCATATTTTGATCCACCCGTTTGCCTGGTAAACTTTTTATTTCAACAATCAGCTTTTGAGAAATTGCAATACTTGTTAATAAAGGCCGATAGATATGCGAGCAGCAGGTTTATAGCGACAAAACTTAACTGATAATAGCATATAAAAAATAGCTTTATCTGATGATGTTGCAATTTCCTCCACATTGCCAAAATATTTTTATAGCGACTATGCCTATCGAATGATTGTTACCATAGCCATCAGGTTAACAATATCACTCTTTAAAGCTGATAAAAATATTTTTCATGGAACAATCACATGGGGTCATGCTTACATTTAGACATCGTAATTAGCTCGTTAAGAATCCTATTTTTTGAACATGTTACTTAATTCATAGCTATGTAAAATATAAAGATGAGCTCACTATCGTTTTTCTCATCCATTGGAGAGTTAACATACACTAGTGCTATACTTACACGAATCTAAAGCTATACTATTTGAAAGTAGGCTTTTTTATTCAGCTCTGTAAAGCTGATCCGCTGATTGAATTTTACTAATCAAAAAATAATTATGAATTTTTTTCTAAATAAAATTAAGTTTTTGAGTCTCTTTCTTTTATTCTCGCTCTATTTATCAGCCTGCTCTATTGAAAAAAGCACAACGATTAAACAAGTAACTTCTCCTGAAGTTGTTTACACGTTAGGGTCAGGTGATTTAATAAAAATTTTAATCTTTAATCAAGAGAATATGTCAGGTGAATACCAAGTCAATGGTAATGGTATGATTTCTATACCTTTGGTTGGAAGCATTAAAGTACAAGGGCTAACGCTCCTTGAAGTTGAGCAAACCCTTAAAGATAAGTTACAGCCCGATTACTTGTTGAACCCCCGCTTAAGCATACAAGTAATGAATTTTCGACCTTTTTATATTTTAGGCGAAGTTGCTATTCCCAGGTCTTATCCTTATGTAGATGGAATGACTTACCTAAATGCAGTGGCTATTGCCGGTGGTTATACTTATCGAGCAAAAAAAGACTATGTTTTTGTTGTAAGAGGGGATGATACTGAGCGCAATGAAGTTAAGCTGAGCACCGACCAAAGAGTAATGCCAGGGGATACTATCCGTGTGGACGAACGTTTTTTCTAAGGACAAGTTATGAACAATCAAATGATGCAGCCAGACCAAGAGCCATTCGAAGATGAAGAAGCGTCTTTTGGTGAGATATTACAAACCTTATGGCTACGGAAACGACTAATTACCACACTGACGTTATTAATTAGCATCTTAGCTGCGCTAGTTATTTTTCAATTAACACCGCGCTATAAGGCCAATACACAATTGTTAATTGGTAAAAGCTCTAAGGTTATGGATATTCAATCAGTATTAGCAAATGATTTAATGGGGGATAGTGCCATTTTGGGTGAAATGGAAGTTATTAAATCACGTACTTTAGCTAAACGCATAGTTAGGGCTTTACATTTAGATAATGTGGAGGAATTTAATCCTGCCCCCAAAGAGGATGGCGCACTTGCTTTTTTAAACCCTAAAAACTGGGTTTCTAAAGAGTTTATGCAATCAATTGGTTTGGCTAAGATGCCAGTTGAAAAATCAGAAGAAGAATTACAGTCCGAACTACTTTCCAAAGTAGCCAGTACATTTTTAGGGAAATTAACAGTCTCTCAAGTTAAGCGCTCCCAAGTCGTTACTATTGAAATCGAGTCCGAAAGCCCTAAATTAGCGGCCAGAATGGCTGATAAGTTAGCCGATTTATACATCATCGGTCAGTTAGAAGCTAAATTTGATGCCACCAAAAAAGCAACTGACTGGTTGAATGATCAATTATCCAAATTAAAGGATAAAGTTGAACTCTCTGAGCAAGCTGTTGAGATGTATCGACAAGAAAAGGGAATTACTCAAGACGAAAGCACTGTAGGGCTATCTCAACAGCAGTTGTCTGAAATTAATAGCCAGCTAATTATTGCCAGAACCCAACGCGCCGAAGCTAGTGCTCGAGTTCGTCAAGTTAATCGTTTAATTAGAAGTGGCGGAGATATAAGTAGTGTATCTGAAGTATTAAACTCAGGCTTAATACAGCGATTAAAAGAACAAGAATCTACCTTACAGCGCAAATACTCTGAAATGTCTGTAGAGTTTGGAAAAAAACACCCTCAAATGATTCAGTTACAAGCCGAGTTAGCTGATATTAAAATGAAAATTAAATCCGAGGTAAAAAAGATTGCTGCCAGCTTGCAGAACGAGCTAGATATTGCCAGTACCCGACAGTATTCTTTAAGCTCTAGCTTAAAACAGGTTCAACAAGAAACTGGAGGGGACCGTGCTGCAGGAGTGGGGTTGCGGGCGTTAGAAAGAGAAGCCTCTGCAAATAGAATATTATTCGAAACTTTTTTAACTCGCTTTAAAGAAACCGCTTCTACGCAAGGCATGGAAGAAGCTAATGCACGAGTAATTTCTGAAGCCGAAACACCATTAGAAGCCTCTTTCCCTAAGAAAAGATTATTATTGATTGTTAGTTTTTTAGGTGCTCTGTTTTTTTCAGTGGTATTAGCGTTTGTACTAGAAATGTTAAACCCGGGACTACGGAGTCCAGAACAAGTGGAAGAACACTTAAACCTTCCCACACTGGGCGTCATCCCATCTTCCTCGACTAAACAAGAAGCACATGATTACGTTTTAGACAAACCTCACTCCAGCTTAACAGAGGCGATAAACTCTTTAAGGGTTTCTTTGATGCTGCTTAATCCCGATGAGCAGGTTAAATCCCTATTAGTCACATCTGCAGTTCCTTCTGAAGGCAAAAGCACCTTAGCTTTGCTAATTGCCAGAATTTCTGCTCAAGCAGGCCAGAAAGTAGTTTTAGTTGATACAGATTTTAGACGCCCAACCGTAGAAAAAAAACTAGGACTTAACGATAGCCAGCCTGGCTTAACTGATCTACTTATGAATCAAGATTTATCCGTAACTGAAGTGCTTTTAACGGATAATAAAACTAGTATGAAAGTTTTGTCCCGTGGCATGTCTAGCTATGTAAATCCTGCTGATTTATTTGCATCTCAACGTATGAAGCAAATTTTAACTGATTTAAAAAATGATTTTGACTTGGTCATCTTAGATTCCCCCCCCGTAATGGCAGTAACAGATTCTCGGGTACTATCACGTTTAGTTGATAAAACGTTATTTGTATTGCGTTGGGATGATACCCCAAGAAAAGTGGTAAAGGCCGCTTTACACCAAATGGCGCAATCAGGCGCTGACAATGTGGCCGGCATTATCTTGCAACAAGTTGATTTAAAGCAGTATGGCCGTGGAGGGTATGGCGATTCAGGTTATTATTACCATTATGGTAAGTATGGACAATACTATACCAGTTGATTTTTTTATTAGACTTTGGTAGCATAGGCGTTAAGATTTTTATATTTATTTAAAAGGGTAGGTGATGATATGCGTTTAATATCAAAAATGTTAGTAATTTGCAGTGTGTTAATTTTTTCTACTGGGGCTTTTGCAACGCCCTCTCATGACCTATTAAGAGCACGACTAGAAAAAATGATCATGAAAGTTGATGCTAGAGCCAATGCTAAGCTAGCTGCAATCGACGGAAGATATGGCAGCCATCCTGATGCAGCAGCTAGAGAGCAAAAACTTATTGATCTTGTTGAGCTTTCTCGCACAAGAATGCTAGACCGTTTACAAATGCAACTTGATGGCTTACCTAGTCCAACATAAGCATTAGCTATTTATTAAAAATTATTAGCAGATAGAGGATAGGAAAAAATTTCTTATACTCTATGTGTTAATGTTTATAAACATCTTACTTGCAACATAAAGAAAAAGAGCATTCATCGCTCTAAACTACGTACCCAAAGATTGCTTAGCATATCTATGCTTTATCAGGTTGCCTTACAAAACAGAAGCTTACAAAGCACTTCGCAAGTTTGATTAATTGCTTCTCAAAATCATTTTCTTAAATTTTTAAAATACATTTATAACCTCCTTGTTATCAGCTATATATAAAAACCAAATATGCCTGGAAAAAGTTTTTTTATAATACCTGTATTGTTTTTCAGCCTACTACTAACCTGCTTATCCTTTCCTCGCTTCATAGCAAACATTAATACATTATACTCAGATAGAGTTATTGAGCAGATGTATAAATATCAATACCCATCTGACAAAATATTTTTAAAAGCCACTCATAATTTAAATAATGCGCTTCAATGGGTTAACACTGGTGACTACTGGCATCAATTAAGCCATTTAAAATCCACCTTTTTCCTTGCTCAGGACAGCGATGAGCATAATGAAAATGACATTATTTCAGACATAAAAACCACCAATAAAACAGCCCTTACGATGATGCCCATGAACCCATACGCCTGGTATGACAAGGCTTTCATAGACTCTCTATATCAAGAAGTGCCGAACAGCTCTTTAATCGCAATAAAAATGTCTGCGTATGCCGAAAGGGTAAATCATAAATTATTAAAACCCAGAGTTATGTTTTTATGGGAAAATCACCACAAACTAGATAACGAATTACGCGCTTCATTTAAATCGCAATTATTGCTGTTATGGCAATTAAGAAGAAATGATTTAGTAGAAGTTATCAATAAACACCCGGACATTCAATATTCGATTTTTGATTTGTTGTCCAATTCACCTGATGATTTGACCACGTTTAGTGATATTTTAATAAAACAGGGCCTATAAAATTATCTTTCTGGATAATAGCCGACACCCTTTAAACCCTTCATACACCACTTAATAATAAGAATGGAGTGCTTTATCGCTTTTTTATGTGCTAAAGTGGTCTTATTACTTTATTAGGCTGGCCAACTGTTTGAAACAATTTATAAGCACGCTTTTTAAGCGTAAAAAAGAAAAGATTTGCCGTATATCAGATAATACCAGGGTGTATTGTATTGGTGATATTCATGGACGCGATGATCTGCTACAGAACATCCATGACAAAATCGCTTTAGATTCTGTCAATTATTCGGGTAATAAGTTAATTGTTTATCTGGGTGATTATATTGACAGAGGACTTCACTCTAAAAAAGTAATCGACCTTCTTCTAAAAAACCCATTATCAGGATTTAACCCTATCTATTTACGTGGAAATCATGAGCAGGTTTTGTTGGATTTTCTTAACTTTGATCCTAGCATTGCCACCCAATGGTTAACTTTTGGTGGACAAGCTACACTTTTAAGCTATGGCGTGTCCGTGTCAGGAATTCCTTTTGGAGAGAAATTAGTACAATTACAACGGGACCTTGCTGATAAAATCCCCAATGAACATTTAACTTTTTATAGCCAACTAGAATATTGCTATAGTAGCGGAGATTATTTTTTCGTTCATGCAGGAGTTAAACCGAAAATAAAATTAACACGTCAAAATTCACTCGACATGATGTGGATTAGAGATGAGTTTTTATCATCAAAGCATCAACATGAAATGATGATTGTCCACGGCCATTCAGTGACTGATGATCCTGTTATTTTACCCAACAGAATTGGAATTGATACAGGCGCTTATATGTCGGGGCGATTAACTTGTCTTGTTTTGGAAGGTGAAGAAAAACGCTTTATACAAACAGGCATTTAACAAATTGTCATATATTATCATGGCGATTAACAAACCAGGGCGCCACCTAAAATCTAAAGGTAGAACGTAGTAGGGCGGGGCTTCGGTTAAAGCTACTACACGTCGTTATCCAGAGTCCACCATAATAGTCAGCAATACTCGCTATAGCGGACTGAAGCCCGCCCTACAAACCATAACCAACAGCCATGGAATTATTAAGATAGAGTGACAAGATTTATTGTTTTGAGCCAAATGACTGGGAAAACCCAGCCCCCAACATTGCAGCGTAAGTAATTGCAACAGCTGGAATTTGTAAACTAAAGTCAACAATTGAGTGTGCTGCAACAAGTACTGAACTTGAAAAACCAATGGCTGGGTATATCCAGTTGCGCTGCCTACTCCAGATACCTGTTAAACATTTAAAAGCAATCAATATAATACTTAGAAATAACGCACTGGCTGCGGGGATACCCAACTCAAAGATATTTTCCAGATAAGTATTATGTGCTTTATCAAAAACCATTCTAATTTCCTTTGTTCTATAAAGGCGAAATGAATTGTGATATGTACCATAGCCATAACCAAGAATTGGGTTATCAGCTATTCCTGTTAATGTCGCTGCATATACTTTGGGCCGCTCAGCTTTTACAACTGAAATTTGATCCATTCTGTCCATAACTTTATCACCGCTAACACTAAACAACCCCAACCCAATGATAACAAGGGTAATTGATGCATAGTTAAGCATTTGACTTTTGAGCTTTTTACTAATACCTAGCACCACAAATAGTACAATAAATGCCAGCGTAACACTTAAAAAACCACCTCGGGAATGACTTAAAAATAAAGCAGTTCCAATGCATATAAACATCAACATGGGAAACCAAGCTCGTGTAACAATCGCCTCTATAAACAATTGTTTCCCATAGTTACTAGTTAAACCATAGCCGGAGCTGTTTTTAAATTGTCGTAATATATTTGGAATTAAACATAACAATGTTAGTCCAGCATAGGTAGCATAAGAATTTCTATTGACAATCGTACTTGTAACGTCAAAGTTATATGCCCACTTATCAAACCATAATATGGTTTGATAATCACCAAAGTAAACAATTAACCCATAGCTAGCATAAGCAAAACCAGCATAAGCTAAATAGTTGAACAGTTTTTTTGCATTATCTGGTTTTTGACAGTAATACATGGCTAACAAAAAAACCAAACCATAGGATATTAATCGCATTAAAGCTGTAATAGTTTGATCTGGCGCTAAACTTATTTTAGCAGGTATTTCGGTTTCTAAAGCTTGGGCTGTTAGCTCCCAAAAAGGGTGACCCCAACCATCAGGAATAAATGATATTGTTTGAATGTACGCCCATAACAAAGTACTTATAAACAAAAAAAATGAAACCTTGATTCGTCCAAAGTGAAACTTCATTTTTTTTTCTTTAGCTAAATAAGAAATACACCAGCTAATTGAGGTAAGAGCAATTAATAAGGATAGTAAGCTCCATGACCAGGGTCTATTTGAGCCGAATGGAAGCGGAGATAAAACAAGAATGCCAAGCAAGCAATAGAAAGTAAACATAAGCAAATGTTATTAGTAAGAAAATGACTCGGCTTCACCCCTATCACCATTAAAACCATGTATTGCAGTATTTTTTTTGCGCTATTTAGCCCTCTCTTGCTGGAGAGGGTGGGGTGATGAGGTATTTAAATTAATTTCTTTTGTATTTTAGAACATAATTTATAAAAACAATTGAAAAAAAGAATTACTATATTTCTCCTCACCCCCACTGCCATTAAGTTAAGGGGAAACCTGTTAATGTAGGACGGGCAAAGCAACAACGTGCCCATCAATGTATATTAAAGATGCACACGGGAATAAAACCCCTTTGCCCATCCTACTTAATAACCTTAACTTAAAACATTAGCCAACTACACGCTATCCATGGCGAAATACTTTAAGCTTTCATGACTATTATTCTTTATTTACGCCCAATACTATAATAATTTAGCCCAATTTTCTTAAGCTGAGCAGGGTCATATAGATTCCGGCCATCAAATATCACAGAGTCGCTAAGTGTATTTTTCAACATCTCAAAATCAGGACTCATAAAGTTTTTCCATTCAGTCACAATACAAAGTGCATCAGCATTTTCTAATGCCTCATCTTGTGTTTCACAAAATGTAAGTCCCGCTTTGTTACCGTATATTCGCTTCGCTTCTTCCATTGCTTCAGGATCAAAAGCTTTTACAGTTGCTCCTGCATCAATTAGAGCTTCAAGCAATACACGACTGGCAGCTTCACGCATGTCATCTGTTTTAGGTTTAAAAGCCAATCCCCAAAGTGCAAATGTTTTTCCTTTTACATCACCATCATAGTGATTCTTTATTTTGTTAAATAACACGTGTTTTTGTCGGTCATTTACATTATCTACTGCTGTCAGCAGTTCTGCATTATATCCATGTTCTTTTGCAGTTCTTTCTAAGGCCTTTACATCTTTAGGAAAACATGAGCCCCCATAGCCACAACCCGGATAAATAAAATGATAACCGATTCGACTATCTGATCCTATACCATGCCTTACCTGTTCAATATCAGCACCTAGTTTTTCTGCCAGATTAGCTAATTCGTTCATAAAACTAATCTTGGTCGCTAACATGGCGTTTGCTGCATACTTTGTCAGTTCTGCTGAACGAATATCCATTGATACAATACGCTCATGGTTTCTATTAAATGGAGCATAGAGCTCTTTTAATAATTCAGTCGTTCTTGGGTTATCAGTTCCGATAACGATACGATCAGGTTTCATAAAGTCGGATAATGCAGCCCCTTCCTTAAGAAATTCCGGATTGGAAACCACATCAAACTCTATGGCTTTACCTTGTTTAGCTAAAGTTTCTTGAATTGTTGCTTTGACTTTGTCTGCTGTACCAACGGGTACGGTTGATTTGTCTATAATGACACGGTATTCATCCATGTTTTCAGCAATACTTTTCGCTACTGCTATAACATATTGTAAGTCGGCTGACCCGTCTTCATCAGGAGGTGTTCCCACTGCAATAAACTGAAATAGGCCATGCTTTACTGCTTCATTTGCATCAGTTGTGAAGCGAAGCCTACCCGTACTCTGATTTTCTTTTACCATAGCATCTAAGCCAGGCTCATAAATAGGGATAATACCTTTTTGTAGATTATCAATTTTTTGTTGATCTACGTCCATACAAAGGACGTCGTTGCCTACTTCTGCCAAGCATGTGCCTGTGACTAGACCGACGTACCCAGTTCCAAAAATGGTTATTTTCATCGCAATATAAGGGTTTGTAAATTAAATTGAACACTTTACTTAAAATTTGAATTTTTTACTGTGAGTAACATTCATTTTTAGGTAAGCAGTTTTTTTCTTTGTTATTTTATAGCATTAGTAATTTTGAAGCTATTATCTAAAATTTCCTCAACTTTGTTGTGCTGGATGCAAATATCCATTAACACCTGATTCCTGCGCACAGCGTGGGAATCAGGTGAACATCCGTGTAGACATCCCTTTAGAGACGGCTTCACTAATACCATTAACACTTAGCTGGTAATACATCTCGTTCCTACGCTGTGCGTGGGAATGCATGCTCTGACGCTCCAGCGTCCATTGACGCTGGAGCGTCTAGAAATGGGTTACCACGCACAGCGTGGGAACCAGATGAAACATCGTACTTACATACTATTGTTCATAGCGGACTGAAGTCCGCTCTACAACTCATCTATCAAGTCAAAGTGGCTTCTATTTTTTATTGAGCCTATCTCCTTGTCACCTTATTACCAGGGGACTTTTATAAATTATTTGTTTCAGTGATCTTGGTTTTATACCTTGACCACCTATCAATTTAAATATTTATTCTACTGTCACTGATTTAGCAAGATTCCTTGGCTGATCTACATCCGTGCCTTTAATCAAAGCCACATGATAACTTAGCAATTGTAATAATATATTATAGGTTATCGGTGCGGTAATCCGACCTACACCTGCTATTGCTTTAACGACTTTATAGTTAGGTTCCGAACTCATATCAGAGTTCTCATCTTCAAAAACTATCATCTGCCCGCCGCGCGCTTTTACTTCTTGCAGATTGGATTTTAATTTTTCAAGCAAATCATTCATCGGGGCAATGGCAATAACCGGCATATTTTCATCAATTAACGCCAAAGGACCGTGTTTTAATTCACCTGCAGGATAGGCTTCTGCATGAATATAACTAATTTCTTTTAGTTTCAGTGCACCTTCCATTGCTATAGGGTACATAATCCCTCTACCAAGAAAAAGTGCATTATGCTTATCAGCAAAATCTTCCGCTATCTCTTTGATAGCATCTTCGTGCTTCAGCGTTTTTTCTATTAACCCGGGCAATTTTTGAAAGCCTTGAATAATCCGTGCTTCCTGTTCGCTGGTCATACTTTTTTGTACTTTACCTATGCTTGTTACCAATAAAGCCAGGACCACTAATTGCGTGGTAAATGCTTTAGTAGAGGCTACCCCTATTTCAGGACCCGCATGAGTAAGACAGGTTAAATCTGATTCCCGAGTTATACTCGACTCGGGGACATTGCAGATCGATAAAGTTGGAATACTTATTTCTCTCTTATTGTCTTTGAAAGAAGAGACATCAGCCAGAAATGATTTTCGGGTGGTATTGATCTGTTGTAACGCTGCCAATGTATCCGCTGTTTCACCTGATTGACTAATGGTAATAAACAACGTTCTATTTTGGATAACCGGATTCCGGTACCGATATTCACTAGCAACTTCAACCTGACAAGGTAAGCCAACATAATCTTCAAACCAATACTTAGCGACCAGCCCTGCATGATAACTGGTACCACAAGCAATAATTTGTATTCTCTTAATGTTTTTAAAAATAGCCTCTGCTTGATTACCAAAGCTGGAGATTAACACTTCGTCTTTTGTAATACGTCCTTCCAGTGCATCTATCACTGCTTGAGGCTGCTCAAAGATCTCTTTATGCATGTAATGCTTATGTTTCCCCAGCTCTACGTCATGCGATGTAAGGTTTGATTGCTTTACCGGACGATCAACTTTTTCCCCATTAACATCATAAATTTCAACCGCTTCACGAGTAATTCTAGCGACATCACCTTCTTCTAAAAAGATAAAGCTTTGAGTAACTGGTAATAGGGCTGAAACATCTGAGGCAATAAAATGCTCACCGATACCAATACCGATAACCAACGGACTCCCTTTTCTTGCAGCAACCAGTGTATCTGGATCATTCACTGCCACTACGCCTAGGGCATAAGCACCTTCAAATTCGCTGATCGCTTGAGTAACGGCTTTAAGCAAATCATCTGTGTCCTCTAATTGCTGATGTACAGCATGCGCTATCACTTCAGTGTCTGTTTCTGAGGTAAACCGATATCCTGCTTCTAGTTGATCTGTTCTTAATTGTTGATAATTTTCGATTATGCCATTGTGGACGACAGCTATTTTATTATTACAAATATGAGGGTGAGCATTGTTTTCGGATGGCACACCATGAGTCGCCCAACGAGTATGAGCAATACCAATCTTCCCTGAAAATGGCTCTGATTCTTTCTGAATCTTTGCTTCTAAATTCTTAATTTTACCTATAGCGCGAACCCGTCCTAATTCACTTGAATTATTAAGCAGCGCTATGCCTGATGAATCATACCCCCGATACTCCAAGCGTTTTAATCCTAAAAGTAAAATAGGAACTACATTTCTTTCTGCTACTCCACCAACAATTCCGCACACATTTTTCTCCAAACATAATAACTTTAAATATTTTTCTAATCTTTATCTTCAACCTGATGTAATCAATTTCCAACAAATCAGGCAGATTGTCCTAAACGTTCTCTCTGGTAACTACCGTCTTGCACATGTGTACACCACTGCTGATTAGCAAGATACCACTGTACTGTTTTTTTAATCCCGCTTTGAAAACTCTCTTGTGGTTGCCAGCCTAATTCCTTATCGATTTTACTTGCATCAATTGCATACCGTAGATCATGACCCGCTCGATCTTGTACATAGTTAATAAGATCTTTATAATTTTCCACGCCTGTTGGTTTAACCGGTACTAATTCTTCTAACAGCTCACAAATTGTATTAACCACGTCTATATTCTGTTTTTCATTATGGCCGCCGATATTATAAGTTTCTGCAACTTTCCCTTTGGTAGCAACGAGAACTAAGGCTCTGGCGTGATCTTCCACATACAGCCAGTCTCTAATTTGATTTCCTTTTCCATAAACGGGTAAGGGCTTGCCTTCTAGTGCATTAAGGATGATAAGCGGTATCAATTTTTCTGGAAAATGATAGGGGCCATAGTTATTAGAGCAATTGGTAATTAAAGTCGGCAAGCCATAAGTGCGATACCATGACCGTACCAAATGGTCTGAACTGGCTTTGCTGGCTGAATAAGGTGAACTAGGTGCATAAGGCGTTGCTTCTGTAAATAAAGGCAAGTCCTTAGCTCCCAAATTCATATCATCTGGATGAGGCAAATCCCCATAGACTTCATCAGTGGAGATATGATGAAAACGAAATTCAGCTTTTTTAACCGCATCCAATTGCGACCAATACACTCTTGCTTGTTCCAGCAAAGTATAAGTACCGACAATATTTGTTTGTATAAATTCACCCGGCCCATCAATTGACCTGTCAACATGCGATTCTGCAGCAAGGTGCATTATGATGTCTGGTTGATATAGTTCTAAAATTCGTTTAATTTCACTGGCGTTACAAATATCAACCTGCTCGAAACTATAGCGGTCATCAGCGGCAACTTGTTCTAATGATTCTAAATTTCCAGCATAAGTTAGTTTATCTACATTTATGACCTGGTACTGTGTATCAAAAATAATATGTCGGATGACTGCTGAACCAATAAATCCGGCACCACCGGTTACCATAATAGTTTTCATGTTACTTTACTTTGCTGAAGTGTCGCTAAACATGCCTGTAAGGAATCTTTCCAATAAGGAATAGTTAAATCAAAATCCTGTTTAATTTTAGCTTTGTTTAATACACTGTAATGAGGACGTTTTGCTGGCGTTGAATAGTCTTTTGTTTCTATTGAAGTAACTTTAGTAGAGATATTTGATAGTTCAAATATTGTTTTAGCAAAATCATACCAACTACAGACCCCTTCATTACTATAATGATACAGCTGACCTTTAGTATTTTTCTGAAACGAAGCAGAACCAATCATTTTTAATATGCTGTCGGCCAAATCTTTTGCATAAGTTGGGCTTCCTATCTGATCAAAAATCACATTAAGGTTTTCGCGCTCTAATCCTAATTTAATCATGGTTTTAACAAAATTACTGCCAAATTCAGAATAAACCCAAGCAGTACGAATAATGATTGCTTTCGGTGAAATGGATTGTATTGCCAGCTCGCCTTTTAACTTACTCGTACCATAGACACTTTGTGGGTTTGTTTGATCATTCTCACTATATGGCTTATAACTTGTCCCATCAAATACATAGTCAGTACTAATATGAATCAGTACTGAATTATTATCCTGAGCAACCTTAGCCAGTTGTTTTACTGCCAAATGATTAATTCTGTCGGCCAGCTCCTGTTGTTGCTCTGCTTGATCAACTGCAGTATAAGCAGCACAATTAATAATTAGATCAAATTGTTTCTGTTTAAAATAATATGTAATATTTTCAGTATTACTCAAATCCAGTTCATCACGACCAATAAAGGTAAATTGATATTGAGGGTAATCTAATACCAGTGACTTTAATGATAGACCAAGCTGCCCATTACTACCAGTTACCAAAATAGTTTTAATCTCAGGCATAATAATTTGTGTGATAATCAAAAAAACTGGCTAACTCTGCTAACTTGGGTTGCTTTGTATCTTTATCTGACAATTGAAATGTATTCTTGGGTAATCGCCAATCAATCGCCAGTTGCTCATCATCAAAAGCTAAACCACGATCACATTTGGGTGAATAATAGTTATCAACTTTATAACTAAAAGTGGCTGTATCACTTAATACGACAAAGCCATGTGCAAAACCTCTAGGTATAAAAAGCTGATGCTTATTATGCTCAGACAGTTCTAATACAACATGTTGACCAAATGTTGGACTACTCTGACGAATATCCACAGCCACATCAAGTACGCACCCCTGAATTACACTGACCAACTTACCCTGCGCACAAGGGGGTGATTGAAAATGTAATCCTCGTAACACACCTTTAGAAGATTTAGACTCATTATCCTGGACAAACAGAACTTTATAGCCGATTGCCTGTTCAAATTTATCTTGCCGATATGTTTCAGCAAAATACCCGCGTTCGTCACCATGAATATCAGGCTTTATTAACATAACATCAGGTATTGACTGAGCTATAAATTTCATATCTTCCTGCCTTCTTCTGCACGCTTCAGCAAATATTGGCCATATTGGTTTTTTGCCAAGGGCATTGCCAACTCAATTAATTGTTGTTTACTAATATAATTCTGCTCAAATGCGATTTCTTCGATACAGGCAACTTTTAAACCCTGTCTTTTTTCTATGGTTTCTATAAACTGGGACGCTTCCAGCAAACTTTCATGTGTTCCAGTGTCTAGCCAGGCATAGCCTCGTCCTAATAACTCAACTTTCAAACGACTCTCATCTAAATAAAGCTGGTTCACTGTTGTTATTTCCAGCTCACCTCGTGCTGAAGGTTTTACTGTTGCCGCTTTTTTTATTACATCATTAGGATAAAAATACAATCCAGTTACTGCGTAATTACTCTTGGGTTCAATTGGTTTTTCTTCCAGGCTAATGGCAGTACCTTCATCATCAAACTCGGCCACACCATATCGTTCAGGGTCAACAACCCGATAACCAAATACAGTCGCTTTATTCTCTTGCTTGGCATTCATCACAGCTGTAGCCAATACTTTTTTAAGATCGTGTCCATAAAAAATATTATCACCTAACACCAAACAAGCATCGTCTTTACCTATAAAATCTTTACCAAGAATAAAGGCCTGCGCCAAGCCATCAGGAGAAGGCTGAATTATATATTCAAAACGCAGACCAATTTCTGATCCATCACCCAGTAAACGCTGAAAACCCGCTTGATCTTCGGGTGTGGTAATAATTAATATCTCTGTAATCCCTGCTAGCATCAACACTGACAAAGGATAATAGATCATCGGTTTATCATAAACAGGCAACACTTGCTTAGACACACCTTTGGTAAGCGGATAAAGACGCGTACCTGAACCACCTGCTAATATTATACCTTTCATTTTATCTTTCTACTCTAAATTAGGAGTTTTGCACTGATCAATGCATGTTTTTTCTCGTTCCAACGCTGTATGTTGGAACGCATGGTGACGCTGGAGCGTCCAGAAAGGGTTACCACGCACAGCGTGGGAACCAGGTGAAATTGCTTTTTTTAAGCTGAAGGCTCGTCGCCATCTTTGTGGTTTTTTATACTGGTAATTATCAGTACAATAAACAGACTAATAAATACACTTAAAACAAACCCTACGGCAACAATCAATTTTCTATTAGGTTTTTCTGCAATACCATCAGCATACGCTGCCTGGTCCAGGCGATACAGCTGCACAGCAGAAAAATCAAACGTTAATCGATTTAATTGATCAACTTGCTTAAATAAACCAGCTAACTCAGTAATGTACGGGTCATCCGATTTTCTTTCTTTTAATGCAATTAGCTGCTCATCATGTTTAATATCTTCTATTTGTTTATCTATTTGTGCAAGTTTAGTAATAAATAGCCCATCATTCTGTCTGTTTTTTAATGTTTCTAGCTCACTCTTTAAATAAATAGTTCCCATTAATGCATGAATTTGATTATTATTAGCCCCCATTGATACCAATGTTTTAGAGCTTTTATTCTCTGTCGCTAGAGCATCTAATGTGGTCGGTTTTTTTATTCCCATTGTTTTTGCAATATTATAGGCCTCATCTAATACTGCAATTTTTGATGCTTTATCTGCCACAGCCTTGGTAAGCAACATTTTCTTTTCATTTTCTAACGATGTGATTTTTTCTTTATTCTGGGCTTCTAATTTGGTAATCAAGAATTCACGCCTTACTTTGGCATCAAGCCTTAACACTGCAATTGTTTTTTGATGTTTTTCTATTTCTAAAGATAAACTATATTTTCCTTTCTCTTCAATCTGTTCGAGCAAATAACCATTGGTATAAACTGCATAGCCATTTATGAACTCAACTAACGTCCCTTCATCCGCCCCAGCCATTTTTATGCTAATTAATTTTGGTACCGAAGTTTCAATATCTTTTTTTATAGTTTTAGGTCTCAAAATTTCAGCCTCAAACGTACTATATATCTCTGAAAATAACTGCTCCTCTGAAGCATCTTCAGCAACATCAGGAAAAACCCTTTTATACCAGTCACCTTGTTTTATGTAGCCTTGTAAGTGATCTGCTGAACGAACTTGTTCATATAACCTTATGAATATTTGCTCAGGGGAATAACTGATATAGCCTCGCGTATTGATTGCTTTTATATCTTCTTGTGTTGGTTTCGCGATCTGGATTACAGCTTCATATTGCCGTGGCATTATTAATACAGCAAACACGGCTAATAGAGTTCCCGCTAAAGTAATTGTACCTAGAAGTTCCCACTGGGAAAAAATTGAAGAAAAAAGTTTATATAAATCAATTTCATCTTCCTTTTGATACATTGCTGGATACCCATATTGCTGTGGGATATCTTGAATTACATTTGGGTTATTTTTATTTTTCATTATTTAAAGTTTTACACCTGCTTTCTGGAGAAAAAAACAAGCAAAATAGAAATTATGTAGTATGTTGATTATAAAAACCACAACTATACTTCGCGCGATCACGGTTGCGGAATTTATAGCGAGTTGTTTTTTGTCGAGAGCAAGACGCTGAAACAGGCGCATAGCGAGTCACGCAACTGTGACCGCGCGAAGTATAACTGGGCAGTAATAGTTTTGTTCATTGCTGGCGAAAATTGTCACTACAATGATCGTATCCCTATCTCTCATAACCATGAGCTAAGACAATGCTTTTATAACAATTTTTTATAAACTCAGCTTCAATTCTATCACAACACAGACAATTGCTGGTAATGCGTTATTTAAAATACAAGATCACCTAGACAATTAGACGATTTCTGCAATCAAGTCCATAAGGAGAGATACAAAACAAAACTGAAAAACCATGAGAAAGGTAGCTCAGATTAAATTAAAGCCCTGGTTAAAACCAAGGCTTTTTGTATAAAATAGAAAACTTATTTATATACATATTAAAATCACAAGTAACAGGTTACCGAGTAATATAACTGACTAATTAGACTTTTTACTACTTTTCGCATCAGAAAAAAGAATATCATCAGCATTTTTCTGCACTGTTTTATCACCAATACCTTTTACATGGGTTAAATCAGACAGTGTTTTAAATGCCCCTTTTGTTGTCCGGTACTGAATAATCTCCTCTGCTTTTTTTGGACCTATCCCTTTTAAAGATTCAGATATTGTTTTTGCATCAGCTGTATTAATATTAACGGGGGCTGCAAACGCATTAATTGAAAAAAGAGCTAATAAAATAAATAGTTGTTTCATTTGAGTATTACCGTAGTTGTTAAACAAGAATATAAGTAGACATCCGCGCCGCTAACAAAAAAAACAACTGATACTACCTACTAACCAAAGATTAGTAAGATTATTTTTAAATACAAGTTTTTAAAAAAATTAGACCCAAATTTTAGAAAAATCCAGTTTAATATTACAATTCTCCACCCCACCTAAATCAAACTCAACACTTTCATTTCTAGTTTCAAGACGCATGACATAATGCCCTTGTAATATGTCATAAATAGTTACAAGCTTATTTTCTGGGTCAACAATTAGATAAAACAAAACGCCTTCTCTTTCATATAAATGATATTTAGTTGTTTTATCCTTTTTTGCTGTTGATAAAGATAAAATTTCAACAATCAAACGAGGGGCTCGGGTTAAAAAATTTCCTTCTATTTCTCCACAGACAATCAAATTATCGGGTTGAACTACCGTATCTTCATCAATCTTCCAATCCACTGGCAACAAAGCTTGACACTGCTGACAATGTGTCAATGCCATCTCCAGTTGTACTGCTATTTTTTGACTAATCCCCTGATGTTTCAACGAAGGTGCAGGGCTCATAGCGTATGGAATTCCATCTATAAGCTCCCAATTTCCTTCCCAACTTAAATAATCTTTCCAAAGATAATGAGGAAGATTTGATATGCTTGGTTTACCCATAAAGTTTACCCCTGCCTTAATTGCCTTTAATAATACGCTAGGATTAACAATAAAGTACAAAAAAACCATCAATATCTCCACCTTCTTGATAAGATTAGCGTAATACTTATTCATCTATCATCATTTTATGTCTGATCAAGCAAAAAAACACCTGGTTTTAGTCGATGGCTCATCTTTTTTATTCCGCGCCTACCATGCAGTTCCTCCATTAACTAATCCTCAAGGCCAGCCAACTAATGCGATATTTGGCGTTGCCAATATGTTACGAAAACTGGTTGCCGATCATAAAACTGACTATTTTGTCGTGGTGTTTGATGCTCCAGGCAAAACATTTCGCCATGATATGTATCAAGACTATAAGGCGAATCGCCCCCCCATGCCCGATGACTTAAGGGTTCAAATTGAACCCTTGCACCACCTTATTCGCGCTATGGGCTTACCTTTGATTATGGAAACAGGGGTTGAAGCAGATGATGTATTAGGCGCCTTAGCTCAAGATGTTGCTAAACAAGGCTTTAATGTGGTGATTTCTACTGGCGATAAAGACATGGCTCAGCTGGTAACAGACAAAATTACCCTGGAAAACACTATGTCCAACACCACCATGGATATTAACGGTGTAATAGAAAAGTTTGGTGTAAAGCCCGATCAAATTATTGATTACCTAGCTTTAATGGGTGACTCTGTCGACAACATTCCTGGCGTTCCAAAAGTAGGCCCTAAAACTGCCGCAAAATGGTTAGGACTATACGACACACTGGAAAATCTAATCGAAAATTCAGAACAAATTAAAGGCAAGGTCGGGGAAAGTTTGAGGGCTAACTTGGAACAATTGCCCTTATCCAAACAACTCACCACAATCAAGTGTGACTTAAACTTACCCTACACACTAGACGACCTCAAGTGCCAAGCTCAAGATAAAATAGAGCTAAAACAGCAGTTAGAAAACTTGGGGTTTTCAGCCTGGTTACGAGTGATAGATGCAGCCATAAATAAAGACCAAGACAATATCAAAGAAGAAATAAACATTGAGCTCAAAAAAGATTATGAAACCATTCTTACACAGGACCATTTTGAACAATGGTTAGATCGGCTCAACAAGGCTGATTTATTTGCTTTCGATACTGAAACCACCAGTTTAAACTATATTAATGCTGAAGTTGTAGGCGTATCATTTTCTATAGAGGCTGGTAAAGCAGCCTATATACCTCTGGCTCATGACTATCCTGATGTGCCTAACCAATTAAACAGAGAAGAGATACTTAATAGACTGAAACCACTATTGGAAAACCCGGATAAACACAAACTGGGACAGAACCTAAAATATGATACAAATGTACTTGCAAACTACGAAATAGAAATGCAGGGGATACAGCACGATACTATGTTGGAATCCTATGTCTTTAACAGCACGGCTACCAAACATAATATGGATGATCTAGCTAAGAAATATTTAGGCTTGGAGACGATACATTATGAAGATATTGCCGGGAAAGGCGTTAAACAAATTTCCTTTGCAGAAGTTCCTATAGAGCAAGCCAGTCCTTATGCTGCAGAAGATGCAGACATTACTTTAAGGCTACACCAAACGCTGTCAGAAAAATTAAAACAGCATAGTGCTTTACAAAAACTCTATCAAGAAATTGAAATACCCTTAATCACGGTATTATCCCGTATAGAAAGAAATGGTGTACTCATTGATTCAGCAATGTTGGCTCAACAAAGTCTGGAGCTGGCTAATCACATTATTGCTTTGGAACAACATGCACATGACCTAGCAGGGCAGGTTTTTAATTTAGGCTCACCCAAGCAAATTCAGGAAATACTTTATGAGCAGCAACAACTGCCAATACTAAAGAAAACACCCAAAGGCCAGCCATCGACAGCAGAATCCGTATTACAAGAACTGGCTAATGATTATCCCTTGCCCAAGTTGATTCTTGAATACCGCAGTATGAGTAAACTAAAATCAACTTATACTGATAAATTACCCCAACAGGTTAATGACAAAACGGGCAGGGTGCACACATCCTATCATCAAGCGGTTGCAGCAACAGGCCGATTGTCTTCATCAAATCCTAATTTACAAAACATCCCTATCCGTAGTGCCGAAGGTCGTAGAATCAGACAAGCTTTCATCGCGCCTGAAGGTCATAAACTAATAGCAGCTGATTATTCACAAATTGAGCTCCGCATCATGGCCCACTTATCTGCTGATGAAGGGTTATTAACCGCATTCTCAAATGGAATAGATATTCATACGGCAACAGCTGCCGAAGTTTTTGAAGTCGCTATGGATCAGGTCACAACTGATTTACGTCGCTCAGCCAAAGCCATTAACTTTGGCTTGATTTATGGCATGTCTGCCTTTGGATTATCCCAACAGTTAGGTTTATCCCGTTCACAGGCGCAATCCTATATAGACTTATATTTTACGCGTTATCCAGGGGTTAAAGTTTATATGGATACTATTCGCGAACAAGCTAAAGAACAAGGCTATGTAGAAACTCTGTTTGGACGCAGGCTTTATTTGCCTGAAATTAATGCACGCAATGCTGCCCGCAGACAATATGCAGAACGCACTGCAATCAATGCACCTATGCAAGGAACAGCTGCTGATATTATTAAAATAGCCATGCTCAATACTGATAAATGGTTACAACAAACACAATCAAAAAATAAAATGATCATGCAAGTGCATGATGAACTGGTGTTTGAAGTAGCTGAAGATCAAATTGAAAGTTTCTCTGATTCTATTCGAGAAATCATGTGTTCGGCCGCACAGCTGAATGTACCGTTAATTGTTGATATAGGCGTAGGGAACAATTGGGATGAAGCGCATTAACATTATTAATACGTAATCTCTCTAATCTGCTATGCTCAACTAAGAACAGGTTCATACCCCTTTACTATTTACCGTTAGCTTTCAATGTCAAAAATTCATAGTGAAGAACTTATTGCATTTGTTAAAACAATGCCTGCTTTCCCCAAAAGCGTGCAAAAAGTAGTGCAATTAACATCTGACATCAATACCTCGGCTAAGGATATCGTTCAGGTTATTGAGAGTGACCCAGTGATGACCATTAAAATACTTAAGGTCATCAACTCATCCTTTTATGGACTTCCACACAAAACTACCTCTATTCAGCGTGCAGTTGTCCACATTGGTTTAAATACTATTAAAAACCTGGCTCTAACTGTCGCAGCAATAGGTGTACTAAACCCAAAAAACAAAGCTAATTTTAATACCCAGCAATTTCTGTTGCATTCTCTAACCACTGCAGCACTTTGTCGTAAGCTTGCTGAAAGACTTGATGTATCTCATGCTGAATGTAGTGATTTTTTTGTTGCTGGCTTACTTCACGATTTTGGAAAAATTGTTTTTGCTGAATTTGACCCAGATAATTTTAAAAAAGCGTTAGAAAAAAGTGCCCAGGATAATATTTCGCTACATATTACAGAAATTGAATTTATGGGTATGAATCATGCCCAAGCAGGTAAACTGCTTGTTGAAAAATGGGAGCTTGATCAATCATTAATCAGTGCTATAGACCATCATCACAATGATCAACATGATAATATACTAAAAGACTGTGTATTTGTAGCGAATCAAATCAGTAAAAAAATGCAGTTTGGCTTTGCAGGGAACTTAATAATTGAAGATTTCTCTAATAACATCATTGCCAGATTTGGGCTTCCCTTAGATGGCTTAATCAATGATTTGGGGGATTTATCTTCAATAAAATCTGATGCTCTATTACTCCTCAATTCATAAAACAATAGAGGAAATATGAAATTTAAATTTTGGGGCGTTAGAGGCTCTATTGCAACACCAGGCCCAAGCACAGTTAAATACGGTGGCAATACCACTTGCATAGAAATCAGAACAGACAACAATGACTTGATTATCCTGGATGCGGGAACAGGCATCCACATGCTAGCCCAGGAATTACTTAAACAATTACCTATTACCGCGCACATTTTCATCAGCCACACGCACTGGGACCATATACAAGGCTTACCTTTTTTTTCACCTATTTTTATTCCGAATAACCAGATAAATATATATGGCGGCCTGGACCCAGTTACTAATGAAGGCATTGAACGCGCATTAAGCGTACAACTGCAATACAGTTATTTTCCTATCCGAGAAGCCGAATTAAATGCCAGTATTAAATACAGCACCATAAAACCAGGAGAACAAATTACTGTAGGTAGTGCGGCGATAACGCCAATTCTCCTCAGCCACCCAGTACTAAATTTTGGTTATCGTATTGACTGTGATGGTAAATCCATTTTTTTTACCGGTGATTATGAGCCGCAGTTTAATATTTATGAGCCTGATGATAGTGAGTATGAAGAATATCAATCTTTTATAGATGAAAAACAAAATCAAATTACTCTAGCCATGAAGGATGTAGATGCGCTTATTGTTGATTCGTCCTTTACAAGCGCTGAATACTCGTCTAAAAAGGGCTGGGGGCATGGGACATATGCTTCTGCAATGAATCAAGCATCTCTGGCTAATGCTAAAAAGTTATTTTTTACGCACCACGAACCCACAAGGTCAGACCAACAACTCGAACAAATATATCAGGAAATAATCGCCAATAACCCTGATCTTCCGTATGAAATTCTTCTAGCCAAAGAAGGCTGCGACAATTTACTTTAATCCGATAAGATCGTTACGAACTACTGTCAGCTACGCATTAGACCTTGAACAGACTCTTAAAACTCGAACCACTGATCGAGTACTTGATGCACATCATCTATCCCAGTTTTCTTTAAAGATGAAAAAAGTTGTAAAGTAACAGTCACATTAATCTCTGACAACTCGTTCTGAACTTTAAATAAAATATTTTTTGCCGCCCCGTAATTTAATTTATCCGCCTTGGTGAGTAAAATGTGCAGCGGAAGTTGGGTATGCTCACACCACTCAATCATCTGCATATCATAGTCTGTTAAAGGATGACGCACGTCCATCACTAGCACAATGCCACACAAAGCATCACGCTTCTGCAAATAACTTTCCATCATTTTATGCCATTTTTTCTTCACCGCTAAAGGCACTTTGGCATAGCCATACCCCGGTAAATCAACAAACTTTCGTTGTTCATCAATTTCAAAAAAATTAAGCAATTGCGTACGGCCGGGGGTCTTGCTGATTCTAGCCAATGAGTTTTGCCGGGTTAATGTATTAAGCGCACTGGACTTTCCTGCATTAGAACGCCCGGCAAAAGCCACTTCCTTACCAATGTCTTCTGGTGCTTCACTAAGCTGAGAGGCACTCAGCATAAAACTAGCCTGATGATAAACTGAATTCATTGATATCTCGCGTAGAATGTATAATTCAGATATTATATAGCCTATCTACAAAATCAGTCCCAAATAACACATACTCCATAGAGGAAAATGATGATTAAAAAACTGCTTGCTCTTTCAATTTCTATCGCTTTTTCTACTGCCCCTACTTTAGTCCATGCAGAAGATAATGCTTCTGCAGGTCAAGCTAAAGCAGCGAGTTGCGGTGGTTGTCATGGTGAAGATGGTAACAGTATGGGCTCAACCTTCCCTAAACTGGCAGGACAACATGCTAGCTATCTGTCCCAACAGTTACACGCTTTTAAAGATGGCTCCAGAAATGCCCCAATGATGGCTCCTCTAGCGATGGGACTGGATAGTAAATCTATCGATGAAATTGCAGCATATTATGCCTCTCAGAAAATATCAGCAAATGAATTACCTATCCTACAAGCGGATGATGATGAAGATGATTCAGAGCAGCAAGTTGAAGAGCGTGCAGCTGAGGTAAATACATTAATAGCTTTAGGTAGTGATTTATACCGTAATGGTAATCTTAAAACCAAAGTCTCTGCTTGTATTGCCTGCCATGGTCCTCTTGGTGAAGGTAATAAACCCGCTTCATTCCCTTCTTTAAAAGGGCAACATGCAGATTATCTAATAAAAGCACTGACCGACTTTAAAAAGGGTGACCGTAGTAATACGTCAGACAATATGATGCATATGATTGCCAAGAAAATGACTGACAAAGAAATTCAGGCAGTTTCTTATCACATCTCTGTAAATAAATAACTAAATAACGCCTGACAGACATCGCCTGTCAGGCGTTATTTAGTTATATTCTAAAGCGGTTACACTTCTCCAATGCTCAATCGGCAATTCACGTCCTGTTCATATGTTTATGCGTAAATACACCTAACTGAACTATAATTATCAGATATTGTTATGTACTAGCCTATTGTAATTAGAACTCAAAAAGCTGAATCTAAAGCTTGGCTTGGCCTGCCAAATCCAAATAAGCTCTTTTCTGCTTTGTCTCTATTGCCACTAGCCTGTCTTCTCTGATACTAAACCATCAGTCAAACAGACCAGGGTAGTTGAACTTTTAGTTATCCTAAATTTATATTTTTTTAAACGATACACATTCTACCTGGATTACACTCTTAATGGAGAGCCCTAAAATGTTAAAAAAAATGATATTCCTTGTATTCTTTTCGCTTTCAACACTTGTACATGCTGAGCCATTAGACTATGAAACTTTATCACCCGCCCAACCCACACAAAACAAGGATAAAGTAGAAATTATAGAATTCTTCTGGTATGGCTGTCCTCATTGTTATACCTTTGAGCCCGTATTAGATAAATGGCTAAAAACATTACCAGATAATGTTGAATTTATACGTCAACCTGCTATTTTTAGTAGCTTATGGGGTAAACATGCAAAAGCCTATTTTGTTGCAGAAGCACTAGGTGTAGTCGATAAAGTTCACTCTGATTTTTTTGATTCTATTCAAAATTTAAAGCTAAAACTGACAACCGAAGACCAACTTGCTAAATTTTTTGTCGCTCATGGCGTTGATGAAACGGAGTTTCGTACTACCTACAACTCTTTTCTGGTTGATGCCAAAGTACGCCAGGCTAAAACCATGGCCGCCCGCTATGGTGTTACGGGCGTCCCTGCTATTATTATAAATGGTAAATATAAAACCAACGGTCCATTGGCTAAATCACAAGAGAATATGATTGCTGTTATGAATCGTTTAATCCAGCAGGAAAGCCTGGCAAAATAGTCTATTATTAATACATCAATACTAATGTGGAGTATTTTGTACCCCAGATGCAGATCAAGGCTCAAGTATTGTAGTAACGATTCAACCTGTTTGATTCATTTGCTCTGTAGTCGCGTAACCCTTGGCGAGATTGATGCTCAATTCATTTATAAAAATGAACATGATTATAATCGCGCCGGGAGCGGATGCTCCTAGAAAAACACTTTGGAGCTTTTGGGCAGTAAAGTAAAATAATTTACTTTACTTTACTTAGTAAACATCAATTGTATTTAAATTTTCGGGGTCATTCAATGGGCATATTGAGAAATAAAAACAATCCCGATAAATGGAAAAATAAATATTTAAACTTACTTGATCAAAATGAAGTAACTGAAAAGTCCTATCAAGTTAACGAAGACTTGCTTTGTAAAACAATAGTTCGTTTATCTCTCGCCACTACTGGTTTTAATAAAGAACTTGATCCTTACCTGATTGGAATTCGAAAGCAGCTAAAAAATGGTTTAAAAAGTGAGCGCTTAAAAGCTGAATTGGAAAAGTTTTCTTCTGCCTTGATGACTTTGGAAGAAAACGACCCAGACGACTCACAACTCGATGCAACTTTACTTTTTGACTTTCTATGTCTTCACTTTCCCACTGAAAAAAAGGGTTTTCAACAGATAGAGGCTAAATTTGAAAAAAATGCATATACCAACTCACAATATCTGTTTATCGCTATCAATGATCTCATTGATTCAATACAAAACATTAAACCTTTAAGTGATCTTCCTAATAATACCTTAATTAATGATGCCATAGATTCAAACACTGTTAATATACAATTACAGCACATACTAGAAAGCGTAGAGATACCCGCTAAATTTGAATCACGGGCACTGGTACTAAAAGAAAAGCTTTATGGCAATGTCTCAGTTGCAGAAACCCTTGAAGAAACAGCATCTCTCTTATTTCAAATAAAGAAACACCTGCAATCAGAACAGCAGGAAATGGCTATTTTTCTTGCTCATTTAACCAATCAACTGACCGAACTTGGCATACAAGCCTCAGGTGCTCATTCGGCAACAAATTCATCATCAAAGAAAAGAATTTTACTCGACCAATCTGTTTCTTCACAAATGCTTGATTTACAAACAAGCTCAAAAAATGCGAAACAGCTAGAGCCACTGAAGCAACTTATTCACACACGCCTAGCTGAAATAGCCTTGCAGATTTATGAGCACCGCTCTCAAGAACAGCTTGAGCGAAATGAAATTAATCAGCAACTTGAATATTTAACCGATAAAATTAACGAAATGGAACGTGAGTCATGCCAGTTAAATAAAAAATTGGTTGATGCATACCAAACTGCATTACATGACCCATTAACAGGGCTCCCTAATCGCTTGGCCTATGATGAAAGAATGGAAATAGAGCTAGCGCGCTTAAAGCGTTATCAGACACCTCTCTGCCTACTTATTTGGGATATTGATTTATTCAAGAAAATAAATGATAGTTACGGCCATAAGGCCGGAGATAAAACATTAATACTTATAGCAAATTTATTGTCTAATCATTGCAGAGAAACCGATTTTGTTTCGCGCTTTGGTGGCGAAGAATTCACTATGCTATTATCGAATACCAATGCGGAATCTGCTCTAATAACCGCAAATAAACTACGTCTTATCATAGACAAAACAGCCTTCAACTCCAGCGGTAAGAAAATTACTATTACAATTTCCTGTGGCATCACTCAGTTTACTAGCACTGATTCTGGCATCACTGCATTTAACCGTGCAGACAAGGCTCTATACCAGGCCAAAGAAAATGGCCGAAACCAATGTATTATCTTTTAATTTATTTTGTTTTATAAATAGGTATATTACTCCAACTTGAATAATCAGATCCTAAGAAATGAATTCAAATAACAGCACAAATACAGAAAAACTTTTATATAAATTAATACTTCAGTTTGCTATTTATATACGTGGATCAAATAATGAGCTCGACCCCCACCTGTTAAATATCACTAGAAATCTCAAGCAAGGCACTGATTATCATAAACTTAATCCGGAATTATTGAAGCTATCTAAAACATTAGCCCAAATACCTCAAACTGCAGCTATTACTGCACTTAATCAATCATCAAACTTAAGTCTACAAAAACATTTTATTAAACGACTCAGTGCGTTATTTGTAGAAACCGACATTCCGTTAAAACTACAAAAACAATATGCATTGCTAAAACAAAAAAGCAAAGCTAATTTAGACGAACAGGCTTACACTCAACTTGTAGATTCTGCATTATCATTAATACTTAATATTAAACATCATGCAGTCGATGAACAAAAGACTGTAGAAGCATTTTTAATTGAAATATCAAACCAGCTTTTGCTTCTTGAGGAAAATGTAACACATGCCTCAAAATCCAACGAGCTATCGCTGGAACACAGAGCTAATTTAAGTCGTACAATTGACTTACAAGTTGATAACATTTTAACAAGCTCAACTGATGCCGAAGAACTCTCATCTTTACAACAATATATTAACCTAAACCTAAAAGAACTAAATACACACTTCCATAAACATAAAGATACTGAAGATAACCGTCAGCTTGAAACTCAAATAAAGCTCACATCATTGTCAGAAAAACTGCAGGATATGGAGGTCGAAGCTGAATCATTGCGTAATAATCTTAAATTAGCCCACGACAAGGCATTAACCGATACACTTACGCGTGTACCCAATAGATTGGCTTATGATGAACGAATAGTCCTTGAATTTAATCGCTGGCAACGATATAAAAACCCATTAACATTAATAATTTGGGATATAGATCTATTCAAATTAATTAACGACAATTATGGGCATAAAGCAGGAGATAAAACCCTCAACCTTATTGCTCAACTGATACTAAGCAAATGTAGAGCCACTGATTTTATTGCCCGTTTTGGTGGTGAAGAGTTTGTCATGCTATTACCCAATACCAAAGCCGAACAAGCGTTAATACCTGCTGAAAAAATAAGATTAGCTATTGCTAGTTCAGGGTTTAATTATCAGGGAAAATTGATAAAGCTAACTATTTCCTGTGGTATCAGTGAGTTTTCAAATGAAGATACATCTGAAGATGTATTTGTACGTGCAGACCAGGCTCTCTATACATCAAAGTCAGAAGGCAGAAATAAATGTTCTATTCTAAATAATTAACCCTTCCTTCTTAACCTCAATTATACATTTCAACTCTTTTTTACAGGTCGTTGCCATCCCTTGATTGTTACTTGTTTTGAACGAGACAATGTGAGTTGATCTGCGGGAGCATCTCTATTAATTGTAGAGCCAGCACCGATTGTTGCCCCCTTACCAACAGTAACGGGTGCAATCAATTGTGTATCAGAACCAATAAAAGCATTATCTTCAATCACCGTTCTAAATTTATTCACGCCGTCATAATTACAGGTAATGGTTCCTGCACCTATATTTACTTTACTACCGACGGTAGTGTCACCAATATAACTTAAATGATTAATTTTACTACCTGTTGCTACCGTTGATTTTTTAATTTCAACAAAATTACCGATATGTACATCACTAGCCAACTCGGCCAATGGTCTTAATCTGGCAAAGGGTCCGATTCGACTACGTTCACCCACCACTGCATCTTCAATAATACAATTAGCCAGTATTTCAACATCATCACCGATTACCGCATTTTTTAAGATGCAATTAGCTCCAATCGTTACATTATTACCTATCGAATTATTTCCTTCAAATATCACATTAACGTCTATTTCAATATCTTGCCCCAAACTATCAAACTTTCCACGGATATCGATTCGTGCTGGGTCACGCAAGCTTACGCCTAGTTTCATTAAGTTATTAGCTTGATCTAATTGATAAACTCTTTCCAGATGTGCCAATTGACTACGATCGTTAACACCTAAAACCTCATCCTGACTTTCTGGTTGATCTGTCTTCACTTCAATACCATCATTCACTGCCATTTCAATAATATCCGTTAAATAATATTCTTTTTGTATGTTATTGCTATCCAGTTTTGATAACCATCGTTTGAGCATTTCTCCCTGCGTTGCAATGACTCCTGTATTTCCTTCAGTAATTAACTTTTCTTCATCACTGGCATCTTTTTGTTCAACAATTTTTAAAACGCTTCCATTATCTGCTCTTACTATTCTGCCATAACCTTTTGGGTCATCTAACATAACTGTCAGCAAACCAAGCGAGCTGTTACTAACATTCTGCAATAACTTATCAATTGTTGATCTTGTTAATAATGGCACATCACCATATAAAATTAATACGTTGTCATCATCATTAATGAACGGTTCTACTTGCTGAACGGCATGGCCAGTTCCTAATTGTTTTTTTTGCTCAACCCAAATAGCATCCAGTGCATATAATTGTTTTTTAACTAACTCACCGCCATGACCATAAACAATCACCGTTGAATTATTTTGCAATTGTTGACTTGTATCATAAACATGGTGCAACAATGCTCGCTCAGCTATTTTATGTAACACTTTGGGTTTAGAAGAACACATACGTGTTCCTTGGCCCGCTGCTAAAATTATTGTTTTAATGCCCATTTTTTTACCAGATAAAAGAGAGTGCAATACATTGACTATGCTGATAACAGGAAGCATATCCTACGACTGCTTTAGTTAGCTTTATTATACTGTAATTTTCAACCGACATAAAAAAACCCGAAAATGTAATCACATTATCGGGTTTTTCAGACTATATAGTTATTTAAAACTACCTACCTCGTTTTCTTAACCGATCCAGGGTTCTTAATTGCGACATAGCCTGAGCTAATTCCGCCTGAGCCTTAGCATAATCAATTTTGCCAGACTTATCTGTCAACATTTCTTCTGCTTTTGCTTTTGCTTCTAATGCAGATGCTTCATCAATATCTTTAGCCCTGATTGCCGTATCCGCTAAAATAGTGACCAGGTGCGGTTGCACTTCTAATATACCGCCAGAAACATAAAACTCCTGTGTTTCTGCATCACTAACTTTAACTCGAACTTCACCAGGAAGTAGATTTGTTATTAATGGAGCATGACGCGGAGCAATACCCACTTCGCCAAGTTCTGCAGGGGCAAAAACCATTTCTGCCAACCCGGAAAAAATTTCTTCCTCTGCACTAACGATATCTACATGTACTGTCATGGTCATAAAATCTCCTATAAGTTATAGATTAACTTACATCCCCTTTGCTTTTTCAACTGCTTCATCAATGGTGCCAACCATATAAAATGCTTGCTCTGGAAGAGAGTCATACTCACCATCAATAATACCTTTGAATCCGGTAATAGTATCTTTTAAAGACACATATTTACCTGGAGACCCCGTAAATACCTCAGCAACAAAGAACGGTTGAGACAAGAAACGTTGAACTTTACGTGCCCGGGTTACAGTTAATTTATCTTCTTCAGATAATTCATCCATACCCAAAATCGCAATAATATCACGCAATTCTTTATAGCGCTGCAAGATACCCTGAACACCACGAGCCACATCATAATGCTCTTGACCAATGACCAATGGATCTAACTGACGACTACTTGAATCCAAAGGATCAATCGCAGGATAAATACCAAGTTCAGCAATTTGCCTAGACAATACAACAGTCGCATCTAAATGCGCGAATGTTGTAGCAGGTGATGGATCTGTTAAATCATCCGCAGGTACATAAACCGCTTGGATTGAAGTAATAGAACCTGTTTTAGTAGAAGTAATACGCTCTTGTAATACACCCATTTCTTCAGCCAGTGTAGGCTGATAACCTACTGCTGATGGCATACGACCTAATAGCGCTGATACCTCTGTACCCGCCAATGTATAACGATAAATATTATCAACGAAGAATAATACATCACGACCTTCTTCACGAAAGAATTCAGCCATCGTTAAACCAGTCAATGCAACACGCAATCTGTTTCCAGGCGGCTCATTCATTTGACCATAAACTAATGATACTTTGTCGATTACATTTGAATCTGTCATTTCATGGTAGAAATCGTTACCCTCACGAGTACGCTCACCCACACCAGCAAATACAGAGAAACCACTGTGCTCAATCGCAATATTACGAATAAGCTCCATCATGTTCACTGTTTTACCAACGCCAGCTCCACCAAACAGACCGACTTTACCACCTTTAGCAAATGGGCAAACCAAATCAATCACTTTAATACCGGTTTCTAACAATTCATTAGCAGGAGCTTGTTCTTCATAAGAAGGCGCTTCACGATGGATTACCCACTTCTCTTCTTCGCCAATCGGTCCTTTTTCATCAATTGGTTCACCCAGAACGTCCATAATACGCCCTAAAGTTTTTTGACCTACAGGCACTTTAATTGCTTCGCCTGAATTGCTTACTTCCAGTCCACGACTCAAACCATCAGTTGTTCCCATTGCAATAGTACGAACGACACCGTCGCCAATCTGTTGCTGAACTTCTAATGTTAAAGCTTTATTTTCAACATTTAATGCGTCATATACCTTCGGCAAATCTTCGCGTGAAAACTCCACATCGACGACCGCTCCGATAATCTGAACGATTTTACCATTACTCATCTTCGTCCTCTCTAAATCTTAATTCGTTAGCTATCGGCTGTACTAGACAGCAGCAGCACCTGCAACAATCTCTGAAATCTCTTGCGTAATTGCCGCCTGTCTTGCCTTGTTATAAACTAGTTGCAATTCATCAATAATATTACCTGCGTTGTCAGAAGCACTTTTCATAGCTACCATTCTAGCTGACTGCTCACATGCATTATTTTCAACAACACCTTGATAAACAATTGACTCAATATATCGGGTCAATAAAGTATCTAATACTTCTTTAGCATCCGGTTCATATATATAGTCCCAATGCTTATTGCCAAAATGATCTTCAGAATCATCCTCTAATTCGATTGCAACAATAGGCAATAGTTTTTCTATGGTAGGGCTTTGTGTCATGGTATTAACAAATTCGTTACTAACCACATATAACTCATCAATTTTCCCATCCATAAAGGCATCTAACATTATTTTGATAATACCGACCAAATCATTTAGATGGGGTGTATCACCAAGCTTGCTCACTTGACCAACAATATTTGCATTAATCGCTGTAAAAAAACCGCTACCTTTGGTACCAATAGTACAAATATCAGCTTCTATATTCTGTTTATCCCAACTAGACAGATCTTTAATAATCGCTCTGAACAAATTTGAATTCAAACCACCACAGAGACCTCTATCAGAGGTAACAACAATGACACCAACTCTTTTAATTTCCCGGTCAAACAAAAAAGGGTGTTTATACTCTGGGTTAGCATGTGCCAAATGTTTGATAATTTGGCTAATCTTTTTTGAGTAAGGACGAGTTGCCTGCATTCTTTCTTTAGTTTTACGCATTTTACTCGCAGCAACCATCTCCATTGCCCGAGTAATTTTTTGAGTATTTTTAATACTCGCAATCTGTGTGCGTATTTCTTTACCAACTGCCATTAGAAGCTCCTTACCAGCTACTTGTTTTAATAAAAGCTTCTATTCCAGATTGGATACCTTTTTTAATTTCATCGCTGTAATCGCCTGTATCATTGATTTGTTTCATTAAGTCAGCATTTTCAGATTTCATATATGACTGCAAAGCTGCTTCAAAGTCACGTACTTTAGCCACTTCTAAATCATCAAGAAAGCCTTCGTTTGCGGCATGTAATGAAACGCCCATTTCGGCAACTGACATTGGAGAATATTGATTTTGTTTCATCAATTCTGTCACCCGTTGTCCGCGTTCAATTTGTTTACGCGTACTTTCATCTAAATCAGATGCAAACTGAGCAAATGCCGCTAACTCACGATATTGAGCCAAATCAAGACGAATACCTCCACCTAACTTCTTAATAATTTTAGTTTGAGCTGCACCGCCTACACGTGATACTGATAAACCGGCATTAACCGCAGGACGAATGCCTGAATTAAATAAATCAGATTCTAAGAAAATTTGTCCATCTGTAATCGAAATAACGTTTGTGGGTACAAAAGCAGATAAATCACCGCCTTGAGTTTCAATAATAGTCAATGAAGTTAAAGAACCTGATTTACCTTTTACTTTACCGCCAGTTATTTTTTCCACTTCTGCCGCATTAATACGGGATGCTCTTTCTAATAACCGAGAATGAATATAGAAAACATCGCCAGGGTATGCTTCACGACCTGGCGGACGACGAAGTAATAATGACATTTGACGATAGGCCCAGGCCTGCTTGGTTAAATCATCATAGATGATTAGAGCATCTTCACCTTTATCTCTAAAATATTCACCCATTGAGCAACCTGCATAAGGGGCAATGAATTGAAGAGCTGCTGATTCTGAAGCTGTTGCTGATACAATAATCGTATGCGCCAAAGCATCATGCTCTTCTAGTTTACGCACAACATTGGCAATTGATGAACGTTTTTGACCAATGGCAACATAAATACATTTTACGCCCGTGCCTTTTTGGTTAATAATTGCATCAATCGCTATCGCAGTTTTGCCAGTCTGTCTGTCACCAATGATTAATTCACGTTGACCACGTCCCACCGGAATC
>JBJPGG010000031.1:0-2478 GCA_048595505.1 Methylococcaceae bacterium
GTAGGCCTAATTGTAAAACAAAGTTTGGTAAATAATATTGAAGAAAGGAACTACAGGAGTGAAAGGGTGATGAATGTTGACATGCAAATGGGAGGAAGATCTGTACGATTTGTAGTTGCTTATGCACCAAACGAGGATGCGTCAAGGGAAGAAAAAGACACTTTCTACTCGTTGTTACAAGAAACAATCGACGACACAAAAATTAACCAACAAGTTATTTTACTAGGCGATTTTAATGCAAGAGTTGGGGTAAATCCGCACAGAACAAACGAAGCTGTAGGAAAAGAAGGAGAAAATGTGCAAGAGAGTGATAATGGGGAAAAGCTTATTGACTTCTGCGTGAGAAATGAGCTGAAAATAGCAAATACCTTCTTTCCACATAAGAATATACATAAGTGGACAAGGGTGAATATGGCACAAAATGAAAGATCCATATTAGACTATTTTATAGTAAATAACTTTATGTTTTATTCGGTTTTAGATGTAAGAGTGCAAAGAGGGGCCGAATTATATACGGATCACTATTTGGTCATGGCGAAAATAAGGCTGGACATTGGTAAGCCGAACACATTGCACAAAAAAACGAAAATAAGCAAGATTAAAGTTGATAAGCTGAAAGATGAAGACAATATCAAGTCATTTCAGGAGGAAATAAACAGGAAGCTTTTATCCCACGAAAATGAACTCGAATTGGAGAGTTGTACCCTTGAAGAGAAATGGAAAGTATATAAAAGCACACTACTTTCTTCCGCTGTTAAAATCTGTGGAACGAAAATTATTGGCGGCCCAAAGAAAATAACACCGTGGTGGAATGCAGAGGTTAAAGCAAAAGTCAAAGAGAAGAAAATAGCATGGAAAAAATATGTGCAGACGGGAAGAACTGAGGATAAAGAAAGTTATAAGATGAAGCGAGATGATGCAAAGAAAATAGTCAAAATAGCGAAAGAAAAGAGCTGGGAAGACTTTGGTATTAAACTGCAAGAGAATTATAAAGAAAATATAAAACTGTTCTGGGGTACAGTGAGAAGAGCGAAAACAGACAGAACCAGCCCTTTAAAACACATTAAAAACAGCAGAGGAGTGATGATGAAAGGCAGTCAGGATATTAAAGAAACTTGGAAAGAATATTTCGAAAAATTACACAATGAAATATTTGAAAACGGTGTAGAGAACGATGATGAATCACTATTTGAATTGGAAAACAATGATCAACAGGAATATCATGAAGAAGAAATCACTGCAAAAGAAGTTGAACGGGCAATCAAAAAGTTAAAACTTGGTAAAGCGGCAGGGCCAGATCAAATATATCCAGAAATGGTCAAATATCAGAGTGAAGAAGCAAATATGCTCTTATGGGAAATAATAAAAGATGCCTGGAACACCAAGACTGTTCCAAACGATTGGATGCAATCAATAATAATACCCATACATAAAAGTGGAAATACAACCGATTGTAAAAATTATAGAGGCATATCCCTTATGAGTATACCAGGCAAAATATACGCTAGAGTATTAGAAGAAAGAACAAGAAGTGTCATTGAAGAACAACTAGATGAACATCAAAGTGGGTTCAGAGGTGGTAGAAGTGTACAAGACCACATCTTCACTTTAAGACAAACAATAGAGAAAACAATAGAATACGACACCAAGTTACATCTGTGCTTTGTTGACCTCCAAAAAGCCTTTGACTCGGTCCAAAGAAAACAACTATGGAAAGCACTAGAAGAACACCAAATAAATAGTCCCTTACAGGAAGACATCAAAAGTTTCTACTACAATCCTGAAAGCAGAGTCAGAATAGAGGGTGAAACATCGAAGCCTATTAAGATCAAAGTTGGAGTAAAGCAGGGGTGCGTTCTAAGCACACTACTGTTGATAATTTTTATGAACAGTGTTGGTAGGGAATGCCAGCCAAAGACGAAGCCAACATTCCTGGGAATGAGAAACTTAAGACCGGTCTATACAACAATGCTATCCTTTGCTGACGACTTAATAATATACGGCAAGACTGAAAGCGATCTACAGCTTAACCTCAACGCACTCAATGATGTACGCAAGACCAGGGGAATGACCATAAACAGTTTAAAGACCAAAACAATGGTCATAAATAGAAAACAAACTGACCATTCCATAAGATTAGAAACAGAACAACTGGAACAAGTAAACAGGTACAAATATCTTGGTGTCATTATATCAAGTAATGGCAATAACGAAGATGAGCTCACCAGAAGAATAGGAAATGCATCCAAGATATACGGTCAACTGAACAACACATTTGTAAGGAAGAAAGAGCTCTCAAATAATGCAAAGTTGACTGTATACAGGACTGTTTACTGCCCCACCATCTTGTACGCCAGTGAGTCTTGGGTACTGAATACATCAGACAAAAGCAGAATACAAGCTGCTGAAATGAAGTTTCTAAGAAGAATTGCTGGCAAAACAAGGAGAGATAGAATGAGAAATGTTAAAATAAGAGAA
>JBJPGG010000032.1:0-1963 GCA_048595505.1 Methylococcaceae bacterium
GACAACCCAACGGTAATAGAGCTCTCTCACTTTCTTGGGTCGACAACCATAAATTAAGAGACTACTCAGAAAATTGACCCTCCTTTTACAGAGCACACTGGATATACTGAATTGAATGTTAGTTCTCGGACAAGCTCCTAACAAACTTTAAGCATCGTATCTATGAAATTACGGGGCGACCTTGGAGCGTTAGCTGGAACTATCGGTATTTACAACTCAGACGATATATTTTTGGCTGGATGAACTACTTTGGACTGAGTGAATTAGAAGACAGATTCTTATGTGCTATTTAACAGATATATTACTCCTGCAATATCTGCATTTCCACCATCCATGATGGTCAAACAATAGTGCAGTGCAGAATGAAAACCTGTATTCGAAACATGATTCGCTTGGGAGTCTCAACAAAACTGGCGATCTATATTGGCTTGAGTTCCAAGGGATATTGTCGGCTAGCGAAAACCAAGACTGTGCAAATAAGTCTTAATAATGACTCGCTAAAAGCGCAAGGATTAGTGTCTGTTAAAGAACTGTGGGTAAAAAAAGCTCCATTTTCCAAATGGCCAATGAACCACCCTGTGCGGACCCTCATGGAGGGCGCTGTGGGGAGGGTTGAAGAGAAACCAGCCTACCCGATTAACTTTCTTTTGCACAGCTTTACTTTCTTAAATAAGCATGTCTTTTGGAAGTAAATGATGCTCTACTGTGACAGGTATTTTATACGCAATAGCAAGATTGGCTAATGCCACTGCATTATCACAGATAAACTCTTCAGATGTATCTTTGGCTTCACCACGCGCATAAGGCTCATGCAGATGAAGTTGCAATTCCAAACCGCGATTAAATAAAGCCTCATCATTATCTAAAATACCATACAAAGCATGGCTTAAAGTTTGATAGTTCAGCTTGAGTGGACTTTTTGTTTTTTTACCCTTTCCTTCATCTATAGTTTGTTTTAATAATGCCTTACCTTGTTCTTTTTCTCCGAGTGCTGCACATTTTAAAGCATGAGCATAGCGATGGATTTCTTTGTCCAACTTTCGACCATCAGGGCGATCTCGAAATAATGTAGACAGTTCTCTGCCTTGTTCAAAATCGGCCGACATTAATGCATAATGAAAGCCTTCAATAAAAACCCCCTCACCGACACTAAACCAGTCCACACAACCATAGCCAAACCCCGAAAAATCAGTTTCTTTTTTATCACCCACATAATCAGGATCATTTTTATCATAAGCCATTTTAAAGCTCTTAATAATATAGCTTGTCGCTTTTGAAAGATTAGCTCTATATATTTCTGGGGCTTCGCCATTCAAAAACTGGGCATAGGCAAGTTCAGTATAGGCAGTTGCTATAGTGGTGTAAAAGGCTTGAATGGGTAAATCTTTTACTTGGTAAAAATTAGATTGGTAATTACTTAAAACTTCCTCAATAAATTCATTAGCCACGTTAAGCCAATGATCAATCTGTTGCTGTTCTGGTGCAGTATATTCTGTCATCTGTTTATCCTGTTTTTTTAATCCACATCAAATTCAAATAGCTTTTCACCCAGGATTCCGTCTTTATCCTGAGGAAAGACTTCCGCTTTATTGGTGGACTGATTAGCACGGATAAAAGTGTGTTGTTTTCCACCACCTTGGTTTCTTATTTCTTTCCACAAATCAATTTCCTCCTGCGTATAAACACCGCCAATACGATTTGATGGCTTATTAACTCTGGGCTGTTTTCCTTTCATTTTAGCCCCTCGCTGTTTATTATTGGCAGCAGAGCCTTGTTTCCCCGCTGTATTTTCTTTTGGGACGGGTTTACTGGCTGGATTCTTTGTTGCCTTAACTTCAACCTCTTCTAGCCGATTGTTTTTATTTTTAAGCAAATCATCAGGACCATGATAACGCCTATTAAAATCAGGGTGGGTGGCTTTTCCAGTCAGGGCTTTATATTTAGCTAATGCACGCTCACCAAA
>JBJPGG010000033.1:0-1646 GCA_048595505.1 Methylococcaceae bacterium
AATGATGACGATTTTGGCGTAGAGTGACTTTGAGTCATGGCACACTGACTTCAGTCAGGTTCTTGCAGTCGGCTTTAGCCGAAAACGCGGCTTTCAGCCGCAATGAATACTATGGGCTTTAGCCCATAGTGGTTGATTTTCGAACTGTTTCCGGTGTTGAAACAAATGCTGCAACGCCGGGGTGGAGACTTGTCGGGTGGGCAACAGCAACAATTGGCGATTGGGCGAGCATTGGTAATTGAGCCGGATCTGTTGATTCTGGATGAACCTACGGAGGGTATTCAACCGAATATTGTTCGTGAGATTGGCGATATTATTGTGCGATTGAATCAAGAGCAGGGGTTGACGGTGTTATTGGTGGAGCAAAAGCTCCCCTTTGCGCGGCGGGTGGCTAATCATTTTTGTATTTTGGAGAAAGGTCAGGTGGTGGCTAAAGGTGAGATGGATGCGTTGGGGGATGATGTGATTCAGCGGTATTTAACTGTTTAGAGTGGTTAGATCAAATTTAACAGTCTTAGATTCAACTAACGAGTAGGTCATCCCGCGGTAACAGAAACAGCTTACGTGGCTCGACCACCAATGTTTACTGGGCTTCAGTCAGGGTCGTATGGGGGCGATGAGATTTCCATAGGCTTGTGATTGAAAGAAGAAACAAGGTGGCCTATTCGCCTCGAGCAATGGCTGCCAAAATGTCCCTCGCCATAAATAAAGGATAACTCTTTTTAGGGATATAATTACATGGGACTCGACAGTTACATCATTAAATGATTCGCTTTTATTTTTGATAGACTCTAAATTTACTTTATGAATTAGTGTAAAATATACCACGTGAGTATAAAAACATACAAGTACAAAATCAGGCACGATCAGTCAGTACAAAGACTGGATAATGTTATTGATATGTCTGGCTGTATTTATAATCATATTATTGCGCTACATAAACGGTATTATTCAATGTATGGAAAATACCCTAATGTCTTTTTAATTCAAAAGCATATCACCCAGCTAAAGAAGAAAGAAAAGTTTAAGTTCTGGAACTTAGTAGGCTCTCAAGCCCTACAGGATATTGCCTGTCGAATTGACAAAGGATTCAAGGCTTTTTTTGATAACCAGAAAAAAAAGTCAAAACGTTTTGTTGCCCCCCCGACATTCAAAAAGGTAAAGAAATATAAGTCATTCACTTTAAAGCAAGCGGGGTGGGCATTAACAAGCAAGGGAACGATAAGGATGGGTAAAAACATCTATCGCTATCATCACTCAAGGGATATTGATGGAAAGATAAAAACCGTCACAATAAAGCGTGACACTGTGGGTGATATTTGGCTTTGTTTTGCTGTTGAAAAAGAAATCACTGAAATTAAATTCGCGCAATGTAACAGTTCGGGATTTGATTTTGGGATGAAAGACGCTTTTTTAACCCGCGATTCAGGAGAAAAAATACAACACCCACAATTTCATAAGCAAGCACTTAAGGATATTAAAAAATATAATAAAAAACGAGCCACAAAAAAGAAGGGTTCGAAAAACTGGAACAGGGCAAAGCGTAAGCTGGCTTCTGTTCACGCAAGGGTAGCCCGACAAAGGCGTGACTGGTTTTTCAAACTTTCTCACAAACTCTGCCAGGAAAATGAAACTCTCTTTTTAGA
>JBJPGG010000034.1:0-15590 GCA_048595505.1 Methylococcaceae bacterium
AAGGGAGTGTTGCCTCAGTCATCCGAAAACTGGCTCGGAATGTACGAATGGTGTTTGATTACCTGCGAATGACTGACAACTCAAAAAAACGTTTAATCTAAATTCCAAAGTCAGTTTTTTAGAACGGTTTCGCCGTGTACAGCGAGTACTGCTGATTGATATGGCGGACTGATTACGGTATGGGTGGCGAGTAGTAGAGTATACAGAAGCAATTACCGAAGTTCACCCTCAACTGGCTCTGGCTGGTAAAAAGCTTTAGAGGGAGGAAGTGGGTAGTTGTCGTTTTTTATAGCATGAAAAGCTTCCATGATTGAGTGAGGTTTTTGAGTGGAACCAATCTTCATTAAGTATAAACAGATTGACATCACTTACTGAAAAAGTCAGATTATTTGCAACTCATTAAAATATCTGAAATATATTCATCTTCTGCTGTCATGTCTATTTTAGATGCGGCTTTAAGAGGTTCCATTATCAGCACACTATAGAATACTTTAAGTTTGCCTAAATAGATTGCTACATATTCACCGATATTTTTTTCTGTAAATTTTTCTACTCTCAATTGTCCTTTATTTGTCAAATGCAATTCCACAATATGATTGCCTTCTGCATCAATGTTTGGAGATAATTTAAGTACATCTTCTTGTTCAAGCTGTAGGTATCTATCAGAATCATCGATAACAAAACGTAGGCATTCAGAGGCATTGCATACACCTGCAAACCATACAAGACATATCAAAATAAATAGTCTTTTCACAGTGCACCTCACTTTATAAATATTCTTATCATTTGCCCAATCGTATGGCTTCTAAACCTAATTCTCTGAATACACATGCATTGCGCGGTAAAGCTTAAGTAACCTGGCCCGTGCGTAATATCAGTGCGCAATTTTGGGCCGTCCCAATATTTAACTTCAGCGTCAAATGATGATGGAGCATTAGAGATTGAATCAAACTCAATTTTAAATGCTCGCTTACCATGAATTGCCCCAAATTCTACCCAAGGACCCCAAACCCTCCTAGGCGGAGCCCACCCTCTTTCAGTTTGCATTACATTATTCTTAAGTTTTTAACATTTAATCGAAATGTAAGTATATCATGAAAATTGTTAACACCTGATTCTCACATAGAACAAAAAAACCAAGGAAGCCTTGACTGTATAATGGATTGCAACCAAAAAACCTATCACCCAATGGGAGCAGCCAAGACTTATGAACATATTAATGTACGACGTGTATTTGATTGCCTTAGAATAACGAATAATTAAAAAAGTTACCTGATTAGAAAGAATCCTCCGCCAAATTCTGAAAACCCCTTTAAAACCTGGTTTCTTTAGGGATAACAGTAAAGCTCTTCACCAAAGCTTAAAGTAAAATTCAATTGATTTCATGGCCTAGACCTCTCTTTTAGAGATTTTAGCAGGAAGCCCATGCCTCATCCATTCATGGAAAATACTTTGGCTGACGATCCTTGCTAATCAAGAAAAGTTATATGCTGACATAGTGATGGATCGTTTAGCACGGTTTTGCCGTGGAGTTTTGGCTTAAAAAACTGGGAAATCACCAAGGTTATTGTTATCATAGAAAGTTAGATTGGCAAAAAAATATGGAATTTAATGGGTAGCCAGAGTCCGAAAAACAGATCAATTGAAGTGAGAAACTTGAGTTGTATTAGAGATGACCGAATTTTATTTGAAGGTTTGGACTTTAAACTAACTAGTAACCAAGTTCTACTTCTTGAAGGTAAGAACGGCAGTGGTAAAACCTCTTTGTTGCGTATCATTTGTGGTTTTAGAGAGCAAGATGCTGGGGAGATACTCTGGTGTGATGAGGCAATAAAGGATAGTGACTATTTGTCTGAGATGGCTTATGTTGGACATCTTGATGGGGTTAAAAAAGAACTTACGGTGTTAGAAAACCTAAAAATGTCTCTGGCACTCAGTGTAGTAGGCCATTATTCAATAGAACAAGCTTTAGATAAAGTGCAACTGGCTGGGTATGATGATTCAGTTGTGCAATCTTTGTCAGCGGGCCAAAAACGTCGATTGTCTCTTGCCCGTTTGTTAATAACTAAAAATAGTTTGTGGATACTGGATGAGCCTTTTACATCTATAGATAAACAAGGTATTAAATTAATCGAATCTTTAATGCATGAACATATAAGTTGTGGCGGCATGATTATTTTAACCTCACATCATGACCTAGTTTTACATGAAGCTGATGTTCAGAAAATAAACTTATCCTTATGTCATTGATTACAGCTTTTTTTGCCGTTGTTCGGCGTGATTTGGTTTTAGCTTTTCGTCGTCGTGCAGAAATGGCAAACCCCGTGTTTTTTTTTATTTTGGTTGTTACCTTATTTCCTTTAGGGGTAGGAGCACAACCCAAATTATTGCAAGCTATGGCACCTGGTATTATTTGGGTATCAGCATTACTGGCTGTAATGCTGTCATTAGATAGTTTGTTTCGTTCAGATTTTGATGATGGTTCCTTAGAACAAATGCTTTTAAGCTCTCATCCTTTAACTATACTCGTGTTGGGTAAAATTATTGCACACTGGTTGGTTACAGGGCTGCCGTTATTGGTCGTTGCACCTTTATTAGCTGTTTTTTTAGGCCTACCTGAACAAGCTTTGGGAACTTTATTGATAACATTGGTCTTAGCAACACCGGTTTTAAGTTTGATAGGTTCGATTGGTGTTTCCTTAACGGTTGGGCTTCGTCGTGGCGGGATGATTTTGTCCTTGTTGGTGTTACCTCTTTATGTACCGGTGTTAATTTTTGCCAGTAATGCAGTTGAAATGGCCGGCAATGGCTTAGCTGTTGATGCGCAAATTAATATACTAATTGCTATTTTCTTTATGTCTGCTGTGTTGGCACCTTTACCCGCTGCAGCAGCATTAAAAATGAGTGTTAATTAATCCTTTTATTTTAGAACTTTAAATTAGCTTATGTCCATCGTTCCAGCTCCATTATTGCGCTTTTATCATAGAATGGCGTCTCCGCCACATTTTTACAGTTTTGCCGATAAGTTATTACCTTGGTTGATCGCTATTTTTCTTTCATTAGTGGTTTATGGTTTGTATGCTGGATTATATTTAGCACCTACGGATTATCAGCAAGGTGATAGCTATAGAATTATCTATGTTCATGTACCTGCTGCCTGGATGTCATTATTTATTTATGTATTAATGGCAGTAGCCGGTGCTATCAGCTTGATTTGGCGGATGAAAATTGCTGATGTGGTGTTGATAAGCAGCGCTCCTATTGGAGCAAGTTTTACCTTTATTGCTTTAGTTACCGGTTCATTTTGGGGCAAGCCCATGTGGGGAACCTGGTGGGTATGGGATGCACGATTAACCTCTGAACTGATTTTATTGTTCTTGTATTTAGGGGTCATTAGCCTTTATGGCGCAATTGAAGACAGGCGTACGGCATCCAGAGCAGTGGCGATTCTAGCCTTGGTGGGTGTGGTCAATATTCCTATTATTCATTATTCAGTCGAATGGTGGAATACCTTACATCAAGGCCCGACAGTGACAAAAATGGATAAACCTTCGATTCATATCGATATGTTAATTCCTTTATTAGTAATGGCGATTGCATTTAAATTTTATTATGCCATTGCCATGTTGCAGACAGCTAAAGTTGAAATATTAAAACGTGAACAAAATACCCAATGGGTTAAAAAATTATTGGAGTCAAAAACATGAATAGCTTTGATGAATTTTTAGCAATGGGGGGTTATGGCTTCTATGTCTGGATGTCTTATGGCATAGCCTTTTTTGTGTTATTGATGAATGTGGTTATACCCTTAGTACAAAGAAAGCGATTTTTACGTGATTTAGCATTAAAACAGAGGCGAGCTAAGTAATGACACCTGTAAGACGACAAAGATTAATACTGATTTTATTGATGGTGGCTGGCGTAGCAACTGCGGCAGCTTTTGCTTTAAAGTCATTTAATGAAAATTTAATGTACTTTTTCTCAACCACTGAAGTGGCAGAGGGCAAAGCGCCTAAAGGAGCCAAATTTCGTTTAGGTGGCATGGTGGTGGACGGATCTGTTATACGACCTGATAAAGGCATTATGGTGCGTTTTAGATTAACTGATTATAGCAAGCAAGTAACCGTGGAATATTCTGGAATATTACCTGATTTGTTTAGAGAAGGACAGGGTATCGTAGCCAATGGGCGGTTGAATAAAGACGGTGTTTTTGTCGCTGAGGAAGTGTTGGCAAAACATGATGAAAATTATATGCCACCAGAGGTTGAAGCGAGTTTAAAGAAACCCTATCAACAACCAGCCGAAGCAGGGAAGTAATTATGATTGCTGAGTTAGGTCACTTTTGTTTGATTCTTGCATTGTGTATGGCTGTCATTCAAGCTTTACTACCTATTATTGGAGCACATCGCTTTATTGATGGTTGGGTTGCGGTTGCCAGGCCTTCAGCTTATGGACAGTTATTATTTATGCTGCTTTCCTATGGCTGTTTAACGTATTCTTTTTTAGTACATGATTTTTCTGTCGCCTATGTTGCACATAATTCAAATACGGCATTACCGACACTGTATTTGGTTTCTGGTGTTTGGGGCGCGCATGAGGGCTCTTTGTTATTGTGGGCATTTGTATTGTCCATTTGGACAGGGCTGATTGCTTTCTTTAGTAAAACTATACCAGAGGCCACTGTTGCACGTGTTTTAGGTGTGATGGGACTAGTGGCTATTGGGTTCATACTTTTTTTATTATTAACATCTAACCCTTTTGAACGATTGTTTCCTACGCCAATTGAGGGCAGGGATTTAAATCCATTATTGCAAGATCCTGGTTTAGCCATTCATCCACCTATGTTGTATTTAGGCTACGTTGGTTTTTCTGTTGCCTTTGCTTTTTCTATTGCTGCCTTATTGGAAGGACGACTTGATTCTGCCTGGGCGCGTTGGTCTAGACCTTGGACTAATCTTGCCTGGATGTTTTTAACTTTTGGTATTGCTTTAGGTAGTTGGTGGGCTTATTACGAATTAGGCTGGGGTGGCTGGTGGTTTTGGGATCCTGTTGAAAACGCATCCTTTATGCCTTGGTTAGTTGGTACGGCTTTGATTCATTCTTTGGCAGCTAGTGAAAAACGTGGTGTTTTTAAAACCTGGACAGTATTGTTGGCTATTTTCGCCTTTTCTCTCAGTTTATTAGGTACTTTCCTGGTTCGTTCCGGAGTTTTAACCTCAGTACATGCATTTGCCAGTGACCCGTCACGTGGTTTATTTATTTTGATTTTTCTGGGTATAGTGGTTGGTGGTTCTTTGCTGCTCTATGCCATAAGAGCACCTCAAGTTAAGAGCAGTGTGACTTTTGAGTTAATCTCAAAAGAATCAGCTTTATTGATGAACAATGTTTTATTAGTGGTTACTGCTGCGACTATTTTACTGGGTACACTTTATCCATTAGTGATTGATGCGTTAGGAATGGGGAAAATATCTGTAGGCCCTCCGTACTTTAATGCGGTGTTTATTCCATTAATGGCGCCATTGGCATTTTTTGTGGGCATAGGCATGCTCATACGCTGGAAACGTGATGATATCAAAACATTGGGCTGGCGTTTGAAAGGGATGTTCGTTGGCTGTTTAGGTATTGGTTTTTTAATTCCTCTGATGATGCCTTTTTATTCCATGGCTGCCGGACTAGGTGCCTCTTTGGCATTATGGACTGTTGCAACGATAGGTCTGTCTTTTTATGATCGTATAGGAAGTCAAGGGTTTAGTTGGCAACGATTACGCAGTATTCCAGCAAGTTTTTACGGGATGACTATTGCGCATATGGGCATAGCTGTCTTTGTGATTGGCATTACTTTTACTTCTACTTATAGCATAGAAAAAGATGTACGGATGCAGCCGGGTGATACATTGGATTTGGCTGGTTATATATTTAATTTTCATGGCGTGGAAGTTACTGAAGGTCCAAACTATGTTGCACAACAAGGATCCTTAACCGTTACTTATCAAGGGAAACAGGTGGCAAAACTTGAACCTCAAAAAAGAGAATACCGGGTGCAAAAAATGCCTATGACTGAGGCTGCGATTGATGCTGGGCTATTTAGAGATTTGTTTGTAGCCATAGGTGAACCTTTAGATAACAAAGGGGCATGGAGTTTAAGAGTGTATTACAAATCTTTTATACGCTGGATTTGGTTTGGTGCTGTTTTTATGGGGCTGGGTGGGTTAATAGCAGCCAGTGATAAGCGCTATCGCAAAACCAATACGGAGCCTACAAATGTTTAAGTATCTTATTCCTTTGGGGCTATTTACTGTCATGGCGGGGTTTTTAGCTGTGGGTTTGAACCTAAATCCCAGAGATATTCCTTCTCCTTTAATAGATAAGCCGGCGCCAGAATTTGCATTACCTATTTTGGCTGAACCGTCTAAAATATTGGCTAAGCAAGATATGATCGGCAAGGTATGGTTGCTAAATGTATGGGCATCATGGTGTGTTTCCTGTCGTGCAGAGCATCCTGTTTTTAACCAGTTAGCACAAAAAAATGTGGTGACTATAATCGGTTTGAATTATAAGGATGAACCGGATGCTGCTAAAAAATGGCTAGGTGCACTTGGTAATCCATATACTGTCAGTATTATGGACATAGAAGGCCGTACAGGTATCGATTATGGCGTTTATGGTGTCCCCGAAACATTTGTTATTGATAAAAAGGGTATCATTCGTTATAAGCATACAGGGCCTGTATCCACAAAAGATGTGCAAGAGATACTGTTACCGCTAATTGATCAATTGAAGCTTGAAGTTTAATTGAGTGCTTCAATTATTAATAGCAGACGTGTACATAAAAACTGAAGTACGGATAGTTAAATCAGTACCTTGTTAGGAAAAAGAGATTAAACGTGAATATAACTTATTGGGTAGTAGTCTTTGCTTTAATTGCGATTGCTTATTTCATCATTATTCCACCGTTATGGAAACAAAGAAAAATTAAAGGTGCTTATTCTGATCAGAGAAATATTAATATTGCTCAAGAGAGAGTTAAGGATTTAAATAATCAGTTAAAAGCTGAGACATTAACTCAGGAGCAGTACAAAGAGCAGTATGATGAATTGGAGTTATCACTCAGTGATGACTTGGGGATTCAGAAAAATACTGAGATACAATCATCACAAGGTCGGTGGGTAGTACCTGTTATTGCCCTATTAATTCCTTTAATATCTGTTCCCAGTTATTTTGTTCTTGGTGAACCCGATGCTTTGATAAAAGCTCAGGTTAAGCCGGCAACAGCAAAAAATAAAAATACCGCTTCAGATATTAATACGATGGTAGCGGGTTTGGTTCAACGATTGAAGGATGACCCAAACAATGCAGACGGTTGGCTTATGCTGGGACGTTCTTACAAATATTTAAAAAAATACCCGTTAGCAGTCAATTCTTTTGAAAAAGCCTATGCATTATCAGGTGATCAGCCAGAGCTTATGTTGCACTATGCTGATACCTTGGTTTTAGCAAACGGACGATTTACAGATAAATCATCTGAACTGGTTTTTAAAGCATTGGAAAAGCTACCTAATAATATACCTGCATTATGGTTAGCAGGAATGGCAAAAGCAGAACAAAAGGATGTTCCACAGGCAATGCAATACTGGCGTAAGCTAGAAACACTATTGCAGCCAGGTTCTGGTCCTTATAAGCAATTGCAAAGCCTGATGGCTGAAGCTCTTGCAGAAACCCCGGCTTTAGGTGAGCAGAAACAAAGTGATTCTGGGGCTATGCCAGGTATTAATGTTGAAGTCAGTATTGCAGAATCGATTAAATCTCAAATACAGCCAACAGATACCGTGTTTATTTATGCCAAGGCATTAACGGGTCCTCCTATGCCACTTGCTATACTGAAAAAACAAGTATCTGATTTACCACTTTCAGTTATTTTAAATGATGCAATGGCAATGATGCCAGCGATGAAACTGTCAAATTTTGATCAGATAAAAGTTGTCGCTAGAATTTCAAAGTCTGGCTCTGCAATGAAACAAAAAGGTGATTTTGTAGGTTCAATAGAGTTACCAAAGCGTACTGATAAATCCTCTGTTGTTATTGTCATTGAACAACAAATAAAATAGGTGTTTTTTTCGTTCCTCCGCTGTGCATTGGAATGCACGGTCTGATGCTCCAGCACCCAGGAATGGTTTACCACGCACAGCGTGGGAACCAGATGAACTAGATAATATTAAAGACTTTTTGTCTCCATTTCTGTGAACGCATATATAAATAGTTAGAACAATGGACCAATCGATAAAATTTGATCTTGATTTAATACACCGTTATGACAAGGCCGGCCCAAGATATACTTCGTATCCAACGGCACTGGAATTACATGAAGGATTTGCCGATAAGGAATATAGGGAGCATATTACAAAATCAAATGCAGTCGGTGGTCCTTTATCTCTTTATTTTCATATCCCTTTCTGTGACACGGTTTGTTTTTATTGCGCCTGTAATAAAATAATCACTAAAAACCGTAAGCATGCCGAACCTTATCTTAATAACCTGTTTAAAGAAATTGCCTTACAGGGTTCGTTGTTCAATAAATCTAGAATAGTAAACCAACTGCATTGGGGTGGCGGTACACCAACTTTTCTAAGCTTTGAGCAAATGAAAGGATTGATGGATACAACCCGCCAACACTTTAATTTAAGGGATGATGACCAAGGTGAATACTCTATTGAAGTTGATCCTAGAGAAACCAATGACCAAACCATTGCACAATTACGACAACTTGGTTTTAATCGAATCAGTTTAGGGCTACAGGATTTTAATCCAGCGGTACAAAAAGCGGTTAATCGTATTCAAACTGAAGCTCAGACCTTTGCCGTTTTAGATGCAGCCCGAAAAGAAGGTTTTAGGTCGACCAGTATAGATTTAATTTATGGCTTACCATTACAAACGGTCGAAACTTTTTCGGAAACATTAGACAAAGTATTAGCTGTCTCTCCAGATCGTTTTTCTATTTTTAATTACGCTCACATGCCAACTAGGTTTAAGACCCAGCGGCAAATTAATGATGCAGATATGCCTAGCCCTGACGTTAAGCTGGATATCTTACAGATGATGGGTAATAAGTTAATTGAAGCAGGTTATGTATATATCGGTATGGATCATTTCGCTAAGCCCAATGATGAACTTGCCATTGCCCAGCGGGAAGGTCAGTTGTATAGAAACTTTCAAGGTTATTCTACCCATTCAGATTGTGACTTGATTGGGTTGGGTATTACATCAATTGGACGGGTAGGTGATGCTTATATTCAAAATGTTAAGACTCTGGATGAATATGATGACTTGATTTTACAAGGTAAGTTGCCTGTATTTAAAGGCGTAGACCTTAATCAGGATGATAAAATTCGTTGTGCTGTTATCACTCAGCTGATTTGTCATTTCGAATTGGAATTTAGCAAAATAGAAAAACAGTGTAATATTGTATTTTCTGAATATTTTGCCTCAGAATTAAAAAACCTGGAAACGATGCAAACTGATGGTTTATTGACTGTGACGGAACGAGGCATACAGGTTCAAACAGCTGGTCGTTTATTGATCCGAAATATTTGTATGGTATTTGATAAATATTTAGCTCAAAAACAGCAACAGTTTTCAAAAGTAATATAGTTCTAAAACCGCCAGTCATGGTGTCAGCGGTTTCCCAATCTGGAGTTAATCGAATGAGTTACGCAGCCCCCAATCAAGCAGAGAGTAAAGTCAATTTTAAATCCCGTTATGGTAACTTTATAGGTGGTCAATGGGTGCCCCCAGTAAAAGGCGAGTATTTTGAAAATATCAGTCCCATCAATGGTAAAGCCTTCTGTGAAATACCTCGCTCAACCTCAGAAGATATTGAACTAGCACTTGATGCAGCACATGCAGCAAAAGATGCCTGGGGTAAAACATCTGTGACAGAACGATCAAATATTTTACTGAAAATTGCGGATCGGCTGGAGCAGAACCTTGAAACTTTAGCAGTCGCTGAGACCTGGGATAACGGCAAATCCATTCGTGAAACACTGGCAGCAGATATTCCTTTAGCTGTTGACCACTTTCGCTATTATGCAGCTTGTATTCGTGCGCAGGAAGGTACACTTAGCGATATTGATAAGAATACTATTGCTTACCATTATCATGAGCCATTAGGTGTGGTTGGGCAAATTATTCCATGGAATTTCCCAATTTTGATGGCTGTCTGGAAAATTGCGCCTGCGCTGGTTACTGGAAATTGTGTAGTACTTAAGCCGGCAGAACAAACACCAGCTTCTATTTTAGTGTTAATAGAATTAATTGAAGACTTTCTTCCTACAGGTGTTCTTAATGTGGTGAATGGATACGGCAAAGAAGCAGGGCAGGCATTAGCTAGCAGCACACGCATAGCTAAAATTGCATTTACCGGTTCAACGCCGATAGGTTTGCAGATTATGAAATGTGCGGCAGAAAATATCATTCCTTCTACGGTAGAGCTGGGTGGCAAGTCACCTAATATTTATTTTGCTGATATTATGGATCAGGAAGAAGACTATATTAGTAAATGTGTAGAAGGTGCTGTTTTAGCCTTTTTAAACCAAGGTGAAGTCTGTACTTGTCCATCAAGACTGTTGATTCAAGAATCCATCTATGATGAATTCATTGCTAAAGTGATTGCCAGAACCAAACAAATTAAGCGTGGCAATCCTTTAGATATTGAAACCATGGTTGGTGCTCAAGCATCTAAACAGCAGTTTGACAAAATTCTCGGATATATTCAAATTGGTAAAGATGAAGGTGCTGATGTGTTAATTGGTGGAGAAGTTGAGAGATTAGAATCTGAGTTTAGCGATGGTTTCTACATACAACCGACCCTACTTAAAGGGGACAATAGTATGCGTATATTTCAGGAGGAAATCTTTGGTCCTGTGGTTTCTGTTACCACTTTTAAAGATGAAGCAGAAGCGTTAGCAATAGCCAATGACACAGAGTTTGGTCTGGGTGCAGGACTATGGACACGGGATAATAATCGTATACACCGTATGGGGCGAGGTATTAAAGCGGGTAGGGTCTGGGTGAATTGTTACCACCAATACCCTGCTCACGCAGCATTTGGTGGATATAAAAAATCAGGTGTAGGCCGTGAAACGCACAAAATGATGCTAGAACATTATCAACAAACTAAAAATGTATTGGTAAGTTATGATACCAGCCCGTTGGGTTTCTTTTAATGAGCTGAGATTTACGGTTTGATTACAAGTGAAGTAATGGTGAACCAGCATGTATTAGAGTAATGCTGGAGCAATTACTGAAGTCAGCTCTCCATTAATACATCAGGTACACAAGGTATTTTGATCGTAAGGAACTGTTTTAGCTATTTGAAATACAATAAGCTATACTTTTTAATCATATGTAAAATTAGCCTTAATGTAAATGATGTAAATGATTTCGCCTTATCTAGTTGATATTATAGTTTTGCTAATAGCTGCCGTGATTGCAGTTCCTTTTTTTCAGGCCATTAAGCTCGGTGCTGTACCAGGTTTTTTGATAGCAGGCGTTATTGTTGGCCCATCTGGCTTAGGTTTAATTAGTAATATAAGCGAAATTGGACATCTTGCAGAAATAGGGGTTGTGCTACTTCTGTTTATTATCGGGATTGAACTTAAACCCTCTCGTCTCTGGTTAATGAGACGTTTAGTATTTGGATTGGGTACACTTCAAGTGCTACTGACTGGTGTTATTCTGACAGGTCTGAGTTATGTTTTTTTTGATATTTCATTACGGGCCGCTATATTAATTGGTCCCGCGTTAGCACTTTCTTCAACAGCTTTTGTACTGCAACTGCTTATCGAACAAAAATCGCTACGCTCTGAATATGGTAAAACCTCTTTTGCAGTATTATTACTGCAAGATATTGCTGTCGTTCCTCTGTTAGCCTTGGTGCCATTATTAGCGATGCCAGATCTCAGTATTGGCGAAGAGATTGGTTATGCATTGATGGAGTCGCTATTAATTTTGGGACTGGTCATATTGATAGGCCGCTATATTTTGCATCCCATATTGCATAGAGTTGCTCTTTCAGGTAACCCGGAAATTTTTACTGCTTCTGCTGTTTTAATTGTATTGGGTACTGCTTTAATAGTTGAGCATATTGGGCTGTCAATGGCGATGGGTGCATTTATTGCCGGTTTACTTATTTCTGACTCATCCTATAAGCATCAAGTCATTGCAGAAATTCAGCCTTTCCGTGGATTACTGCTAGGGCTCTTTTTTATGTCTATGGGCATGTCATTCAACCTGAGCCTGTTATTAGAAAACCCGCTATTTATACTTGAGGCTTTAACTGCTTTAATTATGATTAAAGTATTACTACTGGCTCCCTTGACTCATTTGTTTGGTATTAATATAAAACAAAGCATAGCAGTTGCACTGGTACTTGGGCAAAGTGGAGAATTTGCTTTAGTGTTGTTTTCTTTGGCTAATCAAGCAACGCTTTTTACTGATGAATTATTTCAGCTGCTGTTGTTGATTGTTTTGCTAAGTATGCTAGTTACACCCCTACTTGCATATCTAGCACAGTTGTTAAATAAGTCCCAGAGTAAAGTCATTTCAAAAAGTACAGAAGCACCCATCAAAGCCCCTATTGTGCTTGCCGGATTTGGTCGAGTAGGACATCGAATAGGAGAGATTTTAACCATTGCAGGTAAGCCCTTTGTGGCATTGGATTCAAATGCAATCATTGTCGAAAGGGAGCGAGCAAATGGGCATCCTGTTTTTTATGGCGATGTACGCAATTCAGAGATATTAAAGTCTGCCGGAGCTAGTAATGCTGAAGTTATTATTGTTACACTCAATGATCCTGAAGCAGCTGAACATTTAGTTTCATCACTACGGCATAAACACCCCGAGATTAATATTTATGTACGTGGCCATAGCCTAACACAGTGTTGTGAATTACGTCGATTAGGTGCTACAGGTGTGGTATCTGAATATGTTGAAACAAGTCTAGAGTTAGTTCTTATGGCATTGATAGAAGTGGATGCTAATAAGAAAAAACAGGAAACCATTGTCGATAACTTTCGACGAAAATATTATGCTGAAATATATGATGTAAAAAAATCAGATAAAGAGGAGGAGTCTTAGTAGTTTTAAAAGTATATCTGCAGTATTTTTGAGCAAGGTAAGCGTAAATTAAGTTTTGACCAGTTTTGGTTATTTATGTTGCTTTCTCAAAAGCTGTGCTAGAATCAAAACGACATAAATTGGAAATAAAACAGTGATGTGTCAACTATAAAAACAATTACACGAGGTTAACATTTATGAAATTTTTAAAAAATGCTTTTTTAGCAGTGTTATTAACATTTTCACTTGGGGCGTCTGTTGTACTAGCTGAAACTACTACGGCAGTTGCTAATATTACCGCTCATATTGATGAAGCTATTAAAAGCATTGATGCAAACGATGTTGATGGTGCTTTAGCCCATACTAAACAAGCTAAGCGTGCAAAAGGAGAGCTTAACAGTGAAGGCAATGCAGCAAAAATAGGTAGACTTGCAAAGCATTTCAATAACGCAAGAAAACTATTAAGAAAATCAGATTTAGCCGGTGCTAAGGCTGAATTACAAGCAGCAAAGAGTGGGTATAATTCAATCCAGTTCTAGTACTCTGGGTATTTTAATACAGCACTCAAGTGTCAGTATGCTTGGGTGCTTATTTTGAAATAAAATATTTACAACTTTTATAACGCAGAGTTTATATAAATATCACTTGTTTTCAAGTATATAGCTGTAACCTAGGGGCTGTCCCTAACACTTTTCTCTTTCAGACAATGACGAGTACTAGCATTTTTCAATAAACTGTTCATGCTCAAAAACTAACGAAGTCCGATCCTATTGATCAAATTCATTTCACCATGAAAGTATTGCACTTTTGGGTATAGGTTAAGTCAATTGTAAAGTTGGTTTTCTAATTCTAGGAAAATGTGATTTGTTATGAGAGTACCTGGAAATTGATTTGTAAGGATATGCGTTATGTTAGCTTGTGCTGAGTAACATTGCTGTCTGGTCTAGTAGATTCTTTGATATGATGAAACAAGTGAAAGTAGCTTAATCATTCAGGACTATTTTTGATTTTAAATTTACAAATATGCCCCCCTGTTGCCATACATTCAACTTGTTCGATTTGTTTATCGACTAGCGTTGAAATAAGTGTTTTGTCTAGCTCGCAAATTTCCTCATGTTTTTGAGCAAGATCATGATAAATACAGTTACAGGCTTCTATATAGTAATCGCTACTCTCTGCTGACTTAGTCGATGATGCCTGAAACCCTAATTCATCCATAACATTAAGTAATTCTTTTATTCGTTCTTCAGTCGGCTTGCCTATAAATCTTGGTAGCAGGCTTTGTGATAACGAAGCACCTATTTTTTGCAGATAACGCCTAAAAGCATCTGTCCCCATTTCATTAATTAAATCAGAAACTATAAGCTCTGAAAACCAGGCATATTGTTTAGGAAAACTATTGACACCGGTTTCTGTTAAAACAAAAGTACGGACAGGACGCCCTGCTGTTTTTTTTAATTCACCGGTCTGCACATAACCGTCTTTTTCCAAAGTAGAGAAATGTTGTTGCACAGCATTCCGTGAAATGTTGATTGTATTGGCAATTTCATCAATACTGAGTCCAGCTTTGTTTTTTATTAGAAGCTGCAGAATTTGACATTGTCTGGAACTGATTTTGTTTATCATAAACTGTTTTTGTTGTAATCCTTGATTAAGACTAAACTTGGAAAAACCAATTGGACTATAAATTCCTTATTCCACACTCAACCGATTCCTCTGGTTTAAAGAATACCAAAAATTCAAACAAGTTACACTTTTAAATCTTTTGACATAAAAATATTGTAAAAGAACTTGGTGTTTGATATTCTCGTTATGCAGTTTATACTGCTCATTTCAAATAAAGCTTATAAAAAAAGAGGAAATAATAATGAGTGAATCTGAATCCCTATACGATAGAATTGGCGGCGAAGCAGCGGTTGATGCAGCAGTACAGCTTTTTTATCGAAAAGTGCTTGCTGATTTTAGAATTAATCGTTTTTTCGATAAGAGTGATATGGATGTACAAATTGCCAAGCAAAAGGCTTTTTTTACCATGGCTTTTGGTGGACCCAATAATTATACTGGCCAGGATATGCGAAATGCACATGCAAAGATGGTTAAAAGAGGCCTGGATGGCTCACATTTTGATGCAGTAATGGAACACTTAGGTGCAACATTAACTGAACTAAAAGTACCAGCAGAGTTGATTGCTGAAGCAGCAGCAATCGCCGAAAGTACTCGAAATGACGTGCTTGGAAAATAATACTTAAGTATCAAAACCCAAGAAAATAGCATTGAGAAAGAGATCGCTATGTATATAGTTGTCTCTTTTTTCTTGTGTTTTTTAATCACACACTATCAATAGCACCTCTAAAAAGGACTGTAGCAATCATGGCAAAATTAACAATCGGTGAAAATAGCTATAACTGTGAAGCCGAAGAAACGGTGCTGGATGCTTTGTTAAGGCAGGACGCTAAAGTTCCATATGCCTGTAAAAAAGG
>JBJPGG010000035.1:0-11646 GCA_048595505.1 Methylococcaceae bacterium
CCTCCACCTAAAATAATCAAATCTGGCCAAAATAATGCTTCCATCATAGTAAGATACTCGTTAAAACGCCGCCCCCAGTTTTTCCAACCAAGATCTTCAGCTTTACGCACGGCATCAGAAGCATAATGCTCTCCTTTTATACCATTTGCCATATAGAGATGACCTAGTTCAGTATTTGGCAATAACACACCATCAGAAAAAAAAGCTGTCCCCAGTCCTGTCCCTATCGTAATTAATAGCACAACACCAGATTGACCTGTGCCCACACCAAAATGCATCTCAGCTATTCCAGCGGCATCGGCATCATTTAGGTTATAACAAGGACAATTTGTTGCTTCAGAAAATAGTTTATTGATATCAGTACCGATAAACGAATCGGAGAGGTTAGCAGCAGTACGGGCTACCCCATGCTGAATGGAAGCAGGGAAACCACAACCAACAGGACCAGACCAGTTAAAATGCTTAACTAATTGTACCAGTGTTTGTGCGACTGCTTCTGGTGTAGCTGGTTTTGGTGTCTCAATCCGGTGCCGTTCAGTTACCAGCTCACCTGTTTCAGTATCAACAATAGCGCCTTTAATACCGGAACCTCCAATATCAACACCAAGAATTTGCATGATTTTTCCTAAAAAATAATTTAAAAATGTATTGTATACTGTTTACAACCCTTAATATTCATTTCTGTTTTCTGCCATTAAATTTAATCAGCAGAAGATTTAAGTGTAGGATAGTCAATATAGCCTTTTTCATCACCACCATAACGTGAGCCCATATCCGTTTGATTTAATGCTGAGTTTTTTAAAAAACGCTCAGGTAAATCTGGGTTAGATATAAATAAATCACCAAATGACACCAAATCAGCACAACCTGTTGCTATTGTTTTATTAGCCGAATCCTTGTTGTAACCATTATTAGCCATATAGGTCCCGGTATACACATTGCGCAAACTTCTGGCATTAAATGAATTGGTTGCTACAGCCGTATCAGCAACATGAATACTACCTTCCAACACATGAAGATAGGCTAAATTTAGTGGATTTAATTGTTCAACCACATAGTTAAACAATGCTTCAGGGTTCGAATCAGACATACCATTAAATGTGTTAGTAGGTGAAAAGCGTACACCCACTCGATCACCACCCCACACACCAATCACAGTTTGAAGAACATCAAACAAGAATCGCGATCTGTTTTCATAGCCACCACCATATTTATCAGTACGTTTATTAGTCGCATCACGTAAAAACTGATCAATTAAATATCCATTAGCTGCATGCACTTCTACTCCATCAAAATCTGCTGCCAAGGCACTTTCAGCCGCATTCTTATAATCAAACATAATATCTACAATATCAAATATTTCTAGTGCTCGTGGTTGTACATAATCTCCTTCAGCTTTAATTGCGGAAGGCGCTACCGGGGGCTCATCATTAGGTTGAATACCTGGATAACTTACTCTCCCAACATGCCAAAGTTGTAAAAATATACGCCCGCCTTCATCATGTACTGCACCAGTAATTTTTCGCCATGCCTTAATTTGATTATCGTTATAAATGCCAGGGGTATTTGGATACCCAGCACCTTGCGGCGATATTTGCGATCCTTCAGTAATGATTAGCCCAGCACTGGCTCGTTGTTGATAATATATTCGATTCATTTCTGTAGGAATGTTTTTTTCAGCACGGCAACGTGTTACGGGTGCCATAACAATTCTATTCCTAAGTGTATAAGGACCCAATTTAATTGGACTGAACAAATCTTTTTCCTTAAGGATATTCATAATGTATAACTCTTTTTAAAAAGGGAGTATATTGTCTGCTGGGTAATCAAAACCTTTCTATATTGCGTGAAGTACACCTATTCAACAAGTTCGGTCATTTCCTCAAGAGTATATCTTGAAATTATGTGTTGTGGGCAGTTTTTATCCCATGTTTCCACTCGAATGATAAATGCACGTTCAACTTTTCCTTTATAGTCAGATACCGATAGTTTATTGATCAGTTCCTGATCATCCTCTATTACCTTAGCAGTCCCCCATATTTTAATTCTAATCCGATTTGGATAATCCATAAGAAATAGTGAGACTTTATTATTGTCCTCCAGGTTTCCGTATGAAATATATTGACGATTCCCCCTAAAATCAGCAAAGCCCAGTGTATGATCATCAAGTACTTTTAGAAAGCCTTTTGCTCCACCTCGGTGTTGAATATAAGGAAATCCATCGATATTAACTGTTGCCATATAAATAGAATCGCGTTGTGAAATAAAATCAGCTAACGCTGGTGTAATATGGTCAGGCCACCATTCTTTCTCAACTCGTGCATAACTCCCCCTTGAGCCATGACGTAATTGTATGGATTTAACACTGTTAGTAAAAGCAATATCACTAGCATACTGTTTCATGAATATTCTCCAATTTCTACAACTTGTGGTCACCGATAGCTACAATAGTTTTCGACGACCTATCTCAAAACTGAGGGTAACTGATGATTTAGTGTCTATAATTATTATTTATTTTTATGAAGAAACGCTCTAATATAATCAGCAATGACAGCCCCATCTTCCTCTAAAGCAAAGTGTCCAGTATCCAAGAGATGAAAATCAATTTTTTTCAAATCACGTTTATATGGGTGAGCACCTTCAGCTGGGAATATCTCATCTTTATTACCCCAAACAATTAAAGTCGGTGGCTGATGTTTCCTGAAGTATGCCTGCCATTGTGGATATAGTGGCGGATTTGATCCATAACTATAAAAAAGCTGAAGTTGAATGGCATTATTACCTTCACGATCCAATAAACCTTGCACATAATTCCAAGCATCAGGACTAATGCTTTCAACATCCCGCACTCCATTAGTGTACTGCCACTTTGTAGCACCCAAAGAAAATAGAAAACGTAAGGCTTCATCATTTGTCATGTTTGGTTTTTTAAATGCTGCCTTAACATTTTTCCACCAATCATTATCTAAACCCTGATTAACAGCATTTCGATCCTTCCAATACGCTTTAATGGGTTCCCAGAAATTATTATCGATCCCTTCAAGGTAAGCATTTCCATTTTGAATAATCAGAGACTCAACACGTTCTGGATGTTTAGTTGCAATACGAAACCCAATAGGTGCGCCGTAATCCATCAGATATAAACTGTATTTTTTCAAACCAACTTTATCGATAAATTTATCAACCACATTGGCTAGATTAGCAAAGGTATAATCAAACTTATCTACAGCAGGCATGGAACTATAACCAAAACCGGGATAGTCTGGTGCGATAAGATGAAATCTATCGGATAATTCCACAATCAAATTTCGAAACATATGGGATGACGTAGGAAAACCATGTAAAAGCAGAATGGTTGGGTGTTTTGGGTTTCCTGCTTCCCGGTAAAAAATATCTAAACCATCAATAGTGACAGTTTTATATTTAGTACTATTACTTAATTCTGCAGAATAGCCAGCTTGTGAGAATCCAAGATTAAATATCACACTGAGCAATAATACCTTTACAATCGTTGTTACTTTCGTTTTCATGCTTTTTCTCCAATATAGTTAAGTGACAATATAACTAGAGCAGGAGCTATGCCAGAATGAAAACAATAAATTAAACCATTTTAAAACAATTAGTTATGGAACTTACTGTAAAACAACAAAGGAATAAACCATTATAAATAAACGATATTTAGTGAATAACCGATATTTTGTCATTTAATCCCATACAGACATAAAAAGCGTGAGATATTAGATTAAGAACATTCTGCGTCACGTTAAATATGAAAAATAGCGAAACAACAAAATTAAAAAAAGCCCCTTTCGGAGCTTTTTCATAGTACAGCATCAATATAATGTTAATGACGTACTAGCAATAGATACTTAACATCTATTAAACCAGTGGTGCACGCCAATCATCAGCACCAACAGAACCAGCACCATCATGAGTCCACTCAATTTTACGATATGACATACTCACTTCCAACAACTGAGTAAAATCACCATTTGCTGGGTTTTGTGCATTAGGCATAACCAAATCCATGTTAACGATAATGGCATCAGTCAACTTAGTTGTGAAAAAATGCTCTTGTTTACCATCCATAGAGGTACGCCACCATTTGACTTCAATAACCGGTAACATTTCACCTGAAGCTAAAGAGTTATACATTAAAGGAACTGCTTTACATAATGAACAAGTAAACACGAAAGGTTTATGAACACGTTGACCTGAAGGTTGGCCAGACTGAGGATCAGTAGGGACAGAAACTAAATGCTTAATTTCCTGGACTAAGATCTCATCCTCATGCCCTTCTACATAAACATTACCGACTGACTCTGCAGTAAATGAACCTGCAGTGATATTACCTTGAGTTGCACCTTGAATTGATATATACGCCGGAGTTGGCATAGCTGTCTCCCTAAATAAGAATGAAGTAAACTCGTTTATAAAAAACGAGGTTGGTCTAAAGATCGCGTAAGCACAACAAACAAAATGTATAGAATTAAATTGGCTTACAATACCTGTAGATATTAAGCAGAGTAAAATACTCTTACAACTATCATACATAGCATAAACAATGCCAGTTTACTCAGTTCAGTAATATCAAGCCATTGTAGAGATAGAATAATAAATTAAAGTAATTTCGAGTAATATCTTGCCTAAACCGAGCAAGTTATTACCATTAAACCATAATACATTGTTTCTAAATGTATTTTTCAACCAACCAAGCAACACATTGCCACCGTTAATTGATTTATCAATACTTTTCCGGACAACTATTTAAAGAAAAAACTGAATTGGAAATGCTAAGGGCAGGTCACAAATTACGAACACTTACTTTTTATGACTCTCTCTAAAAGAGTCAACTATCAATCACGCCAAGAACGGGTGGCCGCCCTACCGACTTAATAATTCAACCAGGCTGAATTTTCACAAAAACTATCACTACTCCGATGAAAATGACATTGATTAGTTTTACTCAAACTGTTGACCTTAAAACCTACCACCAAATACTGAGTCCCCCCAAAATAAACCCAACAATAAAAAGAAAAAACAAAGCAATTAAAGATATTATTCCCAAAAAATAATAAAAAGGGTTAACTAGAGGGCCGACACTAAAATAGTGTTCAAAAATATCATCTGCTGAATTAAGTATCGAACGTACTTCAAATAATTTTTTGGCTTGACCAACAAAATTTAAAGCCCCTTTTTTTCCTGACTTAACGGCATGCCAGCTTTGTGCAATATCTTCTGTTACATCATCAATGAGTTCCTCAGCTATTTTAGGAATATCTTTCAGATTTTCCAGAGCGAACCAAAAACGACTAAGAACCAGAATAGGAAGCAAAACTATAGCAGTGAATCCCAAACTTATCAGCAATGAAAAATGGTGTAAGTAAAATAGATAAACAAAAATCCACAGCGTTAAAACCAAAGAAAGTAACAGTAATACCCCTAATCCATCTGCAAGATCATCAACTAATGGTAATAACTTTTGAAATAATTCCCTTAACTTAGTTAATGTTGAAGCATCAGTAGACATAGTCTAGCCTAGTTTTAATGACTTTAATGGAAGCACAGTATTTGATTTCAGTTTTTTATTTCTCTTTCAAGTTTTTTAAGTTGCCCTAAATCTAACCATCTTTCACACCAGACATTGAGGGCACCAGCGCTTCCACTCATTAGTTTAAATTCATTTTTTGCCTGTCCAGGTTGGGCTTTTGGCCACCATGAGCGGATATCAAGTCGATTTTGCAGATACTTGCAAGCCCTTTCAAGATTTGAATCTGTAATTTTGTTCATAGTAGAAATCTCCTAAAACCTACATTCCCTAAAATAGGTGGGGGTTATCCAGCATCAATCAAACTAATGTCCAGCCCTAAATAAAACACCGAAACATCCGAATTGTGATCCTATAGACTATTTTGAACTATACCCCATCGCAATAAAATATTAAACGTATAAAAAAGAAGGGGGCATCATTCGGAACCTGCCCCGAATGGCAGAAAACACTTAAAAACTAAAATTCATATCTAAAAACCCCACCATTAATCGCATTATTTGGATACCAGTCGTATTCGCCTTCGTGCCCATAAAACCCATTATTACCAAAAAGTACAAAACTAATCGAACTAGTTGGGTTACCAATCCAGCTCAGCGGTAAAAACACTTCACCGGTTGCCCCGTTCCAATTTCGACCAATTTCGAACCCAGCACTTGCGCGTGACTTAATCCACATCCAATCCGTACCGGCTACTCCGCCATTGTATTGATAGACGTTAACACCCTCGATTAAATAGTCAGCACCAATTGGAAAATTAATAATGCCGCCAAAGCCTCCTTGAAAACCTGTCTTTAGATTATCATCAGCGTCAATAAAAACTTGAAAACCCCAACTAACATAAATATTAGTTTGATTAGTGTAGGCCAAAAAAAGCATCGCCGTATCTGTTGTATGAGCTACCTGAATTTGTCGCCAATTTGCTTGATTACCAGCACCAGAAACATGACCAACTAGACTCACACCACTAATATCGTCTGGATCACTTGCCAAACCAGATAACGAACCCCACTCTGTTAACAATCCATCAAAGTTAATTGCAGTCGATAGAATGGGGTTACTAATTGCTTGCGTCAAATAATATTCCAAGCCTGCATCTTCAGCATTTTGATTCCCCAAGGTATCTCTTGCAATCACTTTAAATTTGTAGAGCCGATCCATGACCAAATTATTCACGGTATATTGATTTGCAGAGTGGTTCACCGGGTCATGCGCCCACTCAACACTTGGTTCAATCACTACTTGACTGTGAATTGCTGTAGCTCCTGAAGCCACATCAGTGACCAGCACGTCATAACTCACTGGAGAAGACTGATCAATTGCAATATCCCAATGAACAATGGCTTCTCCAGTAACACTACCCTGTGACACATATTGAACACCCACTCGAAAATCAGAAGTTGCTGTATTATAAGCAGTATGCCCCGTAGTGTCCCACGTAGGGGCTGAAATATCATTAGCTGAATCTGGTAACCGGTTCAAGAATTCCAAGTTAATCGTATCCAACGCTTCATTATCTGCTAGATATCCCGTAAACCCAAATTGTCGAATATCCGTATCAAAGGCATCGTCAGCAATATTAAATCTACCAGATTCATACTCTAAACTAAAGACAGTAAAACCATCAATGCGATTAGCCTCTGCTAACACTTTTGGTGCAATGTTATATCTATAGTCGTTATATCTTTCATTCACTCCACCCAGACCATCCACTACCGGGTTACTGTCATAACGAAAACTCTCAAATAAGATGGCATTTACATATGAACGGATTGTAAAATCAATGGGGTACTGCCCGGTTACCGGGCTTATCAAGCCTGCACTATAATAAAATGTCCCTCGATTTGAAAAAACCACTTTAGATGGGTATGTATCACTAATGTACTTTACTGTATCGCGCATATTTTCAATCACCCAAGGATACCAGCCAGGATTATCATAAGGACCCGCTGTATCGATTGTATCTAAGAAAAATCCATCAAAACCAAAATTGGCCGACTGGGTTCTTAACGCATTGATATCCCGGATACCAGATAATTGTTTCAAACCTGCTTTACGGGTGCGACCGAATACATTCGAACTCCCTATCCGCATATTGTCAATCACCCAACGCCAATGACTATCCGGATTAATCATATAACCCAAAAAGTTTGGATTGTAATCCGGCAAGTTATCAGGAACTAATCGTTGATCAGTTTGTACCGCATTAATATTGCCCTCCAGGTCATAGCTTACGGTTTGAGTATCCACATCCATATAAAAACTTTGCAAGGTATTCCCCAAGCTAGGCACAAGCGTTTCTGTGTTGCTATCATAAACCAAAAACCCACTACCCCCACTCAGCGGACCTTCGACCGATTTATTAATAAAATCTTCACCAATACTGATGTACCCCAGGACCACATCAACACCGCGCTCCTTCAGTGCATGCACCACCTCTGGCCTAAAATGTGGCTGATTGGGTTGCAACACGACTACTTCAAATTGAGCCAATGCATTAATAGTAGCTACGTTAAGTGTCCAGTTAGCCTCTGGAACTCCACTTCCCGAATTTGTGTAATAATTATCACCATAATAAATAACAAACTTACTATCAGAAGTAACCCCTGGCATTGGTCCCCGCCCCCATACACTCAAAGGGGTAAAACTGCTTATGAGAACAGTAAAAATTGCTATTCCTCGCCGTAGCCACTTCATAACCAGATAACCATTAAATATATAATTCTGTTCCACATAAAAACTCCTCAAGCTTAAGTTATACTTCGCGCGGGCACAGTTGCGTGCTAGCTATGCGCCTGTTTAAGCGCCTAGGCAACAGCTCCTGCGTGCTCTACCTTCTATATCCATACAGTCATTGCTCTCGACAAAAACCAACTCGCTATAAATTCCGCAACCGTGACCGTGCGAAGTATATAAAATACATCAACACCATTCTCTATATATAGTAAACACAACGCCAGAGCCACATATACTCTGCCTCAAATTGCGAACTCCCTGCTTTTTATTACCCTATTTTCTATTATTCACAGTTCTGAACCAGAATCTGTGAAGGCTGCTAATACTATAGTCTGTAAAACCTGTCCCCGAACACTTTGTTTTAAATGGCTAATAGACAGACAGTCTTTGCGGTTTGTTTAATTCACAATCCATCTATTACGATCCAGATAACCCCCTATGTCAACACTTGTTCAATATACTCTCTTCAATGAAAGACAGCTCAATATCGCCCGAGTTGCTAATTATTTCCTATGTCCAACATGCATTGTCAATAGCCATTAAAACACCCCCGAAGCAGCCCTAGAACACTTGTCAGAATGTATCATAAAATTGAGACTTCCTGAAGATGTATCTGTCGCTATACTATCGTAAATATTTTGACTTCAGCTTTACCTGCGGCCGTTGGCTTACGCCCATTGTGCTTTACATTTGGAGTTACCTCCACCTGCCCGATATATACTTCCTAGTGCTTGACCTACTTTGTTAGAGAGGGACGTTCACCCGCAGGAATTATCGACATAGCTCCGCCGCACACTTCATGATTCTTTCGCTTTAAGGCGGTATTCCAATCCAGTTCTGGATGTTAGTAATACAAAAGAGAATTGTCATTTATTGCTAATTAGTACTCTAGTACAGTATTTTGTTTATTTATGTCAATATATTCTAGAGCTCTGATTTCAACTTTTATTAACAGGAAAATACGTTACAAACCTGATATATGAAAACTATGAAGATAAGAAAAAAGTTAATTACAATAAATGCATACTGAGAAAAATAAAGATGAAAAAAATAGAAGGTCCACTTTTAGAATATACAATAATGAATACTTTTAATTATTTATTAAGCCTGGTATGCCTGTTAGTATTCAGCATGTCAGTACAAGCGCATGCGTTGAGTCCACGGTTGTGGCTTACCGACGATAAAGCTCAAATGATATACGAAGTATCCCTAGATGGGAGTCTATTGTCATCGTTTCCCACTCTAATTACGGAAGATGGCTCCATCTCTTTTCCCATTTTTCCTTCTGAAATTGATATCGATGGACAAAATGGTAGCTTATGGGTCGTTAGTGAGAACCCTGGTCGTATTGTTAACTTCAGTACCACAGGTAAACAATTAATGGAGCCTATATTAACGGAAGAATTTGGTGCTTTTGGGCCTGAAGGGATTGCATATGCCGCTGATGAATCTGCTAATACACTTTTTATAGTGAGTGACCCTGATCTAGAGCTTGAGAAAAAACCAACGATTTTTGAAATAGAAAAGGATGGTACAGTGATCAATCAATTTGACCACATAGTAGGTACTAATCTTCAATTATTAAGTCCTCAGGGTATTTCCGTAGACCCATCCAACGGTACGCTTTGGATTACAGATAACGAACGCAAGAGCATATACCACATCGAGCGAAATGGTATATTAATCAATATATTGCTACTAGACAGTGCATTATTTGATAATCCACAAGGCATTACTGTGTCCAAGTCAGACGGTAGTCTATGGGTGACAGGTCGTACAAATAACACAATTTACAATCTTGATCGAAATAACGGTGACGTGATTTCTTCATTTCCAACTAGTAGTTATGATACGCAATCTAAAAATGCAACAGGCATCGCTTATGCCCCAGGTATTTTGCATATCGCAGAGAAGATTAGCGCGTTAGCTTTTGGTAAAGCAAAATTAAAACTTACCAAAGGGGCTGTTATAGACGGTCATGTGGGTGTCGCTGCGAATGCTAAAGCCTATCTTAAGGACAGTGAAATTACCGGTACTTTTTTTATCGACCCTAAAGCTAAAAAAATTAAGTTAAAACGTGGTGTGGTGCTTGGAGAAAATAGTATGACAACTGATCTATCGCATATGGTGACTACCGTGAAGAATATTGCTGAGGTCGCTTCGAACCTTGCAGCTACCCAGACGTTTGGCAAGATTCGTGATTCGATGACTATATATGGTGACCCTGGTCTAAACGTGATTGAGATAAAAGACATTAAACTTAAAGGCGAAACGCTAAACTTGGTGTGTAATGAAGAATGTTCGTTCGTTTTAAATATTTCTCATAAAATGAAAATTAATCGTAATTCAGCTATCAAACTACAGGGCAACCTTTTACCGAAACAGGTGTTGTTTAATTTGGGTAAAAAAGGTCTAGCCGTTAAGAATCACAGTATTGTGCGCGGAATATTCATAACATTGAACGGTAAAGTGAAAATAGATAAAAATAGTCAGCTCGAAGGCGCTGTTTTTTCGGGTAAAGGGCTCAAAATGTCTAATTCAGAACTGATCGGTATTCAATAAACTGAACCACATTTTAGACAAAGCCGCAGGACTTTAACTGCGGCTTTGTTAAAACCGGGTTAGATAGACTAATCCGGCCTCGGGTGAGAAATATAAGCCCACTAATACCTTTATTAAGCAATCTCTCGTCATTGTTAATGACAATTTTTTCTGTCACATTACTCAACTCGAAGGTTTTTTATATTGGTGTACCATTAGGCGAAAAACCAAATAACCTATCAGCCCCAAATTTTTGATCCCTTAAAAGTCCACATTGTTCTAATTCTTATATGGCATTAGCTTTTTCATCATCAAAGAGATTAGGATTATCAAAGAAGTAGGGAGTCTGATCATTTGTCTTTGTATACTTCGCGCGGTCACGGTTGCAGAATTTATAGCCAGTTGATTTTTGTCGAGAGAAAGGCGCTGAAACAAGTGAATAGCAAGCTACGCAACTGTGCCCGCACGAAGTATATAATCTTTATCAGGGTTTACATTCAACATTAGTGCAAATAATCTCAGGCTGATGTGTCAATACTGTACTTCAGTACAATTATCCATTATTTTTTTATTTGATACTCTGTTTCTATTGGCAGTTTCTGTTAACTTTGACGGAGCAAATTCATTCATAATTGAATCAATTTTGTGTCAATATGAAAACTAAAATGCATCATGAGTAAGGCGATGGTGCGACTGAAATAATTCTAATCAAGGTATAAATATAATGGCTATCAAAATTAGCGAAAATGAGCTGAATTTTCAAACAACAACTTACGATCCCAATACCGCTTCAATCGGTGATTGCGTTTGGATCGATAATG
>JBJPGG010000036.1:0-6602 GCA_048595505.1 Methylococcaceae bacterium
CTCAGGGTAAGGCTGACTTCATCTAAGAAAGACACATGCCTTATATAATTGCTCCAGCTGTGATAGGGACTTATAAAATCATATAACAAATATCATTTTACAGATTAAAATGGGGGGCTATGGGGGAAAACGGCCAGAAAAATATCGCAAATGATACCAACATGGCAGTATGACAAAAGTTTAATTATTTTACTTATTATTTTGAATGGTGTTTATAAAAACAACGATGATTTTTGTGGAGGCATACATTTCCAGAAATTATATTTTTCAGACTTGGAATTTAATAACAAACGCTGCAATTCCGTAACACACGGTGTACATGATCCATTTCGGTATCATGGTATGGATCCGGCGGTAAATCCAACGTTGTTTTATTTAGATAATGTTGGCCAGAGGTTGTATTTACGTTGGGATTTGGTTGGACTTGGAGACAACCTAAGACCAACGTTGGTCCAATGTCGGTCTGCTGTCAGGGTACTAGCCCTTAGGCTTATTGTTGAGTGCTTTGTTTGGCTTGGTGTTGTGGTAATATAATTAAAAATGAATGTTACCTCGATTCGTGAATATTCATAAATATATGTATACAATGTATATTTTTGATTGAAATGAATTAAACGAACCTTTTTAGAAAACCCATCGAAGCTTTCAACTGTTTGTTGAAACATTTCTGAGCGAAATGCACGCTACAAACGTTCGGACCAGTCCATTGTTACTATGCTGACGTCACACTTCAGTGATATTCAACCAGAGCGATTCATTTAACTCCGCCCACTTGTCGGATTTTTAATCCTTTGTAACTAATTAATCACTAGACTAATTGAGACAATTATTTCACCAGCCCGTTTAGGATGTTGGAGTCCTTCTCTAAGCTAAGCATGTAACACTTTAAAATACAACTGCAGAGAATTAATTTTGTATAAATCTCATAAACATATCCTTCCTAAAGTTACACTTTTTAGCTTAGGAGTTCACGGTATCAATCACGGTAAGCAAAAAAATGCCCTACTTATTTTCTTAGCATGGGTAACCTTTTTTTGAGAAAATATGCAATTTCATGTGGAAAATAGCATCATAAGTTGAATGTTTTGTTATGTTGTCAAAAGAGGGCGCTGGTTTTGCTGTGCCCACCGCTGATTGGTCCACATATTGCACGTGGTTACTGTTATCACACGGCTGTTGTTTTGTGCAAGAATCGAAGGAAATTCCAGAAACTCTTCGATTACAAATTAAACCTATACATTCCTGCGCTATTTTGCTTCTACCATGTCCCTGTTTCGATCCATGATGGGAGGAATAGACGATCCTTTCTTTATGTAAGTACAATAGTGATTTAAATACGTTAAACACGGTAACCGTAGTGACAAGCCTGACGATCACAGTCGACAATGAAATCAGAAATATTAACGAACGAGTCGAATAGACGATTGAAACTAATCAAATCGGATGGCCATGGACTACATTTTATTTGTATTATGTGTTAAGATGTCCGATGATCATATTTAGACATGAAAGTTTAATTTTTGAGATTGACTCAGTAGTTCCTATTATAATTATATCATTCATATACTCAGTACAGTCTGAGTCTCAGACTCGGTGAGTACAGTACTGCTCATCATTCATTGGTACAATCAGGTGAAAAACAACATCAAGGCATAAAATAAGTGAAACCTTTCTGAAAACATTATTTATCCACGCGTTGCCCCGGACTATAGTATAGCTATGCTTAGGTTCTGGAACATCCAGGTGATCTCTCTTCTGTTGTCCTGGCTTACAGCAACTCTGCTGGCCAGCTCTTTTAAAACCTTGAGCTTAGTCGTAGTCGGGCCCGTTGCTCCAGTGGTCTCGAAGGCCAAGGGGGCGAAGTAGTAGCGGTCGACGAGATCCGAGTATTTTGCCTTCTTGTTTGTTTCAGCATTTTCTGCTGTGGCGCCGGCGTTCGTGGCTGATCGCGCTATGTTGGTCGCGGCAAATGTGTCGGTACAGGTGGCATCCCATACAATCGATTTACCTTCGGAGAAAGGGAAAACGGTCATACCGTCGGGGCATTTCCCGTCTCCCCTGTCTAGGCCGGCTGGTTCCAGAATAGTTTAATTAATGATTGGCCATTTTATTTCCAAGTTTTTGCACGTAAGCCGTTACGTCGTTTACGGTACCATACTTTTCCTATTTCAGCATTTTTTGCTGCGGAGCCGACGTTCATGGCTGATTGCGATATGTTGCTCGCAGCAAATGTGTCGGTACAGGTGGCATCCCATACAATCGCTTTACCTTCGGAGAAAGGGAAACAGTCCTACCGTCTGGGCATTTCCCGTCTCCCCTGTCTAGGCCGGCTGGTTCTAGAATAGTTTAATTGATGATTGGCCATTTTATTTCCAAGGTTTTGCACATAAGCCATTATGCCGTTTACGGTACCATAATCGTGACTTGATGAAACTTCTGAAAGGCTAAGTCATAGATGATTAACTGATAATCATAGTGCTTTCAGTGATAGAGCACAGGATTTATCTAACATTAAATCACCAGGACACTTACTTTAATTTTGTTTTCATTTACAGCTTCTGGGGCGGATCTAGCTTTTCGTTCAATGTTGTCTCAAATCCAAATTTTAATAAAACTTACACAATTAAAACATGTTTTACTCCCAAGGGATATCCGCCTATGAGCTTTTCACACCCACTCATTCGACTGTTGACCTTAGCGAGTTCAACTTTAAGCGAGAAAGATATCTTTTTGAAATGTACTTCAAGCCTGAAGTACATTTCTTGAATGATGTTACTGACTCTTTGCTTAAGCTTGACGGATTATCAGTCTTAACGCCAGCTAGTGTTGACAATTGAAATATGCGGTGGAAAGACTAGGACGAGCAAGCGTTTATATAAACGAAGTGGCTATGCTTACGACGAGTCGTAAGCATAGATCCCAGGCTGTGCTTACGACGATAGCCAATTTCCGGTTGCGCTTGCGCAGTCGGGATCGCCAGTTTGCCACTTGTGTTGACGGTTCATGAACTTCAGCCATGTCGCTTTCGGTAGATGCAGACTTTCTTAGTTTTCACGAACTGCAACTTGCCATTGATATATGGGAAAAGGAAAATGCAACCAACCTGAATATGAGAAATTCCCAGAAATTAGAAGCGGGCGCATAAAAATACTTTTAATCCAGCATTAATGTACTTTTTTATCTATTTGGCGTGCGTCCATGGTGGTCGCAAACACATACTGAACACAGTCGATGGATCCCGGCCTCAGCAATCGTAAGTAGGCCTGCACTACTATTAGTACTAACTTACGGTTAGGTTAAAGGTCAGGTTAGGTTAGGTAGCAGTAGGCAGCGCCATTGCATGGCCTAGGCTTCCAAGAAAAACCGTTACATTTCTCGAATTTATTGATACAACTCGTCGTAAAACAGTACTGTACATCAATACAATGACAGTCTGTTATGTAGTCGAGGAATGCTGAGTCGTAACGAAAAATTCAGGTCTAAAAACAGCCGACTGCGCAAGTGCAACCGGAAATTGGCGATCGTCGTAAGCATAGCCACTGTCTTATATAAAAATGTAGGCGTTGTAGTTAGAGACTTAAAACAAAAAGCAGAATAAACTTTATTTAATTGGGATTCAAAGGTATCTCAATGATAATGGACCGTCGGTAGACCGTGCGGAGGCCGGCTATAGTGACATAAGCCGCTCACATCTGGCCACGTCTCACCACAGACACTACCGTATCGACCATCACACTGCCACCCACCACCTGCTTCTTCACACGCCGATGAGGAATACCAACACCAATCAATCGATTCCAGAATATTAATTAATGATTTGAATGATGTAAAGGCATATTCGGCTTTCCTAATTGGCTCTTCTTCTGTGGCTCCGAAGCAAGGGGTTTCATTGTCCACAACGACAACTACTTCGCCAGTGGCATCTCGGTTGAGCTAGAATGATTTTTCAAGTCTGTCAGCGATGTCTCTCAAAGTGATAATCGGCCAAGTGCCTGACTGACTTTTCTTAACTCTGACGTCTCATTTGGTCTTAGAATGACATTTAAGAAAGATATCTTTCTAGCATAAATTCTCTATTATCCGATTCAGTCGGTCCCTTGTTTGTCTCCACTGACGGACACTGTGACAGGCCTGTTAAATTCGTGGGATCTCTGTCGAAGTCCCTTCGGATTGGACTACTTTGACGGTCTTTGTCTAGTCATCCTGTTAATGATTTCCCGCGTGTCTACTACTACATCCTTGTGGAGTTCAACCCCTGGCTCCGTTTATTGTTCGGCCTTCGGGCAATCCCTCTATTAGGCACTTGGATTGAACCCGTTACATTGGCTAAGCAATATTCAAATCGCTAATTATGCTTTGCTCAGAATAGGAAATGCGTAATTGCGTGGCATTTTTTTCTCTGATGATCTCTGAATAGTTTGAAGCTCATACAGTCCCTGGCAGATTCAAATGAGAAAAGTATACTTTACTTGAATACGGGTGAATTTCATTTGGTATCTGTACTACATGTCCGCTCTTAAAATCCCTTTAGACATATTGAGTAGATCTTCTTCTGGCGTGAGACGAAGATTCATTGCATAGAATTCAGGCGCTAATACAGGTTCACAATCTTTTATCCGAAATTCCGAAAACCGAACATTTTTTTCGGGATGTCGTCTGCACACCAATGCTCGCGTTTGGCGCCAAACTTGACCCGAAACGACCCACAGTCAACCCAGGTCACACAGTTGTGTCTCAGTGCTCCTACCAGTCAGACACACGTCACCTCTGCTGCTCACGAACATCTTGTTTATTTTTTGCTGATTTTTTTTACTTTGAAGACTGAAATGTAAACTCTACGCTAAAGATCTTCCATTCCGAATTCCAAAAAGTGTCTGGTCCCAAGGTTTTCGAACAAGAGATTGTGAACCTGTACTGAAATACAAGCCGCATTCTGAACTTACATTTACGATCTGACTCCGATGCTTTTGCTGAGAAAATGTAATATAATGTAAATACCTGTCATTAGATGATATATTTGTCGAAAAGTATGCCAAAATATGATGAGATACCACCTTAAAACATCATATTTATGAATATTAAATGAAAATAAAAAACATACTTCGAGGATGGAAGCGATTTATCAAGGTAGGCGGTCGGTAGCAACGCAAATTCAAGAATGTCATGCCAACGGCACGATGAGCTGTCCTGGTTGGCTTGTTTCTTGTTATAGAGCGCCTTTTATTTGCCGAGATGTCTTATGTATTTTATATATTTAGATGCATTAGCATATGTAGACCTCATCTAAAACTATATTTAAAATATTAATAATTAAAATGTTAATATATATTTTTTAAATTATGACTATGATTATGAAAATCACGGTTTTTGTCTGCTGTTTCTACGGAATAACCTTAACAACTGGTCCGATTTTCAAAAAGTAAATAGTTTTGAAATCTGCTTGTATATTTCTTGAACGAAATCAAAGTTTTCTTAAAATTATTAATATTAAAAATGACGTCAAGTGCCCACCTGAATCTCTCTGTTCTGGTTCACAAGTTGTTCCCCAATAACTAAATGGATCCTAAAATGGTGGTTTAGTCAGCGCAACATATCACACCGTTTATTCTCGCCTCAAGTACATTTCACAGCAGCTGAGCAATTTTCAAATTGCCAATTACTTACAATGCAAATAATTAAAATGTTTTTACTAAAATAATTTTAAAATGGTGTACACAGGGGCGCCATATTCCTGGTGTTCCGGAAATGCCCTACAGCATTATTTGTTAATTTTTTTTTAAGTTTACGATGTCTTTGGGGGCAGTGGCGGATGCAGGGGGCTGGTGACATCCGGACCCCTTCCCCCTGAAATTTTGACAGTGCCTTTATTTTCTAAATGTCCTTTTTGAAATTCCCGTTGTTCTGAAAATGATCAATTTCTTTTGGCTAATTCTGGGCCTGTGTGTACAGAAGTTGTACCTTTTTCTTTACTGACTATGGTCATTTCTATCCATAGATCTGCCCCCGATTCAAAACCGTGTTGTTGCAATTTTTACTTCCAATGCATACAGGAAATATGCATGGAAGGAGGGGCAAGGAAACTCTTTCGTGATTGGATGCCCTTCCGGACATCAACCTATGGCGCTTACGGGAATCGAACGCGAGTCATGAGGTGAGAGCACTACTGCTCTACACTCAAGGCCAATCACTGAAAGCACTACACCACGGCAGCTTCCACAATGTTTGTCCGTGTAATATATATATAATATAATATAACTAGCTGCCCCGGTGCCCTCCGGGCACCTTGAGGCATCTTCGCTCCTGCGGAGGGCTGGCCCGGTGCATCCGCGCGCGGACAGCGGGATTTGTGATATTGATTGTATTTAAAACATGTACGACCCGTCAGCGCCGTAATCGGCAGTGGGCGTGGTTATGCGGGCGGACAGACAGACAAACAGACATAATTTCGCTTATATATATATAAATTGCTAGGGAATGATGAATGGTAAACAACGGTAATAACCGTTGCTATGTCAATGTTCATTGGTAAACGCCCGTTGCCGTTAAACAAACGGTAAACACGCCCGTTATGACAGGCTTAACCAATCAGAGCCCCGTAATCG
>JBJPGG010000037.1:0-17684 GCA_048595505.1 Methylococcaceae bacterium
TACCTGATCTATCCCGACAATAATGGCTTCTTTTACATCTGCTGAACTATCTGCTTTAGTCCCCCAAAGAAACAAATCAGCAATCGGTATTTCTACATCATATTTTTGCTGGGCTTTGATGACAAGCTGTCCAATAGTTGCAAGTTTATCTGTAGTAGACATATCAAATGAAGCATAATAACCCAGATTTTCTGTGTATAAAGTGAACGTGTCACCATCAAAGAAAAATTCACGATGGGTATAGTAGTTTGAAGATGTTGCCCAGAGTTTATGAGGCATTTCAGCCCGGATATCCACATTTTTACTGAGTAGCACCTTTTGTCCGCCAAGTAATACTTCATCATAGCTGACACTAGCATTGACCGTAAATTTTTTCAGTGAACGTAAATGCTTAGACATAATACGCATAGCATCTAGAGCGGTAGTCCTCTGTTCTGATGATTTAATATCCGTTTCAATCTTAGGCTCAATTTTGACTGGCTTCTCAGCAACAACCGTGCTGCAACTTGTCGCCATTGCAGCTAAGATCAGTAAGCTTATAGCATTTCTTTTTATCATTATCTTCCTCTGTATTAATGGCTAAGATTTTTATTCTATCGTGGCAAGTATTATTTAGGCAGAACAATACTTCATAAAGATGACTTTTAAGACAACAATCACATAGAGAATGACTGTAAAGAGGGCACAGATCCCATGTAAAAATCACAAAAGAATAGCAGTATTCAGCTGCGCTGGACAACAGAGTGAAAAAATAAGTTATTGCCTATTTTGAAACGCATAAAAACTTGTTTTTGTACTTCTGGTTGTAATACTAAGCTGCAATACCAAATAGTTATCCTTGAACCGTTGGTAAAAGTTATATCTGTTAAATTCCTGAAAATCTGTCCTTATATGATAAAGAACTTGCGAAAAAAACTTGAATAACTTTTTAAGGCCAGGTCTGCTCGTTTGAACACTACGCACCATGCGACCGAATGTACGCTTAGGAACGAGAATTCAATACTACCCGAGTCTGGCTTGTCTTTTGACTCCACAGCCGCGCTAGAAAAAAATTACGTAGCCTGCTATGCCGTTTTGCTTCTGTACAAAGGTTTTAGTCTTTCAGTTTTATTAATCTCCATTAACCGTAGAACACTGCCTTTAACTTGTAACAAGAGCCGCATTCAGATATTAAAAATTTCAGGGACGATCTTAAAGTTATTAATAAAATTTCTGTTACACAATTCAGTTTTAATCCCTGTCTGTACGGATATAGTGCTCTTAAATAAATTCAAAATTACCTGCGGTTAAATTATCAGGAAGACCACTAATCTGAATGCTATTAACACTACGGCCAACACTAAAAGCTAATGATGAGCTAAGTTTTACACTCGATCCAGAATATAATATTTTATCTTGACTGCTTGTTAAACCAGAAGTAAATGTAAATGTATGGGAAGAGCTAATTGTCGTCGTAAATGTTGTAAGTCTATTGCCCGAAGAAATAAAATTTCTACCTAAGTTTGAAGTAAATGAATGAGTCTTATGTGATAAAATTACAGCACCATCCAGAGTGTTAAACGATAAAATATCAATATCTGAAAACCCGGATAAATCAAAATTTCCTGCATTGAAATATCGAGCATCTCCATAATCAACAACAACCTTGTCAATCCCAGGCGTAAACGAACCAGTAATAAATGAAGTACCACTAAAACCTGTCACATTGATGATATTCACCGGCACATCAGAGATATCTGTCGTAACAGTATTATTTGCACTAATATCACCATGTACTCCCGTCCCGCCTGATAAAGAGACTGAAAACCGTTCTTCAAGCTCTACATCCACATCGAATGCAGTTGGTATACTTAATGTCGCAACGGTATCACCGCTGATAAAGTTGCCATTAATAGTGAGTTGGTTTGTAAGTGAATCATACCCACTTCCTGATAAATCAGAAAAATCAGCTGGTGAAACAGCTGTGCCACTAAGCGCATCTAAATCTAGAGTCACTATATCACCACTGAGCAGATCCCCACCTGTCATGACAACTGCGTAGCTAGCGGTTTCCCCCTCAGATACGCCATCAGTGCCGCTTAAAGTAAAAGCCAGAGTTTCATTATCAAGAATAGTGGTTGATATCGAGTCACTCGCATCAACTGTAGTACCATCGACAGTACCTGATGACAGTATTAGCTGAAAATCTTCATCAGCTTCATATAGGGAATCATCAATAGTATCTACAGTCATGGAGGCCACTGTATCACCCACAGAAAAAGGACCTGTTAGCGATAATGTATTGGTAGCGGCGTTATAATTAGCGTTATTTAAATCGTTAAAATCAGAAAATAAAAGGGCAGCACCATTGCTGGTATTCAGATTTAATTCTACTGTACTGCCTGTTTGAATATCTGCTCCTGTGAGTACGATACTATAGCTTGCAGTGCCACCTTCACTGACCGAAATATCGCCAGTCAGGTTAAAACTATAGGCATCATTATCGACTATCGTGGTTTTCACTGTGCCTGTGGTGCTTGCACTATTGCCATCTATCGTCGCTGAGCTTAAGGCGAGGGTAAAATCTTCATCGCCTTCAGCCAGTTTGTCATCGACTGTTGCTACGTTTATATTGGCAACAAGATCGCCATCAGTGATGGGGCCAATGATCGTTAAGGTGTTGTTGTTAGGGTCGAATTGTACTGAATTACCAACAATATCAATTTGACCAAAGTCAGCAGGCGTTAATGCAGTGCCAGCGAGTACTGACAGGGATAACACGGTGGTACTGCTCGCAGATACATCACCGCCCGTCATGGTGATTTGATAGTTAGCAGTGCTGCCTTCGATAGCACTGCTATCTCCTGTTAAGGTGAATACAATATCTTCATTATCGACTATCGTGGTCTGCACTGTGCCTGTTGCTGTTGCACTATTATCATCTATCGTGGCTGAATTTAAAGTGACGGCAAAGTTTTCATTACTTTCAACCAGATTGTCATCGACTGCTCCCACGCTTATGTTGGTAATAATATCACCGTCATTGAAAGGGCCACTGAGCGTTAAGGTATTGCTGGTGGGGTCAAACTCCACTGAATCGCCAAAATCAATTAGGCCGAAGTCAGCGGGAGTTAATGCAGTGCCAGCGATGGCTGACAGGGATAATACGATGATACTGTCCTCTGATACATCACCGCCCGTTATGGTGATTTGGTAGTTTGCGATTCCGCCTTCGATGGCAGCTGTATCACCTGTTAAAGTGAATTCAATGGCCTCATTATCGACTATCGTGGTACTCACTGACTCTGGAGTTGTTACTGGCACATTATTGCCATCTATCATGGCAGCGCTTAAAGTTACCGAAAAGTCTTCACCGCTTTCTAACAGAGTATCATTCTCTGTTACTACATTAATACTGGCGACAACATCACCATCGCTGAAGGGGCCACTGATCGTTAAATTGTTGTTGTTGGGATCATTGTTAAAGTCGACGTTTTCTAATGCTGATCCACTGGACACTAACAGGGATAACTCGATAATACTGTCCTCTGACACATCCCCGCCTGTCATTATAATGTCATATTTTGCAGTTTCCCCTTCAATTACTTCCTCAATACCGGTTAAAGAAAATTCCCTTTCTTCTATATCTGCTATAAATAAACTTACCTCTTCAGGTTCAGACTGTAGCCCTTTATTATCAGTTGCAACTACTGCCAGAATATATTCATTTTCTACAACCTCAAAGTCATTAGCTTGACTATCAGCTCCTTTGGAAGTTAGAGATATATTTCCCTGGTTATCAATTTCAAAAAAATCCTGATTATTACCCGACACAATTGAAAAATTTTCAATACTACTATCTTTATCTTTATCAATTGCAGCTACTGTGATGAGTGTATCTGAAGGGGTTCTATTTTCTAGATTTTCCATTGATTGCCCTGATTCAATTTCAGGCGCATCATTATCATCACTGACGGTAATGGAAATATTTTGAAAAACATCAACTTTTGTTAATGAATTAGAGGCAGCAACAGTAATTTGGTATACGTTGTCTTTATTACTATCCTCAGGTGACTCAAAATTTTTGGCTTCCTTAAAAGATGTAATTCCCGTATCGCTATCTATATTGAATAAGTTCCGATCGACACCAAAGCTTGTATCGACCAATGAATAAGTAATATTTTCATTATTATCAACACCGACTTGTAACCCTGTATCAACCTGGTTTTCTACTGTTTCTATAGTTGGCTGGCTTAGAAATTCAACTCCACCCTGAGTTTTATTAACGTTAATAGCAAATAAATCAAAGGCAATCAAACTAACTAATTCTGAGGTTTCAGCATCATTTTTCCCCTGGCTTTCTGCCCATGCTATCAACTCGTCAACTGAAGGGCTAGATTCTGGAAATTGTATATAGTATTCATGAAATAGACTATTCTTTAAGTTATCTTCAATAAACCTTATTGTAGTTTCCCTTACTGACAGCCCTTCAGATTCCATTATAAAACCTAAAGAAAGTCTTTGCTCTTCGGTTGCAGGGACACCTAAAAAACGTAAATATAAGCTGTCGATAAAACCAAGGCTAGTTTCATTCATTTTAATTCTCCGTCAAGAATATCCAATAATTTGTCAATAACATTTCTACTGAAGTCGAGTATAACTCTTTAGTCAGTAGTATGAAACAATATAATATGGATATTTCTAGAGCACTCAGGGCATAATTTAGCGTAGGGTTTTTGACCACAAGGTTTAATTTAATGTTTGGTTAGTATAGAAATATGCCGGAAAACAGGAATGTGCATGAAAATAATCTGAGAGGCTATCAGTGCGAATTTATTTGCAGGATACTTAATGTCGGGCCTACAAACTAGCTTTAAAAAAGCTGATCAAGTTATTTCGTGCATGTTCCTGCTATTCTAAGAATCAATAAGGGCTGTAGCGGACACTCAATGCTTATCAAATCTCTACAATGTTTGCCCGTCGTCACCGGGCAATAGCCGTACCAGCTACGGCCTTAGGGGTTATAGTAAAATGTTGTGTCAGGAAGATATCCTAACGAGTCTTTTGTTTAGAATCCTGTGATATTTTTACAAATGATAAATAGCCAAAGCCCAGTCTCATTAATTCCAGGCAGCGCGTAAACTGAGCAAAGGTTCTGCAATCGACTCAAATCTGGCTAGCCGGATCAGATTTGCATTGCGGTGACTAATAAAAGGCATAATGCCCTGTTGCAGAATTTTCTCCACTGTTTGATCATTAATACACACTTCAGCACAAGGCTTCAACTCTGTTATATCATCAAACCTTTGTATATAAGCAGGTAAATCAGATATTTCCATATATTCACCCAGCCGCATCTGCCAGCCTTGCATAGTAAATGTTCTAGCAATTAATACCGCAGAGTAAAAAGCTGCATTGCCCCATAATAATAGTTCATGTTGCTCGTTGGAAGTGAGTTCTTCGAATTGAAATGCATCAATAGGATCTGTTTTCTCTCCATAAGGCAAACGTAACAAAACTCTGGGTAAAACCAAGCCTATCCAGGGAGCAACAACGCTTTTTCTAAGGGCCTGCCATCTGAGCTTGTTGGTCTTTTCTATTTCATTCCATTCACGATAATCTACCTGCTTAGTTAAATCCTGACAGCCAATCAATTTAGGGTCTGCAGCAGCAATAAAAGGCCCACCGGCAAACGAAGCGATACCGCCCAGGGCAGTGAGTAATGCAATGTCGCTATCACTGTTATCAAATGTTACGTTCCGACTTATATTAGGGGGACTGCTTCGGCCTATTCTGCCTGAAACAAGCAGACCTATTTCACTCTCTAGTAGATTTTGATTTTTTAGCTAATCCCCCTTATTTTTACAAAATCCTTACTTCATAATATCAATCGCCTCCAGCACAATATCATCCGGTAAATGGTTGATTTTCTTTTCTGTTGCCAGGCGCAAGGAATTCTGTATGATTTGTCCCGCTATTCTTGGTTTTCCTTTGGATGCCATACGAATTAGCTCTATTCCCGGATCTGATAATAATTGCTGTGTCGTTCCCGCGTCTTCAAACGCTTGTTTTATTAACTTTATAAATCGTTGTTTTTCTATCACTGGCTCAAGCGTTTCTTTTACTTGTAGTCGACTGGCCAATGCCGCGTAAGGTTGACGGTTTAAGGTATTTTCTAATTGTGGAAGACCTAAAAACCAGACGGTCATCATATCTTTTGAGTCGAAAGCAAAATTTAAAAAGGCAGGAAAGTCTTTAAAAAAATCTAATGGCAGATTATGGCTTTCATCAATAATCCAGACAGGTAATACCGACTTGGTTTCAACCAGCTGTGTGATGTGTTCTTTTATTTCTCGCCACAGCTGTGCTCTTCGATAGGTGGGCTCCAGACCAAATTCAGTCGCCAATTGACGATAGAGGTCAAAACGTCCAAAGTCTGTTTCGGCGAGATAAATAACCTGATAGCGATGCGGGTTGAGCGTTTTCGCTAACTGACGGATCCAGGCTGTTTTACCGACACCGGGTTCGCCAGTTAAGAGACCGATTCCAGGTGATTCCAGTAACCAGTTAAATCGTGAGTTGAGCTTTTCAAGGTGCCCATCTTCCCAAAGTGTTTTCGTCTGTTTACTTAATGGGCAGTGTGTCAGGCCAAAATGACGTCTAAACATATTATTTCCCCCCCTGACCATCGGTGTTTGTTTTGCTTTCTGCCGTTGTCGACCTTGTTGCGGATGTTTTGCTTGATACCGTTGGTGAAATGCTGAGTCTGGCTTGCTGCTGTTTTAATGCAAGTTCATTCAGTGAAGTGGTCGGCGCCGTTGTGGGTGTCGGCGTATTGTCTGATGAGGCTCTTTTGTAATTGCGGTTTTTTTGCATATCTAGAGGTGTCACGTCTCCAAGTCGTTTTCCCTGCTCACCTTCAATGTATAAGGCTTGTTTATGATGGGGTTCAATCACAACAGTGACGGTTTTCTGCGATAAACAATAAGGCACTTCAAAGAATTGCCCTGCATATGATATCGTGCCATCTTTACGCACTTTACGTTGTATGCGATGGTAAAACAACTCATCAAGTTGATGCGCCAGAGTTCCTAAAGGTCTGACCATTTCAAGATAGTTTTGCCAGACTGCCAGCGGTGTTTTGCCGCCTAGCGAACTATGAGGAGCTGAATGATAAAGTTGATCTAACCAGGCCCATAACAGTTGATTGATCTCATCCAGTGTATAGATTTTTTGGGGTTGCAGTTCGGTTAGAAACTGATCACGCAAAGTGCGATGCCAACGCTCTAGCTTGCCTTTTCCTTCAGGCGCATAGGGACGGCAATAAATTAACTCGATGGATAAACGCGCACAAATACCTTGTAAACTATGAGCGCGATATGCAGCGCCATTATCAATGACCAGACGTTTGGGTAAGCCACGGCGTAACAAAGCCTGTTTCAGTACATATTCTATATCTAGAGCAGTTTCCCCCGGACAAAAGGCAGAGTGCAAAATCAACCGGGATTTATCATCCATTAAGGACACTAGATAACTTTTCTGTGTTCTGCCATCAATCACCACTTTGGGCCCATGCATGACATCGCCATAGATAATATCGCCGGGGTAATCGGCTTCAAAACGCCGCAATTCTCTGGTTTGTGTACTGCCTACAGGGCGTGACAAGCCCTGGCTAAGTAACAGTCGGTAGACACTGGAACGGCTTAAGTTATGAGCGCCTTCGAGGTTCTCCATTTGAACTAACATCAGTAAGCTATTGAGTGAACGTTTAGGATTTTCCAGTTTGGCTTTAATCAGGGCTGACTGCAAAGCCTCCGGTATTTTAGACTGTCCGCGATCAATACGGCGTTTAGGTTCCAGGGCATCAACGTTATTCTTTTTCCAGGCATAGAACCAGGCTTCAATGGTTTTTTCACTGAGCAGAGTATGGCGTGAGCCAGGAATATCATAATGCTTTAAAGCCAGCTCTTTAATGATGGCTTTGAGTTCCCCTCGCTCCAGATGTTGGCGGCTTACCAGGGGACCTAAAACAGACAGGCGAAATAAAGCAACGGGATGAATAGGTTTCATAAATACAGCTCCGAATAAAAAAATCAAAGTGTAAACCGATGTTCATTTGCGCATAATGGCTAAACTGTGTGGATAGCCTGCAGGCCAGTTGTTATAACATGTCGCGTTATTTCATCATGGCACACTCACGCCCAGTTGATTAAGTAATAGCATTGCATGAGACAGCGATTTGGACTTAAACCAGTGAGACCAGAATGACACAGGCTCAGAATAATAGCCCATCTCAGCCACTTTGCTACAAAGCCCCCGATGATGATCGTTAAATTTCTCACCTAATCGGCTAACCCAGCGAGAAAGAGTGCTGCGAGCCACTGGAAAAATTTTCTGTATTTTTTGGAATGACCAACCGGACAAGCATAAAGCTAAGCAGATCTGCTGTATAAACCAGGGATACCAGCGCCTTGGAGGAATACATTCAGGCAAGGTTGAAAAGGTACGGCAACAAGAAACGCATTTAAAACGGGGGATAGGAATATCATTCAAGGAGTCGGCACCCGAATTCAACCGGTCAGGTTTGCGATAATAATAGCCATAGCGCCAAATAATTGTTTCCTGACAATAAAGGCAGGCATCAGGACAATAAAGCTCGGGAGATTGCTTAAGAGTATTTAGATGTTGACGAAGGGTTAATATCTCTGACAAAATCAGGCACATGGGCGATTTTCTTGAATTGGGGTTTTAGTCAACACCAATTGTCAGGGATTTCGCCCTTTTTTTGTATTTTATTTCGAATTTTCTTAGGGAATGGGGAATATTAAACCCTAAAGGATCATGAAATATTTTGAGAGGTTAAGACCCGTGTAATTCGGAACGTAACAAAAAGTGATGGCACAGTAGCAGGAACCGACCTGGTAAAGGATATTTATTCTGGCAGTTCAGGTAACGGCTCAAGTTCACCGCAACTACTCACCCATGTTAATAATACACTTTTCTTTACCGCCATTGATGATACTCATGGTCGTGAGTTGTGGGAAAGCGACGGTACTGAAGCAGGTACGGTATTGGTTTCAGATATCAAGGAGGGCATAAATAGCAGTGATATAAGATATATGGTGGATGTAGCAGGAGTCCTGTTTTTTAAGAATACTAATATTCTAAATGGCAGTGAATTATGGAAACATGATCCTGGTTCTGGGCACACAGTCAAAGTAAAAGAAATGAAAGGGATGACGGATATTGGCAACGTCTATGCCGCAGTTGACGATATGCTGTTTTTTCAGGGCAGTGACGGTACTGCCGGCTCTGAACTATGGAAAAGTGATGGCTCTGAAGAAGGCACTGAGCTGGTTAAAGATATCAACCCTGGTAGCGACAGAAGTTCTCCCGAGAGTTTAACAAATGTTGCTGGCACTCTGTTTTTCTCAGCCCACGATGATACACATGGCCGTGAACTGTGGAAAAGCGATGGCACAGCAAATGGAACCGTTATGGTCAAAGAAATAACGGAGGGTGAAGTAAGTACCCAGCTAAGATGTTTTACTGCAGTTAAAGATACGCTGTTTTTCTTTGTTCAAACGAACTTTCATATTAGCTCCCTATGGATAAGCGACGGTACAGAGAAAGGAACCATTGATACTAATATGCAAGTCGACCCAGGCACATGCCCAGTTTCTATGAATGGACAATTATACCTGTATGGATGGGAAGGAATGGAATATGGCTCCGAGCTGTATCGTTATAATTTATCCGACAATATACCTGCCTCTCCCGTAGCGATAGTATCAATAGATGAGACCAAAGTAACGCTGACATGGAATAGCGTGTCAGGAGCTGAAGGATACAATTTGGTCTATGCACCCTACCCTTATGCAGGACCGGAGACAATTAGCAGTTTTGACCTGGAAAATACCACAAGTCTATCTGTCGATCTTTGGCAAGGGGCTGCTTTTTATGTCGCCATAGAGGCTTATAACTCTGACTCTGTTAGTGAATATTCCAATATTGAATTATTTATTCTTGAGTGATGAATTCGATCTCTAAGTAAAAAATTAAGAAATGAAACATTTTCCGTAGAGCATGCCCTGCCCTGTAAAAGATCGAGAAATTTTGGAGGGTATTAGCAATTCTACCTAATCGGGAGGAGGCATTTAAATGAAAATGCAGCATGTATTAACTCCACAATAAATATCAGTCGAGAATTTTTACACTTTTTGGGGGAGATATTTTAAGTTTTACTTTTCAACATTTCCGCTCTACATAATAAACGTGAGCTTTTTTTATAAAACCTTATTTACTTAGGGTGTATCAGTTTTTTAGATAATAAATTAAGTATTTAAGGACATTACAAAACAACAATATATTACAGCGATTTATAAAACGGCATAAATTATGCCATTTTATAAGCTTTTAAGTTTTATGTTAATTTTGAACAAGCAATTTTTTTAGGTTAAATAAAGATTTATATGAATAGAAGAAATGTTAATTTAGGCAACTATATATTTTATAAACAGAGGTACCAAATGAAAAAAAATCATAATAACAAACTGAAGCAAACAGGGCTTAGCCGTACTATAAGTGCTTTGTTGCTTACGGGGCTTGTGGCAACGACTGCACAGGCGGGCAAAATCGTCTCTGAGCCAAGCGGAACTGTAGCACCTAATGCACCTGGGTTTGAAGCAAAAGGTTTTGGTGGCTGGAATCTTGATAATGTGCTTATTGATTTAAGTGGTACCAATAGCACGTACGATGAGACAGATGGCAGCTATTTCTTTGACCTTACTGACACTGATTTTACTTATCAGGGTAATGTATCTGATGATTTTGGTACGACTATGGGTTACGTGCTAGCCAAAGACTGGCCAGTGGGTGAGCCCTCCGGGATCAAGATCGTCAATGACGACTTGCTGGTTAAAGTGCCAAAACCGCAAAACTGCATAATGGCAACCTCTTATCTAGAGGAGCATTTCCTGGACTCCACAGATCCTCGACAAGTTCTCTGTAGCGGCCCTTTCCAGAGCCATAAGCGTTATAAACTTGCCATGCTACCGTCAACAGTTGTCGGTGGTGCGGGTTCAGAAGAAGGTATTGATCTAGTTTTTAATGTTGAAACTGACGGTGGGTCACGTGACTACCAGGTCTTTCAGAAAATCAACAACTGGACGGATGGCCGTTTAGAAGGATTCACTATTCAGGTCGGATTTGGTATTGGCAGTGCATTTATACCTGCATCACAAGTTGAAGGTGTGGGTGTTGAAAATCTGAGCCTGTCTGTTCCCGCTGCAATCTGGGCTTCTGATCAGGTAGCTAACTTTTCTGCTGGCTTATTTGGTCCGGCCGATCCCAAGCATGACCGACCACCCGGTTTTTACGATATGACAACATCTGCCGGCTTCGAGATTGTAGAGTTTCCTAATCTGAGTGGTGAAACTGATACTCTTACTTCCGGGGCTACCTTGGGAAGCGACTATGCTGAAGTTCCTGCAGGTGCAAACAATCAGTTTGGTCCCTGGCTGCCAGATACTATGTTACCCAATGGTGTTTTCTGGGACGATGACGGCAACCCTGAAACAGATGCGCAATTACTAGCCTGGTATGGTTGCAACCCTGCTTTAGACGAAGTAAATAGTGCCTGTGCATTAGGCTGGATGGCTGGTGCCGCCGATGGTTTCGCTGAAGTTCCAGCTGCTACAATTATCGGATGGGGCGAAAATCTTGAATATACCCAGGGTGAAATTGATGACCTGGTCAATGTAGGCTTGAATTACGTTGTGACTATTGGTGATGTAACTAACTTTACCGGTAACACCTTTACCATTCGGATAACGCCTAAAGCTGAATCATCAGTCACACCGCCACCCCCTTATGTTGTGGACGGAGAACCAGTCACTCCTGTTCCGAGCCTTGAGTTTGTAAGTTCTGACGGTGTCGTTACCATCTCGCCTAGTCCCGAGTTTATGATCGGTGAGATTTTAACAGCACGTGTGGGTGATGCGGATTTAAATGGTGACCCGGAAGCTATCGATGAAGTGAATGTCACTATTAGCGCTACAGGCCTTAGTGATGAAACACTAACGCTGCTTGAACAAGGTGAGAACCGAGGTGTATTCGCGGCAACCTTACCTGAAGCATTTAGTAACGTAGCGGTGGATGCAGTTGTTTCGGTAACTTATACCGACGCGCTTGATGGACTTGGTGGGGTCGATGTAATTAAAACTGCAGAGACAACGGCAACGGATGAAATCTTGCCTCCGCCTCCGGTTGCAGTTATATCAATTGAAAACTTCGCCGCTCCCGCTAGCCTGTTTGTTGGTCAAACCGGAAAGTTAAGCGTTACCGTCTCAAATGCGAAAGATTCAGAAACAACAGTTTCCGGAACAGTTATCATCGCAGCCAATGGCGCAGAAATATACAGTGAAGACTTTACTGATTTAGCGCCTAACAGAAAAGTCAGGATATCGACTAGCTGGACAGCGCCAGATGAAACGGACGTGTTATGGACGGCCACGGTGATGATTGATGGTGAAGCAGCTGCCATAGAAACGGCTAATACTGTAGTTACGGTAAAACCAGGTAAGGATAACAATAACGGAAACAATTAATCCCAGAAAAAATAATCAGGAGTTATTTGAGGAGGAAGCTCACTGCTTCCTCCTTTATTAGGGTAAGGAAAAAGGAAGGAATATGAAGATTACAAAAATTTATAAAACCGCATTGATTATCACTCTAAGTTGCTTCGCACTCTCGACACAAAGCTTTGCCGGAAAAGGAGGAGGTGGTGGCGGTGGCGATAATTCTTCAGGTCAACAAAATCGTAATCGATACGGCAAGCAAGGAGGCGGAAATTACCAGAATCAGGGCAGTGGACAACAAAACCGATATGGCAAACAGGGAGAGGGAAATTATCAGAACCAAGATAATGGACAACAGTACCGTGACCGTAGCGATCAACAAACCACAGATGGAATTGAAATACCTGCAACAAATTAATTGAGACTAATCGCGTTTATATGGGTGTTGTCACGAATTCCAGAAATAAAAAGATAGCCGGATCAGTAGAATAACTGGGGCCATATATGGCCCCATTATCCCTAAGCTAAGAACACAGTGCTAAAAAAACTGCAGTGACTGGTTTCGCCAAACCTAGCCTTAGACATTGTCTGACTTACCTTGGCAAGCAAAAAACATGAACATAAACAATTCGCACAATTTTGTAATAAAGGGAGCACAGTTAGCTCCTCCAGATACAAGATACTTTGTTATGAGAATGTTCATAGTTTTAGTATTGATAACTCACATACCATTTTTTATATTTAAAACTGTAGGTTTTGCAGTAATAGCCTTAATTTTTCTATACAACATGTAGGGGCAGGAGGAGCTAACCTTCTGCCCCGCTTGTAGTATTACTGAAATAATAGTAAAACTGATATCACTTTGGCACAAAAAGACATGCAGTTTTTCTTTTTTTCATAGATAATTTATCTAAAGCAGTTTGTATGTCTATTAAATGATGATTTAGGTAACCCGGAATAAATATCCTACTCATATTATGCATGATACTTGTTTGTCATCAAGACGTAGAAGAATGACAAGAAACTAGTAAGATATATGTGGAATTAGTTGCGAGTTGGCTTAGTCACTATCTAAATTTATTGGAGGATACTATGAAGAAATTAATATTAGTTACAATGCTGTTAGTAGCTGGGCTAGTAATGGTTCTTGATGCTAATGCAGATGATCCAAATTTTGATACAAAGACTGGTATAGTTTTTATGCCTAGAGTGACCATCGATCATAAAGATGTCTATACAGATGTTGAGTTATTGCTAAATCCAGACAACACATATGAAATTTTAGCAGCAACACCTGAAAATGACGGTAAAATTTATGTAATCGGCAAACGAGGACCCGCTGGTGGTATAGTATTTTATATTACAGAGGGTGGAAAACATGGTTTAGAAGCCGCACCAGAAGATCAGGGAGTGATTGCGAGTTGGGGATGCTTTAGTAAACCAATCGTAGGTGCTAACGGATTCGACATTGGTACAGGCGAACAAAATACTATCGACATTCTAGAGCAGTGTGATGTTCCTGATATCGCGGCTGACTTAGCCGGTAATTATAGATTAGGAGATTACATTGACTGGTTTTTACCTTCATGGCAGGAATTGAATTTTTTGTATTTTCAAAGAGCTGTAGTAGGTGGTTTTAAAAATGCTAATTACTGGAGTTCTACGCAGTCCAGTACCTTCGACGCGTGGTTCCAGAGTTTTGAAAATGGCGGTCAAAGCACCATCACAAAGAATTCTGGGTATAGAGTGCGTGCTATTCGGTCTTTTTGATAATTTGACTCTTATTTATTTAATTTTAAGTACTGACAAAAGCAAGGTGAGGAAGTAAACAAATAAGGGGACCTAAATTGAGAATTTAAACGAGTATATCATTTCGTATTCGCAATTCGATCCTCTAATTTGTACAAATATGACAAGGCCAGTATGCAAATAATATATCCCTCCCACTAACATTCCCTCAGGTATCATATTACCGGAAGAATGGGGGCAGGTCATTCCATGATACATTAAAATATAGTTGGATAATCAAAATATTGCATCGAAAGACCTGACGCTATAATTTCAGAGGGCGCGGTTATCTAAGTTGTAATATACACTCAGGTAACTTTTCAGAAGGCGAAAAATTATTCTTTCACAAATATTAGGGGACAGACCATGATTCAATAACAGAAAAAACAATTTGCAGAGTTTTGATAAAGCAGAATTAACGTGGTCTGTCCCCTATTGTTATACTATCATCAAAAGCATCCTTACATGATTTGATTTTTATTTTTAACTTTTCTATCGAATTATACATGCCTGGATGCGCATAAAAATACACGCACCCGCGATGCTTTAACATAACAGCACTGATCTCCTCAATACTAGGTTCATTTTTAAATCTTACAATGCCCTCAACTTGTAGGTTCTTATTCACCACTACTACTGACCAAGTTGGGCCAAATTTTCTTAGGGCTTCTCGCTTGTCAAGATTATTTATAAGTTTTAAAATTTCTTCTAATTTATACATCGAAGATCACTCCTATTTAAATATACTGTTTTTTCTAATAAATCTGCTCTAGAGAGTATTAGTTCTCTTTCGGCCCTAGAAAAATGCCCCCCATTTTTTAGTGCTTCTTGTAAAGATTTCGGAACGCCTTTTTCGTAAAAAAAATTTTACCTACTTTACGAATATCGCTAGAATTTTGCTTATAAATGCCTTTTGGAATTATTGAAGGAAACAAGACAGGAAAGAAAGAAGAACGACAGTAAAACAAACACAATAGCTAAGAAAGTGTTAGCGACGAGTTGCGTAGATAAAATTTTAAGTGATGGCATAAAAGGTAACACCTGCATTCCTAAGAACCTGCTGGGGTCTAGGGCCCATTGAGGCCGTGAGTCTGATTAGGTAAGGAATGCGCGGATTCCATCAGGGCTAGAGGTATTAGACAACCTCTTACAAAAGCCGGATATATGGATGCAATATTTCTTTATGTTACGAACAAAATTTTACTTGCAATACGGGGCAGACCATATATGACCTTATATAGTCAAATTGATTTATTTTATTTGTGCCCCTAGTTATTTCTAGGCACCTTATCTAACATAGTGAAACTTGTAATAATTCAATATGGCTACTGACATTATAAGAAAACAGATTCAACTTGAAGGATTAATCCAAGGCGTTGGTTTTCGACCATTTGTCTTCAATTTGGCTAAGGAACTAAGCGTTAAAGGTTGGGTTGCTAATACAATTGATGGAATAACTTTGGAACTAGAGGGCAACTCTAATTTTGTTGTTTTAATGATCGAACGAATCCAGCAAGAAAATCCTCCTCACAGCCAGATAATGTCTCTTCAAATAAGGGACTTAGCACCTGTAGGCTATACTGGATTTTCAATTCAGGAAAGTGCTGTTGATGGAACCCCATCTGTCTATGTACAGCCAGACATTGCGGCTTGCCCTGATTGTTTAAAAGAATGCTTCAACCCAGAAAATCGTCGTTATCTTTATCCTTTTATTAGCTGTAGTCATTGCGGGCCTCGTTTTAGTATTATCGAGTCATTACCTTTTGACCGGGGGCGTACTTCAATGAAACAATTTCCCCTGTGCCCACTATGCCAAGCAGAATATGATAGCCCAAATGACAGGCGCTTTCATGCACAGACTAATGTTTGCGACAAGTGTGGTCCAAAGCTAGAGTTATGGGATGCTTGTGGAAATACTCTGGCAGGCCATGGTGAGGCTATCAATCATACAGTTATAGCACTTACATCAGGTAAGATTGTTGCCTTAAAGGGTATTGGTGGCTTTCAATTACTCGTGGAGGCAGGGAATGAAGATGCAGTAGCTCGTTTGCGAAATGCTAAAGTCCGTCCAGAAAAACCTTTTGCAGTCATGTTTCCGAATACCTCTGCTGTAAATCAAGTGTGTTATTTAACTCCTTATGAGCGAAAGTTACTCTGTTCAACTGCAGCCCCCATTGTCTTGTTAAAACGAAAAGGAAAAAATGAACTCATCGCGGATAATGTAGCGCCGGATAATACAAACTTAGGTGTCATGCTACCTCATTCCCCATTACATCATATTTTAATGGCTAAGATGCAATGCCCTATTGTTGCAACTAGTGGAAACCGAAGTGAAGAACCCATTTGTATTGATGAAAAAGTAGCTTTGCAACAATTAAAAGGTCTTGCACAATATTATTTGGTACATAACCGTCAGATTATTCGGCCATTAGATGATTCCGTTGTATGTGAATTGTTTCAAAAGAAAATGATATTACGTCATGCTCGCGGTTATGCTCCTTTATCAATTAAATCTATAAAATCACAGCAGAATATTTTAGCGCTGGGTGGACATCAAAAAAATACCGTAGCCTTTAGCAAAGGAAGTCATATTATTTTAAGCCAGCAAATAGGGAGTCTGGATACACTTGCAAGTGTTACAAGCTTTAAAGACACAATTCGAGACTTATGTGATCTTTATCAAATCCAGACAGACATAGTTGTTAGGGATAAACACCCAGATTATTACAGCAGTCAGCATGCTCAATCAATGGCTATAGAAACAATGACTGTTCAACATCATCATGCTCATGCGCTAGCTTGTATGGTAGAACATCAACTATCCCCCCCTGTATTGGGGATAGTTTGGGATGGATCAGGTTACGGTGAAGACGGCAATATTTGGGGAGGGGAGTTTTTACTCATCAAAAAACAAGGTTATGTTCGTCAGGCATCTTTCTTACCCCTTATGCTTCCAGGTGGCAGCGCTGCAATCAAGGAACCACGAAGATCTGCACTAGGCTTGCTTTATGGACTATACGGGGATAAGGTCTTTACACAGACTGATTGGCCTTTGTTGTCCGTCTTCACAAAACAGGAATTGTTTACTCTGCAAAAGATGATAACAAAACAAATCAACACCCCAAAATGTTCAAGTGTTGGTCGGCTATTCGATGGTATGGCTAGTCTTCTGGGTCTATGCCAGATTGCCAGTTTTGAAGGTCAGGCTGCGACACTAGTTGAACAGGCAGTTACATCAAATCAACCAAATAAATCTTATGCCTTTCATTTAATTGAAAATGCAAGTTCAGTTGACATTATCGACTGGAAACCCATGCTTTCTGCTGTTATTAATGATAT
>JBJPGG010000038.1:0-6104 GCA_048595505.1 Methylococcaceae bacterium
TAACAGACCTAATCAGCCCCGAGTAGTTAAGCGCAGACCGAAGAGCTATCCATTAATGATGAAACCAAGATGCGAATATGCAATCAATTGATATAAATAGACTTTTACCCACTGGTAGCGGTATTAGGGTCGGAGTTGTTGGTCTCAGCTACAGCCTTCCCTTTTCCTTTCATGCAGGAAAATACTTCCCTATAATTTCATCAACTCCGACCCATTGTTAGTTCCAAAAACGGGGTGAATACCACGTCTCTCAGACTATCAATCCACCCTTGCTTGAAAACAGAAACCGGGCCACTCTAACAACTATGAAATTTAATACCCCGCAACTGTTTATACCTTCCTTTTCTGACTTAGGTTTAACTAAGCGCGGTAAATTTCTTTTTAGGGTTATTTAAAGTCATCCGATAAAGTCACAAGCAATCTCAGCCAGCTACATAACTGTTGCCAGCCTCTCTTTTAAGGTAAAATCTCTCATTTGCCTATCGGTTTATGTCTAACTTTGTAAAAATCAGCCAACTTACTATTGCTATTATCAACAGTCTCAATGAATGGATCGGAAAAACCATCTCTTGGCTGACATTATTTATGGTACTCACAACATTTATTATTGTGGTGCTTCGTTATGCATTTGATATGGGCTGGGTGGCTTTACAGGAATCTGTTATTTATATGCATGCCATTGTGTTTATGCTGGGCACAGCCTATACCTTAAAGCACAATGGTCATGTTAGGGTTGATATCATTTATCAGCGCTGCAGTACTAAAACCAAGGCATGGATAGATTGTGTGGGGACTTTGTTATTACTCATACCTGTAACTGGGTTTATCATCTGGAGTAGCTGGGAATATGTTGCTGACTCCTGGTCTATTCAAGAAGGTTCTATGAACTCAGGTGGAATACCCGGCGTTTTTCTACTCAAAACCACGATCCTGTTGATGGCAGGTTTATTAGTATTGCAAAGTATCGCCCTGTTTTTACAAAACCTGCTAATCGCTTTAGGTCTAGAGCAGGAGACGGTTTAAATGGATAGTTACTTAGCTTTATGGATGTTTGCGGCTGTCTTTATTGTCCTTTTATCGGGTTATCCTGTAGCCTTTGCCTTAAGCGGAACTGCTCTAGCCTTTGCGACTGTCGGTATCCAGCTGGATTTGTTTGATATTGCTTTCTTAAACGCCTTACCCAATCGCTTATTTGGCATTATCAATAACCAAATCCTGATAGCTGTGCCGTTATTTGTGTTTATGGGGGTGATGCTGGAACGTGCGCGTATTGCTGAAGATTTACTGGAGGCCATGACCGGACTATTCGGCTCTTTGCGCGGCGGGCTGGGAATAGCCGTCACCCTGGTTGGCATGTTAATGGCTGCAAGTACAGGCATTGTAGGTGCTACTGTCGTTACCATGGGTTTAATATCCTTACCCACTATGTTACGAAATAACTATAGCCCTGCTATTGCTTGCGGGACCATTTGTGCATCAGGGACTTTAGGCCAGATTATTCCTCCGTCAATTGTACTGGTTTTATTAGGCGATGTTATTTCCACAGCTTATCAACAAGCACAGTTGGATATGGGAATTTTTTCTCCGGAAACTGTGTCAGTAGGCGATTTATTTACCGGAGCAATATTACCGGGTTTTGGCCTGGTGTTGATGTATTTGTTATACATAGTCATCACTGCATGGCTGTCACCTCATTCTATGCCTGCACCGGAGAAAACAGAAAGAGCATCTGGTTTTTATCTTCAAACGCTAAAAAGTATGGCGCCCCCGTTACTACTGATTTTTTCTGTATTAGGCTCAATTATAGGTGGCTTAGCGACTCCGACAGAAGCCGCAGCAGTGGGTGCAACGGGAGCTCTTGTTTTAGCCGGATTTAAAAAACAGCTAACTCTGAAAAACTTACAAGAAGTCATGCAAAACACTACACAAGTAACCTGTATGGTGTTTATGATCTTAATTGGAGCTGCGTTATTTTCTCTAGTCTTTCGTGGTTTTGAAGGGGATGAGATAATTATCGACTTATTATCAGATCTACCCGGCGGAAAATTTTCCGCTATGTTTTTGGTTATGCTGATCATGTTCTTGCTGGGTTTTGTATTGGATTTTATTGAAATTACTTTTGTGGTGGTTCCGATTGTGGGCCCTATCTTATTAACCATGGGTATAGATCCAGTATGGCTGGGTATTATGATAGCGATTAATCTGCAAACTTCTTTTTTAACCCCGCCTTTTGGCTTTGCTTTATTTTACCTGCGCGGCGTTGCACCAAAAGAAATCACCACTGGACAAATTTATAAAGGGGTGATGCCTTTTATTGCAATTCAGCTTATTATGTTGGCTATTTTAGCTTTTTGGCCGCAACTGGCTACTTGGCTACCGACAATTGTTTATTCTGATATTTGATACCCTAATGAAAAAAATTAAGTTTTTATCTTTAATTTTGCTAATCCTCTGTCTGCAAGGCTGTGGACAAACTGGCCCGCTTTTTCATCCTGATGAAAATGCGCCCATTATTGAGATACCTGAAGAAGAGGAAGATGTATAAACATGGATCATTTTAAGTATCGGGATAACAATCTGTTTGCTGAGGATGTAGCTGTTGAAGAAATTATTGCCCAATATGGTTCCCCTTGCTATATCTATTCACGGGCTACTTTTGAGCAACACTGGAATGCTTTTGACCAGGCATTTGCTGATCATCCACATTTAATTTGCTATGCGGTTAAAGCTAATTCAAATATTGCCATTCTTAATCTACTAGCACGTTTAGGTTCCGGTTTTGATATTGTTTCTTTGGGTGAAATGGAACGAGTATTGGCTGCAGGCGGTGACCCTAAAAAAATTATTTTTTCTGGTGTGGGTAAACGTGAAGATGAAATCATTGCTGCATTAAAAATAGGTATCCGCTGTTTTAATATTGAAGTCAGCGGAGAACTGGACCGAATCAACCATCTGGCGGGACAACTGAATGTTGTCGCGCCTGTTTCATTTCGAGTTAATCCTGATGTTGATGCCAAAACTCATCCTTATATTTCTACCGGACTAAAAGAAAATAAATTTGGTATCGATATTCAACAGGCCAGCTCTGAATATCTCCGGGCTGCTAACATGGAACATATTAATGTGATTGGAGTTGATTGTCATATAGGCTCTCAACTCACCGAAACCACTCCATTTTTAGCAGCGCTGGATAAGGTACTAGATTTGGTTAATAACTTAAAGCAACAAGGTATTGAGTTACATCATCTGGATTTGGGTGGTGGACTGGGAATCTGCTATCAAGATGAAAAGCCACCAGAACCTGCAGAATATGTTGCGGCTATTTTAGAGCGTTTAGGTGATGAACCTTATCAAATAACGCTGGAACCCGGTAGGGCTATCGCTGGAAATGCTGGAATATTGGTCACCCGATTGGAATATCTAAAACCAACTGAACATAAAAACTTCGCCATTGTTGATGCAGCAATGAATGATCTGGTGCGGCCTTCTTTATATAGTGCCTGGCAAAATATAATACCCGTAAATAAACAAAGTACAGCCACTGAAAATACTTGGGATATAGTCGGCCCTATTTGTGAAACCGGTGATTTTTTAGGTAAAGACCGATCACTCAGCCTCGCTCAAGATGATTTATTAGCGATACGGTCATCCGGTGCTTATGGTTTTGCGATGAGTTCTAACTATAACTCCAGACCTCGTGCTTCTGAGATCATGGTTGATGGAAGTGATATTCATTTAATTAGAGAAAGAGAATCGATTCCTCAACTCTGGGCTGGGGAAAAATTACTCCCATAAAATAATGATAAAATTTACAAAAATGCATGGCTTGGGTAATGACTTTGTAGTCATCAATGCTATTAGCCAACAAATTTCATTGTCTGCTGAACAAATCCAGTTTATAGCCAACAGACACTTTGGTGTGGGTTGTGATCAGCTATTACTGGTAGAAAACCCTGTCAGTGACAATGCCGATTTTAAATATCGAATTTTTAATGCCGATGGAAGTGAAGTCGCTCAATGCGGAAATGGTGCCCGCTGTTTTGCCCGTTTTGTACGTGACAACCAATTATCAGACAAAGATAAAATCACTGTAGATACAGATTCCGGACAATTAATATTGCAGTTTGACCCGGATGGTTTAATTACTGTGGATATGGGCATCCCTAGACACTCACCCGCAGAAATTCCTTTAAAAACCAACGATGAAGCACTTTTTTATACTATTCCAGTGAATAATACTGAAAAAGCCTTTGGCGCAGTCTCTATGGGTAACCCTCATGCCGTGCTGCAAGTTAATGATATCAACTCTGCTCCGGTTGCTGAATTGGGTGCCATATTAGAAAACCATCCTTTTTTTCCAGAACGAGCTAATATAGGTTTTATGCAAATTATCAATCGACAACATATTAAACTACGTGTTTATGAGCGTGGAGCGGCTGAAACTCTAGCCTGTGGCAGTGGTGCCTGTGCTGCAGTTGTCATTGGAATAGAACAAAACCTACTAGCCCAGGAAAACATCCGTGTAGAATTACCCGGTGGACAATTATTAATTAACTGGTCAGGCCGAGGGCACCCCGTGTTTATGAAAGGCCCCGCCGTTTCAGTTTTTGAAGGACAAATCACAATATGAGTGAGCAAAACCAGCCAGTAAACGAAAATAAACTTAAACCTAATGAGGTTGAAGATTACCTAATAAAACACCCCGATTTTTTTCACAATCATTTAGGTCTACTGGAATATTTAAGCATCCCCCACCCCAGTGGAAATGCTGTATCGCTAATATCCAAACAGTTGGAAATATTCAGAAGCAAGCATCAAGAGCTAGAAAACCAACTCACTGCATTAATTGACATTGCCAGAGAGAATGATACCTCTTTTAGTAAAATGCATGAGTTAACATTATCACTGATGGAAGCAAAATCCCTGGAAGATGTTTCCTGTAATCTTGATAAGGTCTTTAGTGAATGCTTTTTGACCGACTTTTCAGCCATCCGCATTATAAAAAATAATGTCGACTCACCTATTAGCAATATGTTTGTTGCGACAGATGACGAAAATTTACAGCATTTTAATAAAGAACTGAGTAGCAACCAGCCTAAATGTGGCCGACCTACTTTAGCTCAAGCCAAATTTTTATTTGGCGATGTCGCGGCAGAAGTGAAATCCTGCGCCATTATTCCTATGTCTTTTACTGAACTAGAAGGCTTAATTGCCATTGGTAGCCGAGAAGAAAATCGCTTTCATTACAGCATGGGAAATTTATTCCTGACTCAAATGAGCGAAGTTATCGGCACACGTTTGATAGCTATTTTAGACTAGTTGTTTTAATTGATGCATTCAGATGCCCAACAAGTATTAGTCGATTACTTCGAACACCTAAAAGTACAAAAAAGAGTATCTGAACACACCCTGACAAATTATCTACGTGATATTAATCAGTTAGTTAGTTATTGCTTAAAGCATGAATTACTGCACTGGCAAGATGTTAAGGCCATCAATATACGCAACCATATTGCTAATCGACACAGAAAAGGCATCAGCAGCAAATCTTTACAACGAGAACTTTCAGCCATTCGTAGTTTTTATAATTACCAGCTAAAAAAACGTCTGCTGAATAACAATCCCGCCCATCATGTTCGTGCGCCCAAGCAAGAAAGAAAGCTACCGAAAGTACTTGATGTTGATCAAATGAGTGGTCTATTAGAGACTCATCCAGATTCAGCGTTGGAAATACGTGATCTGGCCATGTTTGAACTGTTTTATTCATCAGGACTTAGGTTAAGCGAGTTAGCAGCTTTGAATATTGAGGACCTGGACCTGCCTCAGCAATTATTAAAAGTCCGACATGGCAAAGGTGGAAAACAGAGAAACCTACCCATTGGAAGCAAGGCTATCACTGCCCTAAAAACATGGCTAAATTACCGCCCAGACACCGCTGACTTGGCACTTTATACCTCCAACAAAGGCAAACGATTAAGCCAACGTAGTATTCAACTCCGCCTAGATAGATGGTGTAAGAAAATTGGTTTGCCAGAACATGTGCACCCTCATATGTTAAGACATTCTTTTGCCAGCCACTTATTAGAGTCTAGCCAAGATATAAG
>JBJPGG010000039.1:0-2019 GCA_048595505.1 Methylococcaceae bacterium
TGCTATTGTATATTTCGCACATTTTCATAATCCATAATCGTATTACTATGCTATTGTATATTTCGCACATTTTTATAATCCATAATCGTATTACTATGCTATTGTATATTTCGCACATTTTCATAATCCATAATCGTATTACTATGCTATTGTATATTTTGCACATTTTCATAATCCATAATCGTATTACTATGCTATTGTATATTTCGCACATTTTTATAATCCATGATATTTTATATGTACATACGTTCATTATTTTTAACTACTGTTTTAATCCAAACGCGATTTTTGGAAATAAATGTTCTATTCTTGAGTCATTACAAGGTAAATAAGGTTGTAACAAAACAACACTTGTTACAGGTAAAATAATGTCGTTTACGACTGTTTTCGTGCCGCTTCTTCGACGTGTCTTTCTAACATTGAGTCATTTAAAACAAAACAAAACAAAAAAAAAGCAACGCGTGAACAAAACTTTATGCAAATAAAGGGACGGAGATTTCCGATCACCTTGTCAAGGCTGTAGCTCGGCTACAAATCCCCCCCACGAATGAGCTCTGTTCATCAAGTTAATGATCTAAACATGGAACTATGCCAGGTTCCAAGCTAACATCTTATCTAGTTAATCTAGTCCAATTCACGTCTTATAATGTGATAGATCGTTCAAAAAATCTCCAAAACTTAGAGATAGGTCTTTCCAATTCGGTTTCGCTAGTCCGTATTCTGACTGTGCGAACCAGTCCGTCGTCACTTGGATAGGCCTTTATCACCTTTGCCAATGGCCAACGACCTCGTGGAACTCGATCATCTACTGGAAGAAGCTGTTTTAATAATTCTTTTATTTGACAGGAGGAAACTGTATGACAAGACTGCAATTTAAGTTTTTATTTCCTGGTGTTTCCTGGAAAATAAAATAATCGCTATGGGCCCTACTACATTTATGATTTTTTTAAGACTGTCCGCGCCGCCACGTAAAGGGTCACGCAACAGGTTGGCCCCCCAACATGGCAGCAGGAAGGCCTAACTATAGCTAAGCTGCCCAGGGGCGCTACTCCCCCAACTATCGGTTGAACTAAACTAGCTAACCTAACCTAATTACATAACATAGCGAAAAGTTTCTTGCGTGCCTTGTCAATGTCCGTGCATGGACTTGTTCTGTCGTACAGGAGGATGACAAATCTCTCAATGGTGTGCAGGACCTCTTCTGGTATTTCACTTGGTGCAGATGACAACTTCAACAGTGCTTCGGTCAGCTCCGGCAACACATTCCAAACTGCCCACGCAGTCTTCTTCCCATGACTTGCAAAACTTGACACAGTGTCACACCCTGTCAGAGAATGGAGCATCGTAAGTGCTTGTGCTTTATCTGGCCCCAGTCCAGCTGCTACTTCATGGGCTGCCAGGTATAGGAACCCTTTCCCAGTTCCGAATGCAATCCACAGTTCATTTTCTGGCTGCAGATGCTGGACAACCGAGACAGCCAACACCACAACATCTGTGTCAACCGTTCTGATCATGATTTTGTTGTGGCCATGGCGGACTGCATGAGATACATGAAGCAGCATTCGACTGTCGGCTTCCTCGTGGGTACATGGGGCCAGCGAAGACAGCTCAGACAGTGGAGGCTTGCTGCAGACTTCTTCTCCATCAGTGACGACGAGTTGCTTGTCTTTCAGGTTAAACCACAGGAGGAGAGCTTCTGACAGGAACTTGAACAACTGTGTTTTGTTGGTGTCTACTCGAAGAAAGTTCTGCCAGTTTCTGGGTATGGCTCCTTCTGCTACCACACATCTGCACACTCCTTTACCACGCTTTGCTCTTGTACTAGCTTTGAGTGAGTCAGCTCTGTAGGTGTCCCATACCAGGTCCAGGCGTGATGAAGATTGAAGCCTTGTAGACATGTAAGGGATAAAGATCTCTTGTGCATACTCTCTGAAGTTCTTGCATGCAGCAGGCTTTAGCATCTGCACAATGGCTGCTCCATCAATGACTATACTGGTGGTGGTAGGAGCCTCTGACCTT
>JBJPGG010000040.1:0-2246 GCA_048595505.1 Methylococcaceae bacterium
ATGGGCTTATATTGATATAGATGTCTCAGCATTTCTTGGTAAAACAGAAAAGGCAACGGTTACTTTGCCTAAATTGTTAATGACTAAAATTGATTTTGCAGTATCAAATGGGTATGCAAAAAGCCGTTCTGCTTTTTTAGCAGAATCAGCAATGAAAGCTCTAAGCTCTCAACCTATTAATGCAACCGATTAGTGGAGTGCTGAAATGATTGAATTAGGTGGTTTTACTCAAGAACAATTAAATAAAATGTGGGACTCGATAGGAACTAAAAATAATTCTTATCCAGCTGAAAAAATAATTGATGAAGCGACTAGGCAAGTAATGACTATACCTACGTCTACGGATCAAGTTGCAGTTACACGCCATCCCGAAGGAACGTGGTCAGACACTAAGTCACAAGCTGATGAATCCATTTTTAAATGAATAGTAACTACGGACAGGCTGATTTTTGAATGACTGCAAACTGGAATAATCAAAAATTCTTAAAATGCCCTCACTGTGGTGGTACTTCAGGATTTACTATTTCAAAAGTGGTGAGACATTCTGAAAATATTTCGTGGAAAGGGTTATCCTTTCATGTAGAAGGTGAAACGCTACGGCAGAATAAATTAATGCGCTGTATGGATTGTAAAAGCTCTGTAGGTAGTTTTGAGCAGTTAGATATGACTGAGATTAATGGTTAAAAATATTGTGTATATAGTTGTGTATGTGTATAATTAACACATTGATATTTTTAAAGGACGTTACCCATGCAAGCCACGCAGCAAACTGAAAACCTCATTAGAAAACAACTTATGCTTTCTAATACCAATATTGAAAAACTTGAGAAAATAGCTAAAGAAAAAAAGCTGTCTGTTGCTAGTGTAGTTAGATCAGCTATAGATTCCTTCAATCCTAATGACACTGATATTGAAACATCAGAATTAATGGAGCTGGTTTCTTCAAGGCTCAAAGAGGCTATTGAAGATACTGCAAATACCCGTAAACGACTGGATAAGACTTTAACTTCTTTAGAGCAACGAGGCGTATTATAAATGGCTGGCTGGAAAGATATGCTTTTAGATGTATTACGCCTGACAGATGAAGTAAAACGCATGAATAGAGATATTGACCGTGTTGAAGCTACCTTAACCAATGTAGATAAGCGTGTAGTTCGACTTGAAACTTTAGTAGAGGTTGCACAAGCGCAAGCTTCACAACCAAGAATTGAACCAAAATAACGGATGTTATAACAAAGTTGACACAAAAAATTAAAAGCGTACAATAGTGGTAACTTTATTGTCACTCGGATATTTTTAATGCAAACTTTAGTCAGAAAAATAGGAAATTCTACAGGGATGATTATCCCTGCAAATATTTTAAAAAAATATAGTTTAAATATTGGCGATCAACTTGATATTCAAGATGATGACGGGCGGATAGTTATTGTTCCAACTCAAACAAAACCCAAGTATACGCTTACACAACTGTTAGATAAATGTGATGAGTCAGCCCCAATGCCTCAAGACTTAATTGATTGGGGTAATACGTCCGAAGCAGGAAATGAGAAATGGTAAGGAAAGCAATATTTCATAGAGGGGATATTGTGAGAGTGTGTTTAAACCCTACAGCAGGGAAAGAAATTACGGGTGATTTCCGTCCTTGTCTAGTCCTATCACCTAAAGCATTTAACCGTCTTGGTATCACGCTCATTGCACCTATTACACAAGGTGGTAATTATGCCAGAGTAGAGGGCTTTACAGTTACATTAATGGGTTCAGGTACAGATACTCAAGGTGTTGTATTAATCAGTGGCATACGAATGGCTGACTTGGTTGCTCGTAAAGCAACTAAAGTTGAAACTGCACCATCTGAAATTGTTTATGAAGTTTTAGCAATTCTAGCCACTTTGGTTGAACCAGAATAACGGACTCGATGGGTTTAGCACTGCTTTTAAAAAAAGATTCTTAAACCTGGTCTCTGAAAGTTAAGATCATTAAAAATAAATGGCATTTTTTCGCCATTTATCCCGAAGGGTAGGCGCACGGACGCGCTTATTTTAATTATCCAAAAACAGGAGTTTTATTCTAGCTCTTCCAGTAATAATTTAATGATTTTGGCTTGAATATCTATGGTTTTCTTTTTTTTAAACCGATTAATGACCTGCTTTGATGTACCTAGCTTTTCAGCTAATGCGGTATCTGTAGATACTCCCCAGCGGTTCTTTAATTCAGCTATTATTTCTTTGCTTTCCATGTAAATGATT
>JBJPGG010000041.1:0-15991 GCA_048595505.1 Methylococcaceae bacterium
TGGCGTTATTTGCAGAAACTGAGTTAAAAATAATTGAAGCTGAAAATGGTTTGGATGCCGTTAACCTTGCTAAACAGCAGTTATTTGATCTTGTTCTTATGGATATAAGAATGCCTGTTATGGATGGCTATAAAGCAGCCAAGGAAATCAAATTATTTTCTGAGGTTCCTATTGTAGCCCTTACTGCTTCGGTAATGACTGACGAATTTGAACGTTTAAAAAGTAATGATTTTGATGGTTATTTAAGAAAACCGGTGCTTAAAAAAGCACTATTTAATGAATTGTGTAAATTCTTACCCTTTGAAGAAAAGGTAGCCATTAAGTTTAATAATGAGCAAGATGAATTATTGAATGATGATGAAGTTGAAATTCTTCCTGTTGCATTAGTAAAGTTAACAAAATTGAAGGAACAGTGTCGTTCTCTTTCAAATACTAACAATATCTCAGACATTAAGATATTTGCTTATAGTGTTCTGGAAATTGTAAAGCAGTATCCGATTAAAGTGATAAAAGACTTTGCTGGAAAGTTAATAGAACAGCTAGATAGTTATGATATTGGTGCTATCAAGCGTTCTCTAAATCATTACCCAGTGTTAATTAAGCAACTTGAACAGTTTAATCATTCAAATAAAAAACTTGATATAGATGACTCGTGTGAATAATCAAAAATTTATATGGTTTTGCTTCATGGCTAATGATTTATTGTAAATAACAAAATCATTATAAAAAGAAATTCAAACCCCAAAAAACGTCCTTGCATTTCAAAAGCTGCTTTATTTGATAAGATATGGTGGTGTTTGGCATCCAATTCACAATAGATGGTACCCCAAAGCCCAAAGGAGATTAAAAAAATTGTAAAATGATAAAGATATTCTCGAAAAGGAAAAAATACATCAGCTAGTAGATGGGCAAGCATAAAAGCAAAAAAACAGGTGCTTACAAACCACATGCTTAGTTCCATAGGGTAAAATCGTATCTGAAATACTTGTTTTTCTTTTAGGTGATGAAGAATGTTTATTCTGGAAGATGAATATAAAACGGGTAGGTAAAAATAAAAAATTAACCCACTGAGAGGGTACATTAATGCCGAAATATGTTTTGAAAAAGATAGGCCAAATGCGATGATGATAATTATAAATAAGGGAATGGATCGCATATATTGTTATAGAGGTTTTTTTAACAGTAGGGATTATTTAACATTATAGATTGAATTTGAGGTTTTAATACAGTGCCTTTCAACCTCTGTTTATTAGAACCTGTTCGTAGGCAGACATATATGAACGGCTGGGTTATAAGTTCTGGGAAATATTTTAAAAAAACTAATGAAATTAAAATTAGGATTACTTGTTCTGACATGCATTATCATTCTTCCATCATGTGCCAGATATGACGATAAGGAGGAGCAACATCCTTCCTGGATGAAGGTTGAGGTGCAAAATAAAACAGTTTCATTTGCTTTGGTTTCTGGCTGGGACGGCAGTAACAATGCATTTAATTACAATGGTTATTATGCAGGGAATGTTACTCTGCAAGTGCCTGATGACTGGATTGTCAACCTAACTCTGACTAACAGGGATGGGACTGCTCCTCACAATATTATAGTGACTTATCCTTATTCCCAAGCTGATATACCTGGTTATCTTGCTTCACAAGCTGCTGTATTACCCAGGGCATATACCGAGGATGTTTATATTGATGAACAGGAAACTATGCGCTTTAAAACAAAAGAAGGCCGTTATTGGTTGTTTTGTGGAATTAGTGGGCATGGTGTGAATGATATGTGGATAAATTTAGACGTGAGTAAATCATTTCTTACCCCAAAAATTGTTACTAAATTATAATCACAGTTATCGTAAAATTTTTCTATGAATAGATTTCAAAAAACGGTTGTTTTAATAGTGTTGTGGGCAATGGGTCAGGTTCATGCTGTAACTATTCATACTATAAAAATTGCCTACATTACACAGGAACAAAAAATCCCTTCTGCTTTGTCTAATTTAGATGCTTTTATTCAACATAAAGGTCTGCTGGGCGCTGAGGTTGCAACTGCAGATAATAATACTACAGGTGCATTTACCGGGCAAAAATTTGAATTAATCAAAATTCTTGTTCCTGTTTCTGCTGATGTAGTCACTGCATTTAAACAGCAAGTGCCTGATGATATTGCTTTTGTGATTACCAATTTGCCTGTAAATAAACTAAAGCAATTATCTGTTCTTGATTCTGCAAGAGAAAAACTTTTTTTTGATGCAACAACCATGGATGATGGATTAAGAAATGAGCAATGTGTTGAGAATATTCTGCATATGTTACCAAGTAGAGCTATGAGAGCCGATGCTTTAGCTCAATATATGATGAAAAAAAGATGGAATAATTGGTTTTTAGTCAAAGGGATGACTCAGCAAGACCAAGCATATGCCACGGCAATAAAGCGTGCAGCAAAGCGTTTTGGAATAAAAATAGTAGCAGAAAAACAATGGACTCATACCTATGATGCAAGAAGAATGGCTCAATCGGATGTTCCCGTGTTTACTCAAGGCGAAGACTATGATGTATTAGTTGTTGCAGATGAGCAGGGTTTGTTTGGCGAATATTTCGACTATCGCAGTTGGATTCCAAGGCCAGTGATTGGTACTCAGGGTTTAGTGGCTACTTCTTGGCATAGAACGCATGAACAATGGGGGGCTGTACAAATTCAAAATCGGTTTAAAACGCAAGCTGGCAGGTGGATGGGCGAACAAGATTATGGGGCTTATTTGGCGGTCAGGTCCATTGGTGAAGCTACGGTAAGAACGAAATCAAAGCAGATGCAAGTCATTAAAAATTATTTATTAGGGGATGAGTTTGCGTTACAAGGTTATAAAGGTAATCCATTATCATTCAGATCATGGAATGGACAATTAAGGCAGCCAGTATTATTAGCCGCACCAAGATCATTGGTAGCAGTAGCCCCCATTGAAGGGTTTTTACATAAAATAACCGAGATGGATACGCTGGGATTCGATTTGGCAGAGTCTTCATGTATGAAGCAGGGCGTTGAAAATACTAAACCGGTATCCGATACTATAGAAGCAGAAAAGAGTAGTGGAAAAGAAAGCAAGTTGCAAAAACTGAAGCAGCAAATAATTAATAAACTTAAACAGTTTGAATGGAAATAAAAATGAAACAATGTATTTTAGGTGTTGCCGTATTCTCTTCACTATTGAGTGTAACTTTGTCCAGTTATAGTGTTCAGGCGGAAACAGTTTTTGTTACCTTGGAAAAAGATAATGCACTTGCAATTGTTGACCCTATTGCCGGGAAATTATTAAAAACAGTTGATATAGGGCAGCGACCCAGAGGGATAACTCTTAGTCCTGATAATAAATATCTGTATGTTGCAACCAGTGATGATAATACGGTTAAAATTATTGATACGGAAACCTATGCAGAAGTAGGCCAGTTACCTTCTGGAGAAGACCCTGAAACATTTGCCTTAAATCCCATTGGCGATCGTTTATATGTCTCAAATGAAGATGATAATTTAGTGACAGTCATCGATGTTATTAATAAAAAGGAAATTGCTCAGATTAAGGTTGGAGTTGAACCAGAAGGTATCGCGGTGAGTCCTGATAATCAATGGGTGGTCAGTGCTTCTGAAACCACAAATATGATTCACTGGATTGATACCAAAACCAATACTATTGCAGAAAACACCTTGGTTGATCCACGTCCAAGAGCCGCTAATTTCACATCGGATAATACGCAGTTATGGGTTACATCAGAAATTGCTGGTACTTTAATGATTTTAGATGTTAATACTAAACAGATTATTAAAAAGATCAGGTTAGATATACCAGGTGTCACAGCAGATAAAATTCAGCCAGTAGGGGTGGTTGTTGATAAAGATAGGCGATGGGGATATGTTGCAATAGGACCTGCCAATCGAGTGGCTGTTATTAATGCGCAAACATTAGAAGTGGAAAAGTTTTTATTGGTAGGAGAACGAGTGTGGAATCTGGCTTTTTCACCTGACCAGAAAAGGCTGTATACAACCAATGGCAGAAGTAATGATATTTCGATTATTGATCTTGAAAATCACAAAGTGACAAAATCTGTTGCAGTGGGACGTTTCCCTTGGGGAATTGTAGCAAAACCATGAGTAGTCCATTGGGTCAAAGTGGAAAACAGTCTGCTGCACTGGCTGTTGCAGACTTAAGCTTTTCATATAGTGGGAAAAAAGCGCTTGACCAGGTGAGTTTTACTGTTAAATCAGCAGAATGTAATATATTACTCGGTCCTAATGGAGCAGGTAAAAGCACCTTGTTTTCTCTGATTACCCGATTATATGATTCTCATTTTGGCAGTATTCAACTTTGTGGTTTTGATGTTAAAAAACAAACACGAAATGCCTTGAGTAGCTTAGGGGTCGTGTTTCAGCAAACCACTTTGGATCTGGATTTAACTGTGATACAAAATTTGCGCTATCACACTGCATTGCATGGGATGAGTAGACGATTGGCTACACTGCGTATTCAGGAAGAATTAGAACGATTAAACATGTATGAAAGACGTTCTGAGAAAGTGCGGCAACTGAATGGTGGGCATAGACGGCGGGTGGAAATTGCCCGGGCACTGTTGCATAAGCCGGCCTTATTATTATTGGATGAGCCTACAGTTGGGCTTGATTTACCAAGCAGACAATCAATTGTTGAACATGTGCATCAATTGGTGGCAGAACAGGACCTTGCTGTATTTTGGGCGACCCATTTGATTGATGAAATTTATCCGCAAGACCAATTGATCATAATGCATAAAGGTCAAATACGAGCGAAAGGGCCGGTGGAGGAGGTGTTAAAAACAACCTGTTCAACATCCATAAATGAGGCTTTTAAGCAATTGACTCAGGAGGAGAGGGCATGAATATCCTTCATTACTGGCGTGCTATGTGGGGCGTTATTGCTCGTGAATTATGGCGTTTTGTACGCCAAAGAGAACGTTTTATTTCTGCTTTAGTACGTCCTCTTGTTTGGTTGTTTATTTTTGCAGCTGGTTTTAGAGCCACATTAGGAATGGCTATTGATCCACCGTATGAGACTTATATTTTATATGAAGTTTATATCACTCCTGGGTTGATGGGTATGATTCAGCTTTTTAATGGCATGCAAAGCTCATTATCAATGGTCTATGATAGGGAAATGGGTAGTATGCGGATTTTGATGGTATGTCCATTACCCCGTTGGTTTTTGTTGATTAGTAAATTAATCGCAGGCGTTTCAGTATCTATACTCCAGGTTTATGTGTTTCTCACCGTAGCCTGGTTTTATGGAATCGAAGCCCCTTTGATTGGGTACTTGTGGGTGTTACCAGCACTGATACTTTCAGGCTTGATGCTGGGAGCCTTAGGCTTACTATTATCATCTTTTATCAAACAACTGGAGAATTTTGCCGGGGTAATGAATTTTGTTATTTTTCCAATGTTTTTTATGTCGACAGCACTTTATCCCTTATGGAAAATGAAAGAGTCCAGTGATTTTTTACATCACCTCGCTTTTTATAATCCATTTTCGCAAGCTGTTGAGTTGATAAGGTTTGCATTGTATGGGCAATTTAATCAATACGCTTTTATATATACATTCTCAGCTTTTGCAATTTTTATGATTGCTGCTGTTTTAGGCTATAATCCATCCAAAGGAATGATGATGAAAAAAGGGGGTAGGTAGTGGAAATAGTCAATTAAAAAAACACTAATATAGTCTAAACTTAATTTAACTTATAACTGTAAATCATTGGATAGTTTGTGAAAAACTCTTTTTTTCTTGTAATTCCAGTACAAAAAAAAAATGCAGACCTGCTGGGTGCATATGAAAAAGATGCTGTTAATCAATGGGTTTTAGAGCTGCCTGCCGCAAACCCAAGTCTGGCTACTCGGTTATTTCATGATTTTATAAAAGGATTTAATATAGTTGAACTACCTGGCCAACAAAGACTTGAGATTTTAGAAATATTAAGGCCTCATTTTTTAACTATTGAGGACTTTTTACGTTCCAGATTAATTCTCTCGGGCTTTCCTAAAAGTGGAAATGAACAAAAGATTTTAAGTCTGGTGGTTTCAGTTGAAAAACAGTTTACCATCGGTTATTGGATGGTGGTACGTGAATTAACGCGTCGAAATGTAGGTTGGTTTCAAAGTAAAAATTCTGCATTAGCCATTCAGCGAACTATAAAAGGTCTTAGTGAAATTGTAGTCACTCACTATATGATGTTTTTACCTGTACCCGACTGGGTCTGGATTGATTTACATTCTCTTTATAAGCTGAGTGTAAGGAGTAAAAAGGAAAATAGCAAAGTAGCTGATGAAAAAAGCTTAGCGGGTAAGATTAGTACGCCAGAGGATTGTTATAAACAGGTTTTACTATTAAGTCTTGCAGATCCTTCAAGGTTAATGCAAAAAGAGGTACAGCAGGTCTATGACTTTATAGGCACAATCAGTCAATATATACAAATTGAAAATCAAGCTATAAGTAATCAAAAAATTCAATGCATCATTCTGATGGATGAAGATATTCAACCAAATTTTGACTTTAATCAAAGTCAAACTGATTCATCAATGATGTATTTAGACTTAAATAAATTATATAAAGCATTTCAACATAGAGAAAAGTTTAGCAATAAGGGGGGGGCACGATTCAGTTCTATGCATCGATTAGCAAATGTATCGGATAAACTTCCGGCAGTTTTGTTCGATTATTTGCTGCAATGTTGGAAAGGCTTTGAACAAAAAGGCATCTCTTTTTTTTATGATCGTCTGGATAGGTATATCGCTATTGGGTTAGAGGCTACGCATTCACTACAAAATTCATTGGAAGTAAATGAAGATTGTAATCTTGAGGTGTTGGCTGAATCTTATTCAGATAGAGAATTGTCGTGTCAATTTGCAAAAGATGGTGTGTTGTCTATTGGCAGTCTAGTAAGCTATAGACAAACTAATGAATCTGAAAGTAAAAGGGCATTAGGTATAGTAAAAAAAATAACTATGCCAAAACAAAATGGGCATATGGTTTTTGAATTATCATCTCTAACCTCTATCTCTTATGCTGTGATTTATAAATCTATATCAGCTGAAGCCGATGGAGATGCTCAGAAGGCATTACTTTATGGCGTAAAAAATGAAATGGGTGAAAAAAGCTATATTATTATGGAATCTTTTATGCATAAAAATGATGATGTAGTGAGAATGTTTATGAATGAGGATGATTTTCCTATTGTTTTAGGCGGTAGAAAAAATATAGGGCTTGGTTATTGGCAGTTTGAATGTAGACGAATAGAGGAAAAACAAATAGTCGAGCAAACCAAGAAAAAAGGATATGATTTTATTTAAATTTGATGTTATGAGTGGTTTTTGAGCTAAACAGCAAACTATTTTATGTATAAGTGCAATCAAAACTTGAAAAGTTTTCTCAGCATGGTACCTTTATCAGCCCAGATAATAATAAAGAAATATATCTCAAATACCTTAGGAACTATATTGAATAACCATTGTTTGAACCATTTTACTTTATAAAGATGTGTTTTTTAAACCGATGGGGATGATGGGTTGTTTCTAATTAATGGTATATATTTTAAAAAAAGCTTTTATATTAAGAGGAAAAAAGAATGAGTAATGATGAGAACACTAATGAATCAGTTGAACCAAGCAATAAAACTGAAGCAACAACTGAGGCGGCATCAAATGCTGCTGGTAATGTACTTGCAAAAGTAATGGAATTAAAAGAATCAAATCCAAAAGTCTTCTTTGGTGGAATTGGTGGTTTGGTAGTTTTGATACTTGTCATGATGATGATGGGTGGTGGAGATGGCAACAAGACTTTATCTGCTGCACGAGCTATTAATGTATCAGTTGGGCAGACTTATGTTTTAAAAGGAGTGAATACTTATGATCCAAGTGCAACTGTTAGAATAGTTAATATTCCTGGTTCAATTGCTGCTTATGATGATACTCTGGAGGGGGCAGGTGATAAATGTAAGAATTTACCACAGGGAACAAAAATTAAAGCTTTAAATATGCAAGAGATTACTGGTGCTAAATATGTTGAAATAGAGATCCTGGGCGGTGAATGTGCAGGAAGAAAAGGCTGGGTAATTTCTAATAACTTAAATTAAGTTGTTGACGAACTCAAATAATCCATTATAATAGTGGAATAAATTGATTTGCGGGAATAGCTCAGCTGGTAGAGCACAACCTTGCCAAGGTTGGGGTCGCGAGTTCGAATCTCGTTTCCCGCTCCAATAAATTCTAAAAAAGCCGCTAATATGCGGCTTTTTTTATTTCTTCAGTTTATCTTATTAAGGCTGCGTAGCAAAGTGGTTATGCAGTGGCCTGCAAAGCCATCTACACCGGTTCGATTCCGGTCGCAGCCTCCATAGTTTTTTTGTCCACTCAGTACTTAATAATATTCTCTAAGCGAACATAAACTGTATCATCACAATTTAATTGTAGTGTATTGGCATAGTGTCAGGAGTCAATGTCTAGTTTTTTTCTACGCAGTGCTTGTATACTATTGCAGTCTTTTAAATTGTATAGCCATTATTTCTTATATGACTGGATTTGGGCATAAGTCAGATCAGTCTATATAGGTGGGTCTTTCAATTAACTTATGTTGATGAAGTAGTATGGAAAGGGAAGGGGGTATTTTATATCTTTTTTTCAATCACTAAAGTATCAACTTGATGCTTTCTAAGAACAGTCTTGTTGGCTCTAACTTCCAATATGGATGAATGGTTAATCACAACTCGATTCCATGTGGTAATACCTTTTTTATAAATTTCTATACTAGCTAAATCTAAGTTGAGTAATTCCTGGCGTAATGTTGTTGCTTGAGTAATGTCTCGGAATGATCCCACGTGCAAAGCTATACACTTTGTTCTGACCTTGGCCGAAATACGCTTTCCTCGTTCGTATATTAACTTCATTGTCAGCTACAACTAATTCAATATCATCTAAGAGTAAATAATAAAACTGAAATTATTTGGAGAATATATCAGCTTGTATATGACTGATTTCTTTAATTTCGGGCTCTGACCCAGTTTGTTCAGTTGAAGTTTTAGATGATTGGTAAAATATAAATGTAGATTGAAGCAAAATAATTGCAATAATTTCCCACTTTTATTTAACTTCTGTGGTTTTTTGATCTTGGTCCTATTCGGTAATTGTAATCCGTAATCATTTGTATATAACCTGCTTTTTATTACAGTAAGAATAGTCTGTTTTTGCTAAATAAGATGCTGTATTTTCATCCATTTGTAAAATTACATTCAATACTCATAATATATGAAGTTTAACTTAACACTAGTTCCTTAAATATCTAGATATAGGGAGTAAGTGAAAGGTTATCTTCTTGTTAAACAGTTTGTCGTATAAAAAACAATCTTTATAAGCTATGATGGTTAAATCTAGGTTAAAGCACAGATTTTACCCTCACCCAAAAATTTAAATTATATAATGTCTCTAAAATCTGATCAAAAACACGATTTTATCAAAACAACAGATCCTTATGCTCAGCGAGAAGCTGAAAAATATGAAAACCCTATTCCTAGTCGAGAGCTTATTCTTCAATTGATTGAAGAGATAGCTAAGCCTTTACGTCGTCAACAAATCGCACAAAAGTTTGGTCTTGAGTCGTCAGAGAATCTAGAGGCATTACGTCGTCGTCTAAGGGCGATGGAACGAGATGGTCAATTATTATTCAATCGCAGACAAAAATATTGCCTAGTTAATAGTAAAGATTTAATCGCAGGTAGGGTATTAGGCCATGCCGATGGCTTTGGTTTTGTGAAACCTGATGATGGGTCTGCAGATTTGTTTTTGTCGCCCAGGGAAATGAAATCCCTTATGCATAATGATAGGGCAGTTGTTCGAGTGGCTGGCCTTGATAGAAAAGGTCGCAGGGAAGGAGCACTGGTAGAAATTCTTGAACGTAACACTCGACAAGTTGTGGGCCGATTAATCCAGGAAAGAGGATTGTTCTTTGTTGTACCTGATAATAATAAAATTACTCAGGATGTTTCTATACCTAAAGATGAAGTCGGTAAAGCAAGGAAAGGTCAGATTGTTGTTGCAGAAATCATTCAGCACCCAAGTAATCATCGGCAAGCCATAGGTCGCATTGTTGAGGTGTTAGGTAAGCATATGGCGCCTGGGATGGAAATTGAGATGGCATTGCGTTCATACGATTTGCCTTTTCAATGGCCTAAAGATGTTATGCATCAGATTAAGCCATTAAGCAAAGAAGTTCCTGAATCAGCAAAACAAAACCGGGTTGATATACGGGAGCTTTCTTTAGTCACCATTGACGGTGAAGACGCACGTGACTTTGATGATGCTGTTTATTGTAAAAAAACGTCAAAAGGCTGGAAATTATTAGTTGCGATTGCCGATGTGTCTCACTATGTACAAGTTAATACCGCACTGGATGCTGAGGCTAAAAACCGGAGTACTTCAGTCTATTTTCCAGAACAAGTTATACCCATGTTGCCGGAAGTTTTATCCAATGGCTTATGTTCGCTTAACCCAGCAGTTGATCGTCTATGTATGGTTTGTGAGTTATATATAAATGAACAAGGTAAAGTGATTCGATCTGGGTTTTTTAATGCAGTCATGCGTTCTCATGCTCGCCTAACATACACTAATGTTGCAAAGATTGTAGTAGATGGTCACAAAGCGTTAACAAAAAAACATGCAGCTTTAGTTCCGCAATTACAGGAGCTTTATAGTCTTTATAAAGTGATGCGTAAAGGACGTGATTTACGTGGAGCAATGGATTTTGATACGCAAGAGACTCAAATTATATTTGGTCGTGACAGAAAGATAGAGAAAATCGTTCCTACTCAGCGTAATGATGCACATAAGTTGATTGAAGAATTTATGATCACTGCTAATAATGCGGCAGCGAGGTTTCTTATTCGTAAAAAAATGCCGCATTTACTCCGGGTACATGAAGGCCCTGGTACTGAAAAATTATTAAACCTTAAAAGCTTTTTAAATGAATTGGGTTTAGTGCTAGGGGGAGGGGATAAACCATCACCTTTAGATTATATGCATTTGCTTAATTCTGTACAGGGCAGGGCAGATACACATTTAATTCAGACTGTTTTGTTGCGCTCCATGTCACAAGCCGTATATAGCCCAGAAAAAAAGGGACATTTTGGATTGGCATTAGACGCTTATGCACATTTTACTTCCCCCATTAGACGATATCCTGATTTATTAGTACATAGAGCAATCAAACATTGTTTAGATGGTAAACCAGCAGATAGTTTTATTTATGGCTTCCCTGATATGGTTGTGTTGGGTGAACATTGTTCTGCTAACGAACGCAGAGCTGATGAAGCAACCAGAGATGTCGTAAATTGGCTGAAATGCGAATATATGATGGATAAAATTGGTGAACAATTTTCAGGGATTATTACAGCTGTTACCGGGTTCGGTTTTTTTGTCGAATTAGATCAAATATATGCCGAAGGTTTAGTACATATCTCGAACCTGCCTCAAGATTTCTTTCATTTTGATGCAAAAACACACCAGTTATTGGGCGAACGGTCAGGCATCCGTTTTCGATTAGGAGACAAAGTTAAAATTAGAGTGGCTAGAGTTGACCTGGATGAAAAGAAAATTGATTTTGATTTGCTCAATCAGGGAAAATCAAGAAAATCATCAGCTTCAAAAAAAGCTAAACCTGCAGTAAAAAAATCTACTGGTAAAAAACCAGCCAAGTCTAAAGTTTCTAAAACAAAAGGGACTGTAAAAAAGAAAACAGTGAAACAAAAGAAAGTGACTAAAAAGAAGTCAAGTAAGTCGTGAATATAACAAAAATTTTTGGTATTCATGCTGTACAAGCAGCTTTAGACTTTTCAGTAGATAAAATACATCACATTTGGGTAGACGGACAAAGACAAGATAAAAGATTACTCGCGTTACTTGATCAGACCAAAAGATTGGGCATAAAAGTAGAAAAGTCTGATAGAAAGCGTCTGGAAAAAATGAGTGATGGTAAAAATCATCAAGGTATTGTCGCTGAAGTTGAAATGCCTGGCGTTCATTCTGAAGATGAACTTAAACATATTGTAACGTCCATGACTGAAGTTCCCTTGTTTTTAGTCTTAGATCAAGTACAAGATCCTCATAACCTTGGTGCCTGTCTGCGCACGGCTGATGCAGCAGGTGTACACGGTATTATTATCACTAAAGATAATTCATCGGGTATTACTGCTACCGTTTGTAAAGTTGCCAGTGGCGCGGCGGAAACTGTTCCTGTTTATCAAGTGACAAACCTGGCGAGAACTTTACGTTGGTTAAAACAACAAAATATCTGGGTGGTGGGTACATCAGGAGATACAGAACAGTCTGTCTTTTCGGCAGATTTAACATTACCCTTGGCTTTGGTGATGGGTACAGAAGGCACTGGTATGAGGCGATTGACCCAGGAACAATGTGACTTTTTAGTAAAAATACCAATGACTGGGCAGGTTGAAAGCTTAAATGTTTCTGTTGCAGCGGGTGTTATTATTTATGAGGTTTTTAAACAGAGGATGTCTAAACCTAAATAAATCAGTTTGATATCTAAATTAAGTTATGAGAAGTAGGAGAACGATAAATGGATGAAGCGGAAGTATCTATAGAAGCTTATGAACATCTACGTAAAAGTATTCCATCAATTGGTTTTTTAAGTCAAAAGAAAAGGGTAATTGCTTTTCTTAGGGTGACTAAATTGGCCCAGAAAATGATTGATGAGCAGAAATTAAGTGAAGATAATGCACTGTATTTGTTATCTACTCTTGCTCGAAAGTCGGCTCCTTTTCACAAAGCTGTCATGATGGCAGCACTTCATTTGGCAAATATCAGTAGCAAGCAGATAACTTCTGTCGGTTTTACTTATGCTAACAACATGCGCTGTAATATGCAGATGTTACCTGTTGATGTGGATAACTAAAAGGTTTTGTTGTCTATTTTCGGTTTGTTTGTAATATCCTTAGATATTTAAGGGAATATTGCTAGATTAGCAGTAAAAAAGTAGTATGATAGGCTAAGCTTTTCGTATGTCGTTGTGACGAAGTAGTTAGCTTGTTATATGAATGTGTTGAAAACAGCGCAGATCAAGAAAAATGTTATTAAATTTTTATACTTTTCAGTGTTTTTATATTTGAGCATTTTATGATTGAAACTTTAATTAGACACCATAATATTATTTCTATTGTCGGTAATATTATTACTGTTCATGTTTCTCATTCTAAGGGGATGCAGGATATTGCTACCCGTTTTGGTGACTTGGCTAGAGTTGAAGATAGTAATGGTACACAATCCTTAGCCCAAGTCATTAAAATTAAAGGCAATGAGGTTTCCCTGCAAATCTTTTCAGGGACACAGGGCATATCCACTGACGCATCAGTACGTTTTTTAGGGCACTCGATGCAGGTTACATACTCTAATAATATTCTGGGGCGTATCTTTAATGGAGTTGGAGAGCCGCTAGATGGTGGTTCATCGCTACAACCAGATCCCAAAGTAAGCATAGAAAGTGTATCGGTAAACCCAATGAAACGGGTGTTGGCTTCTAATATGATCCGTACTGATGTACTGATGTACCGATGATTGATTTGTTCAACACTTTAGTTGAAAGCCAAAAAATCCCTATCTTTTCCATTTCTGGAGAACCCTATAATCAGTTCCTAGCGCGTATTGGGATACAAGCAGATGCGGATATCGTAGTCTTTGGAGGATTAGGTTTAATCTTTGATGATTACCATTTTTTCCGTACTCAATTTGAACAAGCCGGGGTATTTGCCAGAACGGTCATGTTTTGTAATTTGGCTTCTGATCCAATAGTTGAACGCTTATTAGTTCCGGATATGGCATTAACCGTTGCTGAGCGTTTTGCGGTTGAAGAAGGTAAGCGTGTATTGGTGTTATTGACCGATATGACCGCTTATGCAGATGCCATGAAAGAAGTTGGCATTTCAATGGAGCATGTGCCTTCAAACCGTGGCTATATGGGCGATTTGTATTCACAATTGGCTAAGCGTTATGAAAAAGCTTGTGACTACAATGGCGCTGGATCTGTCACTATACTGAGTGTTACTACTATGCCGGGTGGTGATGTTACTCATCCCGTTCCTGATAATACCGGATATATTACTGAAGGCCAGTTTTATCTACATGATAAAATGTTAGACCCCTTTGGTTCATTATCTCGTTTGAAACAGCATGTGATTGGTAAAGTCACACGTGAAGATCATTCTCAAATCATGAATACCATGATTCGTTTTTATTCCGGAGCTAACGAGGCAGAGCAAAAGCAGGCAATGGCTTTTGAACTTTCTTCTTTTGACAGAAAATTACTTAAGTTTGGACATTTATTTAGAACGCGTTTTATGGATATCAATGTTTCATTGTGCTTGGAAGATGCGCTTGATTTAAGCTGGCAGACATTAGCAGAATGTTTTGATGAAAGTGAGTTGTTAATGAAGCAGGGGCTTATTGATAAATACTTTCCAGTAAACATACCTACAGAAGATGGCTAAATTATCATTTAGCAAGTCTGCTTTGCATAAGGAGGGTGCTCAATTAAAGCGGTATAAGCAGTATTTACCTTCGTTAGACCTAAAGCGGCAACAATTGATGGCAGAACGAAACAAAGCGATCACCCGGTTAGCTCAGACGGAAGAAAAAATAAGGCTTTGTTATGAGGTGGTTAAGGAGCAACTTCCTATGTTATCCAATGAACATGTAAATTTAGATGATTTAGTGACTGTAAAACAGGTCGATCTCAGTCAAGAAAATGTGGTGGGCGTTAATTTGCCTTGTTTAAAGAATATAGAAATACAGTGTAAAACCTATTCTTTTTTATCCAAGCCTCACTGGGTGGATTTGTTTGTTATTCAGCTAACTCAAATGCTAGAATTACAGCTTCATTTAAAGGTTGACCAGCAAAGAGTCGATGTGCTGCAGCATGCTGTAAAAAAAGTAACACAAAGACTTAACTTGTTCGATAAAGTATTAATTCCAAGGTCCCAACAAAATATTAGGAAAATTAGGATTTTCCTTTCTGATGCTGAAAGGGCTGCAGTTGTCAGAGCGAAAATAACCAAACAAAAACGCCTGAAGGAATATGTTTAATGGCTATCGTAGATTTATGTAAACTGACTTTATGTGGTTTACAGCCAGAAAAAACCGAGATGCTTAAAAAGCTTCAAGTGTTAGGCGGTGCTCATTTAATTTCTTTAAATAAATTGGTTATTTCTAGTGAAATTGCGACTCAAAAACAAACGGAAAAAGCAGTTCAGGCACTTAAATATTTAAATCAGTGTGTTAACAAAAGGCACCAGGTAAGTGATAAAGAAGACTTTAATCTCGACGAAATTGTTCAACAAGTTTTGAAGGTACAAACTGAATTGAGAAACCTTTCTGATCAACGTGATTTTCTTATTAATAGAATTGAGGAAGTTCGACCTTGGGGTGATTTCACCCTGACTGCAGCGGAAGATATTGGGGGAATTAAATGCTGGTTTTATATTATCCCCAATCGATTAATGAAGTTATTGCATGATGAATTAATATTTCAAGTAGTACATGCAGATAATATACATAGTTATGTGGTAGTCCTTGCAGAACAGGAACCTCCAGAAATGAGTATTCCTGTACCCAGAACGCATGCAGGTACAGTCCCTTTATTTCAGTTAATAAAAAATTTACAAGCCATCGAATTAGCTCTGGAGGATAAGCAGGCAGACCGAGCATCTTTAACGCGCTGGATTTCTTTAATTTCATTGAATTTAGCCAAGAATGATGACGCCGCCGCTTTACAAGTAGCCAGTTCTTTAACTGAAGTTTCCTAAAATTTTATCAAGCCACCATGCGAAGTAAAACAGCTACCACCGAATTTACAGGGGAGCTGCTATATTTGGGGCAAACCCTATCAAAATCCGAATCCAAAGCCGCTTCGGCAATAATGCGTCG
>JBJPGG010000042.1:0-28128 GCA_048595505.1 Methylococcaceae bacterium
ATGGTTTTTAACGCCATGTGGACAGAAAAATGGTGCTTTGCGTCTGTGTTTGGCGAATTTTGAAATGGCTAGTACGCAGTCTGAGTCAACATTTTGTGGGCCTCGCTCAGCTTTATGCTTTTCCGTTCAGGCACTAACTATGCAGCCAGCCTTATCCCAAATTCAAAATAGTGCTGATAAAATTTCCCATATGATTACTCAGTTACTTGCCTTAGCCCGTACTGATCCCGTTGAAGGCTGTCATAAGATGGAAAAAGTTGATTTGTATAATTGTATGTATAGAATCGATAGCAAAAGCGTTAGAGAAGGATATAGAAATAAGTTTTGATGCTATTGAGCAATCCTATATTGTTAATGGAGATAAAGTATTATTAACAGAACTACTCACTAATTTGCTAGACAATGCTATAGCTTATGGGTATAAAAAAGGGCGTATTTTTGTCAGACTAACTAAATAAACCAGTGCTATGCCTGAGTATTGAAGATGATGGACCAGGAAGGAGTTCCTGATTTTGAAAAAGAAAAAATAATAGAACGTTTTTACCGCATCCCTGGTAGTACAGGAAATGGGTGTGGCCTAGGTTTAGCTATCGTTAAAGAAATTGCAGGTTTACACCATGCAAAACTATTGCTAATGAACTCTGATAGTGGTGGTACACGGGTTGATCTACAATTTAATTGGGATAAATGAAATCTTACTTCTAAATTAAAAGGTTATTGAAAATAACCATTAATCTAGCAAAAATTACTTTGATCCCAATTTAAAAAATATAAAACATATTAACTCTAAGCTACTAAGTTTAAATATTTTTTTATATTCACTAGTCCTCTCTCAAGTTAATGCAATCTTCAGGTTTAAACCCTTGCCTGATAAGATTAGCTTTTACTTTAGCTAATGCTTGTCGTTCAATTTGTCGTACTCTTTCACGTGATACGCCCAGGTCTTCAGCAATTTCTTGAAGTGAGTAGTGCCTAGTCATAATGCTTCTCCAGCAAGGATTAAAAACAATATGATGCTATTTATCTAGAAATGTTCAATTTTTCGTAAGCCTTTTGTACAACATATCAGAAATTATTTAAACAAATTCTTTTCTGAATTACTTTCCAATACAAAACGAACTAAAAATTTTACCTAATAAATCATCAGAACTAAATGTTCCAGTGATTTCCGCCAGGCTATTTTGAGCTTGTCTTAAGTCTTCTGCTACCAACTCACCCGCCTGGTTCTGTAACTGTACCTGTGCACTTTCTACAAAAGTATGACCTTGGGTTAATGCTTCTATATGCCTTCTTCTGGCAATAAAAATATCATCCGTTTCACCGTTAAATCCAACACTTTGTTTAAGATGATTGGTTAATAATTCCATACCCATACCTTTTTTTACAGAAAGATATATTTGGCATCCATGTTCAGATTCAATTATTTCCGGGTCTATACCTGCCAAGTCTATTTTGTTATAGATTTTTGTAATATCCAGGCCTGCCGGTAAGGTACTCATTATTGATGAAATTTCAGAATCTGTACTATCAATTAATAATAGAATTTTATCTGCTTGTTGTATCTGTTCATGTGCTCTGCGTATGCCTTCTTTTTCTACTATATTTTCACTTTCCCTTAATCCGGCAGTATCTATAATATGTAAAGGCATACCATCAATCTGAATCCGTTCTTTTAAAATATCCCGGGTAGTCCCTGCAACATCAGTCACAATTGCTGCTTCATGACCCGCTAGAGCATTTAATAAACTAGATTTGCCTGCGTTAGGTTTTCCCGCTAAAACGACAGTCATACCATCGCGTAATAATCGTCCTTGTTGTGCAGTATTTTGTATCTGCTTTATTTTTTCTGATATTTTATTTATTTTGTTTTCAACAACACCATCGGATAAGAAATCTATTTCTTCATCTACAAAATCAATTGCCGCTTCTACATAAATCCTAAGTTCAGTTAGCTCATCAACCAACTCGTTTATTTGATCAGAAAAAATCCCTTGCATGGATTTTTGTGCAGAACGCACAGATTGTTCTGTACTACTTTCTATTAAATCGGCAACCGCTTCTGCTTGAGCTAAATCAAGTTTATTGTTAAGAAAAGCCCTTTCGGTAAATTCGCCAGGATTAGCTAATCTTGCTCCCAAACTCAAAACTCTTTTTAACAGCATATCTAAAACAACAGCTCCACCATGAGCTTGTATTTCTATAATATCTTCACCTGTGTATGAATAAGGGTTAGGGAAAAATAGAAGAATACCCGAATCAATGATACATTTATCTGCATCCCTAAATGATGTAAAGATCGCTTGTCTAGGGAGAAAAGTTTGATTGCTCATTTGTTTGGCGACATCAGTAGCTGAAGGCCCTGAAATTCTTATAATACCCACGCCTCCATTTCCTGAAGGTGTTGCAATTGCTGCAATGGTATCTTGGATATTTTGTTGCACTGGAGTTATTCAGTTGGTTTTATTTTATGGACACAGCTTATGCTATGCCCATAAAAAATTAAAACAATTTATTTTTCAGCTTCAATTTGTTTAGTGATATACCACTGCTGGCAAATTGATAAAGTATTGTTACAAACCCAATAAAGTACCAGGCCGGCTGGAAAAAACAAAAAGAATACAGTAAAAATGATCGGAAACATTTTCATCACTTTTGCTTGCAATGGATCAATCGGTGCTGGATTTAAACTTTGCTGAATTTTCATGGTAATTCCCATAATAACCGGCAAAACAAAAAATGGATCCTGCGCTGATAAATCCTGCATCCACAATATAAAATCCGCTTGACGTAATTCTACTGTTTCAATCAATACCCAATACAAAGAAATAAAGACCGGAATTTGTACCAAAATAGGAAGACAACCCCCCATAGGGTTTACTTTTTCCTTTTTATACATAGCCATCATTTCAGTATTGAAACGTTGTCTATCATCTTTAAATTTTTCTTGCAGATCTTTAAGACGTGGTTGAATTTTACGCATCTTGGCCATAGAACGAAAACTGGCTTGAGATAATTTAAAAAACAATAATTTAATACATAATGTGACACCTAAAATTGACAAGCCCCAGTTACCCACGTAATCATGTATTCGATTAAGTAACCAGTAAATAGGTTTACCAATAACTGTCAACCAACCATAATCAACTGTTAATTCAAGACCTGTTGCAACTTTTTCCATCATCGGTTGAATTTTGGGTCCAGCAAATAGATGTGAAGTCAAAACAACATCTGTATGAGGCTGTACATCAACTGCCGGCGAATAAGAACCAATCACATAACGCCAGTCTTTTAACTCTTTAGTATAAAAATGATTTTCTTCATCAGCAGGTGGAACCCATGCTGTAGCAAAATAATGCTGAGTCATTGCACTCCAGCCACCCAAAGTAGTAACACTCAGGTTTTCTTCTGCCATATCTTCGTAATCAACTTTTTGATACTTTTCTTCTTCAGTATAAACCACACCACCGGCATAGGTTCTGATAAAAGTATTACCTTTGTCATCGACATAGGGCACTCTTAATAATTGACTATATTGTCTACCCGTCCAAGTTTTTGGTGAATCGTTACTAATTTTTTGATCAACACTAATACTGTAACTACCGCGAGTAAATGTGTAGATTTTTTTAACGACTAAACCTTCGTTATTAGTCCATTCCAAGGGTACAGACACACTGTCTTGTCCATCAGCCAATTGGTAACTTTCTTTTTCTACTGAGTATGAAGCATGATGATCAGGTGCAAATGCAGAACCTGCATCAGCAATCAGCCCATTTTGAGCCAAAAACAGTTTTTCAGAACTACCATCAAATAAACGAATGGGGGAAAGATCTTTAGCTTCGGGTTCCATTCCAACCAAAGCAAACATCTTATTGACTACAGTATTCTCCTTTTCATGAGGAAACTGTAATAAATCGAGATTGCGTATGGTACCGCCCTTGGTATCAATTTCAAGAGAGAAAACATCCGTTTTTACTGTAATAATTTTATCTGCAGGAATATCAAGCATAGGTACTGCTTCTACACTTTGTCCATTCTCTCCCGTTTGAGAGTTTCCTGTAGCAGGTAAATCTACTTGAGGATCTAAAATTGTGGGTTGTTCTGATGCCGATACAACAGGCCTTGGGTGATAGTCCAATTGCCATTGTTCCCAAAGCATATAAGAAATCATTGCAAAGGCAATGACTAGTAGAAATCTAATATTATCCATTGTTATTTACCAAATTTTTTTGGAACAGGGTCAATACCACCCTCATGAAATGGGTGACATTTTAATAATCTTCTGAGAGTTAGATACGAACCTTTGAGAGCACCATGAAGCTTAATAGCTTCCTGACCATAACTTGAGCAGCTGGGATAAAATCGGCATCTTGGCCCTAGCAAAGGACTTATAAAATATTTATAAAACTTTATAAGATTTATGAGTACGGTTTGCATCGGTTTATCAGTCTAAGCCAATGCTTATCCAATGATTTTCTCAATAAGGTTGGTGATGCATTTGCTGCATCTCTTCTAGCTAATACAACAATATCAATATTTATTAACTGATGTTGCTGTAATCTAAAGTTTTCCCGAACAGCTCTCTTTATCAAATTCCTCGTAACTGCTTTTCTAATATTTTTTTTTGCAATTGCGAGCCCCAGTCTGGGATTATCATAATCATTTCTGATTGCCAGCAAGGTAAAATACTTATCAGTAGATTTTACTGGTTCTGCAAATACCTTTTTATAGTCTGCTGGTTTTCCTAACCTTAATTGACTGGGAAAACTAAAATTCTCAACAGTCAATTAAACGGTCAATTCAGCTCGACCTTTTGCTCTACGAGCATTAATTACTTTTCTGCCACCTACGGTAGCCATTCTTGCACGAAAACCATGAGTTCTTGCACGCTTAAGTTTACTTGGTTGATAAGTTCTTTTCATGTACTTAATTCCTAAAAAAATTTGTTTAACAAAAAACGGATAAAAAAGACGACGGATGATAAAATAAATAGGTACACTCTGTCAATCATAATTAACTATAGTTGCTTAATCATTTCTATAGATAAAGGCATTTATTGTACAATATTTCGTAAAAATCTATGCTTAAAATAATGATTAATTACTATAACTAATTGATTAAAAAGTAAAATCATATAATAACATTTATTTTTTTTAATATTTATAACTTGTAGCCTTCTAGCAATAAATTTATTGTTCCCGGTGTTTCCTAAAATAACCCACTTTAATACTCAATGAGCTCAATTTGGAATAACTGTTTATCTAAACTTGAAAATGAAATCCCTTCCGGTGACTTTAGTACCTGGATCAGACCACTACAAGCTGTAGAAAAAGGTGACATGCTTAAATTATTAGCCCCTAACCGGTTTATTATTGATCATGTCAAACAACATTTTTTAACAAAAGTTGAAGATGCTGTCTATGAATTCTCTAATGGCACTTTAATTCTACAATTTGAAATTGGTTCTAAAAAGACTACGCCTTTAATTCAGCCAAAACTATACAAAAAATCAATACAAAAAACAAAAGTTAAACGCTCGAATTTTCTTAATAAAACTTTTACTTTTGAAAGTTTTGTAGAAGGTAAGTCTAATCAATTAGCAAAAGCTGCATCTATCCAGGTATCAGAAAATATTGGTAAAGCATACAATCCTTTATTTATTTATGGCAGTTCTGGTTTAGGCAAAACTCACTTGATGCATGCCATTGGTAATGCAGCCATAGAAAAAAATCCATCTGCAAATATTGTATATATACACTCTGAAAAATTTGTACAAGATATGGTACAGGCTTTTCAACACAATACCATAAATGCCTTCAAAGACTATTACCGCAGTATTGAAATTCTGTTAATAGATGATATTCAGTTTTTAGCGGGTAAAGAACGCTCTCAGGAAGAGTTTTTTCATACCTTCAATAATCTTTTAGATAAAAAACATCAAGTGGTTTTAACCTGTGATAAATATCCTAAAGAAATTGAAGGCTTAGAAGATCGTTTAAAATCAAGGTTTGGTTGGGGTTTACCTGTTGCTATTGAGCCCCCTGACCTGGAAACAAGAGCTGCAATTCTAATCAATAAAGCCAGTCTGGTAAATGTAGAACTGTCTCACGACGTTGCCTTTTTTATTGGTAAAAGAATACCTTCTAATGTCAGAGACCTGGAAGGAGCGCTAAGACGTGTTATAGCAAATTCTCAATTTACTGGAAGAGAGATTACTATTGATTTTACTAAAGAGGCTCTACATGACCTAATATCATTACAAGACAAATTAGTTAATATCTCCAATATTCAAAAAACTGTGGCTGAGTATTTCAAAATTCGTCTTGCAGATTTATCTTCAAAAAGTCGTAAACAAACGATTGCCAGGCCCCGACAAATTGCAATGTGTTTAGCCAGAGAATTAACCTCACATAGTTTTCCTGAAATTGGCGATGCTTTTGGGGGTAGGGATCACACCACAGTCATTAACGCATGTAAACGTATCAAAGAATTAAGAAATAGTGACATAAAAGTTTCTGAAGACTATCAGAACCTGTTAAGAACTCTGTCACATTAGGGTCTGTTATCTTGTGGATAATCTGACAATTTATATCTAGTCTTTATTTATCCACATCTTAGGAACAATAAAAAACTATAGTTTAGATAGGAAGTAAATTATTAATTTATAAGGTTTTTTAACACTTATCCACAGAATTCTAATCGCCTAATAATAAATATAAATAAATTAACTTATATTATTATTACTTAAGTAATTAATCGTTCTAAAAGTATTTTTAATTTATGGGTGAACGACAATCACATTATTTTTTGAAATTTAACAACTGTGAATAACTTTGTATGCTTAACTGTTTATAATATGTTCGTTACTTGTAATTATTTTTTAATGCTTTATTTTTCATCAGGATATACACAACTAGAAAGCACTTAAATCACAGCTTTAATATTAAAACAAGCTATTGATTTATATATAAAAATATAGTTTACTAACACTTTTTTAAATACTAATAACAATAATAGTTTAAATATATTTTATGAAATTTATTATTAATAGAGAACAATTGCTTTTACCCTTGCAAAATATTGTTAGTGTTATTGAAAAAAGGCAAACCATGCCTATTTTGTCTAATGTCTTGCTCTCAGTTAATGAAAATCAATTAGTTCTCACTGGAACTGATCTAGAAATTCAATTAATCTCTAAAATTAATCTTGATTCAGCTGAAAATGGAGAAATTACAGTACCTGCTAGAAAATTTTTAGATATTGTTAGATTATTGCCCAATGAATCTAAGATTAAATTTGAACAACTCGATGAAAAAGTTAAACTCACTTCTGCTCGTAGTAGATTTTCTTTATCCACTTTATCTGCAGATAATTATCCAGAATTTTCAGAGTCAGAACTGGAAAATCAATTTTTAATCAATGCTGGGAAACTGAAAAAAGCATTAGATAAAACTGTTTTTTGTATGGGTAACCAAGATGTTCGTTATTATTTGAATGGACTGCTGTTACATATTTCAAATAGTAAACTAAAATTAGTCGCTTCTGATGGCCATAGATTGTCAATTTATGAAGATAACATTGGTGTGGCTACAGGTTATGAAGCACGAATTATTTTACCTAGAAAAGGTATTTTGGAATTAGCTCGGTTATTAGATGATGAAGAAGCTGAATTAAACATTCAGTTTTCCAGTAGTAATATTAGAATTTATTTTAAAGATCTGATTTTTTCTGCAAAATTAATAGATGCTAAATACCCTGATTTTAGCAAAGTATTTGATCAGCCTTTTTTTAACCCTATCAATATTCAAAAACATTTGTTAAAAGATGCATTAACCCGAGTCTCGATTTTAGCTAATGAGAAAATCAAAGGAATCACTTTTCATATTGCTGATGGTGTTTTGAAATTAAGTTCTCATAATCCTGAGCATGATGAAGCAGATGAAGAGTTGATAATAGAGTATCAAGGGGAAGATTTATCAATTGCTTTTAATTCTCAATATTTATTAGATGCAGTTAGTAATTTAGATTCTGAATTAGCTGTACTTACTATCGCCAGCAATGCCAGTAGTTGTTTTGTTGAAGAACCTGAACAACAACTTTACAAATTCATTGTCATGCCTATGCGTTTGTAGCATTTTTTATTAATGAGTTTACAAAAACTGGATATTTATAATTTACGAAATATTCAAAAAGCATCTTTAGAACCTTCAGCTGAAATAAATTTAATTACAGGTGAAAATGGCAGTGGTAAAAGCTCATTACTTGAAGCTATTTTTATTCTAGGTAGAGCAAGATCATTTAGAGCTACAAATATTAAACAAGTTATTCAGTTTAACTATCAACATTTAATTGTTTCAGGACAATCAAATTACAATAATGGCAGTGTTTCTCATTTAGGTATCCAACTTGATGGGAAACGCTGTGATATTCGAATCAATCAGCAAAATAGTTGTAAATCTGAATTAGCTTATTCTTTTCCTGTTTTATTAATTCATCCTAAAAGTTATAAATTATTAGATGCGGGTCCTCAAATCAGAAGAGAATTTATGGATTGGGGCGTGTTTAATAGTGAAGAAAAATTTTTAGTTTGTTGGCGTAAATATAAAAAAGTATTACAACAAAGAAATTCACTTTTAAAAACTAAGAAAGTTAATCAAATTAATGTCTGGAATACTGAACTTGTTCAGTACGGTATAATAGTCTCAAAGTATAGAAAACAATACTTAGAGAAGCTACAACCTATTTTTTTTGAAATTAGTCACTTCTTTCTTGATTTTAAAAAAATTGAATTAAATTATCTATCTGGTTGGGATGATTCTATTGATTTTTATCGAATACTTGAACAAGACTTAAATAAGGACCTCCGATATGGTTTTACTCATAGTGGGCCACATAGATCTGACTTTAGTATTTTTGTTGATAACCGGTTAGCTAAAGATTTTGTGTCGAGAGGGCAGTTGAAACTTTTAATGCTAGCTTTAAAATTAGCCCAAGTAAAATTAATTAATACTGAAAAAGATAATTTTGTATGTGTTTTGATTGATGATCTCACTGCAGAATTAGATGTGCCAAATAAAGCAAAGCTTTTAAACTATTTATCACAGTTAAATTGCCAAGTTTTTATGTCTACGACTGAATTGACTAACTTTGGTGAGTTAAGTGATTTAGAAAATTATAAAGTGTTCCACGTGGAACATGGTGAAGTTCAATTGCAAACTTAATTGTATGTTCCACGTGGAACATACAAAATATAAAATCTATGGTTCCACGTGGAACATAAAAAAGGAAAATGTATGAGTGATACTAACCAAGAATATGACAGTACTAATATTCAAGTCTTAAAAGGTTTGGATGCAGTAAGAAAAAGACCAGGAATGTATATTGGCGATACAGATGATGGTTCTGGTTTACATCATATGGTTTTTGAGGTGGTAGATAACTCAATAGATGAAGCCTTGGCAGGGTTTTGTAAAGGCGTGAATGTTATTATTCATGAAAATGGATCAGTTACAGTATCTGATGATGGTCGTGGTATTCCTGTAGATATACATGAAGAAGAAGGACGTTCCGCTGCAGAGGTAATTATGACTGTATTACATGCAGGAGGTAAGTTTGATGATAATGCATACAAAGTTTCTGGTGGGTTGCATGGTGTAGGTGTTTCAGTTGTTAATGCATTATCAGCAGAAATGACTTTGGAAATACGAAAGCATGGCAAATTACATAAACAGAAATACAAAATGGGTGAGCCTGTTGCGCCATTAGTAGCAGTAGGTGATACAGAAGGAACAGGTACCCTGATTAATTTTTTACCTAGTACAGAAACATTTTCGAATGTTGAATTTCATTATGATATTTTAGCCAAGCGTTTAAGAGAGTTATCTTTTTTAAATTCAGGCGTCAGGATATCGTTGAAAGATGAGCGTTCTGATAAAGAAGATGTTTTTGAGTTTGAAGGAGGGATAAGTGCATTTGTTAAGCATTTAAATAAAAATAAAACCCCCCTGTTTGAAGATGTGTTCCATTTTACTGCTGAAAAAGAAGATGTGGTGATTGAAGTGGCCATGCAATGGAATGACTCTTATCAGGAAAATATTTTTTGTTATACCAATAACATCCCACAACGAGATGGTGGAAGTCATTTAGCTGGTTTTAGAGGCGCTTTAACCAGGACCATTAATCAATATATAGAATCCAGTGGGTTAGCTAAAAGAGAAAAAGTATCAACTACTGGGGATGATGCTAGAGAAGGTTTAACCGCTGTCTTATCCGTGAAAGTTCCAGATCCAAAGTTTTCATCTCAAACTAAAGATAAATTAGTTTCTTCTGAAGTTAAGCCTCTGGTTGAATCAACAATGAATGAGAAATTGCAAGAGTTCTTGCTGGAGCAGCCACAAATAGCTAAAACTATCGTTAATAAAATTATTGATGCAGCCAGAGCACGTGATGCAGCGCGTAAAGCTAGAGAAATGACCCGACGTAAATCCACATTGGATATTGCAGGATTACCGGGCAAGCTTGCAGATTGTCAGGAAAAAGACCCAGCGTTATCAGAATTATTCATAGTGGAAGGGGACTCTGCGGGTGGATCTGCCAAACAAGGCAGAGATAGACGTACTCAGGCAATTCTACCTCTAAAGGGAAAGATACTAAATGTAGAAAAAGCTCGATTCGATAAGATGATTTCGTCGGATGAAGTAGGAAATTTAATTACTGCTTTAGGTTGTGGTATTGGTAAAGATGAATATAACATCGAAAAACTACGTTATCACCGCATCATCATCATGACCGATGCTGATGTTGATGGATCACACATTCGAACTTTAATACTGACCTTTTTTTATAGACAATTACCAGAGTTAGTTGAAAAAGGTTATGTGTATATAGCACAGCCGCCTTTATATAAAATTAAAAAGGGTAAACAAGAGCATTATGTAAAAGATGATGCTGGTTTAAATCAGTATCTGATTCAATTAGCGCTAGATAAAGCACAATTACAAACAGATGATTCTTTACCTGTTATACAAGGTCCAGGTTTGGATAAATTGGCGACTGAGTATGCAGACGTATCGTCAGTGATTAATCGTTTAACTAGACGTTATGATGATATTTTTTTAGAGGAAATGACTTATGTCGTACCGCTAACGGAAGAAATTAAACAAAGTCAGGACAAAATAACTGAATGGTTTAGTCAGTTAGAAAAACGACTTAATGAAAATGGAAGTAAAGCGGTTTACTCTATCAAATTAAATTATCAAAGCAGTGATGATTTTGATGTGGTTGTTGAAAAAAAGAAACATGGAATTACTAAAACATTTATTTTACATCCTACTTTTTTCTCCGGTAAGGATTATATGACCATAGCTAAATATGCTGATCACACGGTTGGTTTATTTACAGATGAGTCAGTTATGCGTATTGGTGAAAAAGAACAGCTTGTCAGTAATTTTAAACAAGCATTTGAATGGATGATGAAAGAAGTCAAAAAAGGACAGCATATTCAGCGTTACAAAGGTTTGGGAGAAATGAATCCTGAACAACTATGGGAAACAACGTTGGATTCTAATAGTCGTAGATTATTACAAGTAAAAATTGAAGATGTGATTGCTGCAGATGAAATTTTTACCACTTTAATGGGTGATGTTGTAGAACCTCGTCGAGATTTTATTATTAAACATGCATTAGATGTTACTAATTTGGATGTATGATAAATAACAATGTGTAACTTGGGTAAAAAGCTACTAGAACTTTCATCCAAGTTACATTATCTAACTTCTCATCTTACATAGAGTTTTTTATACTTACTTTTTATTTCACCATGTTAACTTATCCTCAAATTGATCCCGTTGCTATTGCCTTAGGCCCATTAAAAATTCATTGGTATGGGTTGATGTATCTCATAGGTTTTGTTGCTGTTTGGTATTTAGGAAAAAAACGGGCAGAAAAACCGTATTCAGTGATTAAGCCAGAAGCGATTGAAGATCTGGTTTATTACGGAGCTCTAGGTGTGATTTTAGGGGGTAGAATTGGTTATATTTTGTTTTATAATTTTTCTCGTTTTATAGACAATCCGATAATTTTATTGAAAGTATGGGAAGGCGGAATGTCTTTTCATGGTGGCATGTTAGGTGTGTTTATTGCCATGTGGTGGTTTGGAAAAAAACATAATTGTACTATGTTGCAACTAACCGATATTGTCACTCCACTAACTGCTATTGGATTGGGGGCAGGTCGAGTAGGTAATTTTATCAATGCAGAGTTGTGGGGAAGAACGACTGATGTTCCCTGGGCAATGGTATTTCCAAATGGTGGCCCATTACCCAGACACCCTTCTCAGCTTTATGAAGCTTTGCTAGAAGGTTTACTTTTGTTTACTATTATCTGGATTTATACTAATAAACAAAGACCTGTTATGGCACCGACAGGATTGATATTATTTCTCTATGGATGTTTTAGATTTTTTGTGGAATTTTTTCGTATGCCTGATGCACATTTAGGGTATTTAGCTTTAGACTGGTTAACCATGGGACAAATATTATCGACACCAATGATTGTTATTGGTGCCTCATTATTTGTGTATGCACATAAAAAATCAGCATGAAACAGTATTTGGAATTACTCGATAAAATCTTAGGTGAAGGCGTAAAAAAAGGTGACCGAACAGGTAGTGGTACATTGTCACTTTTTGGTCATCAAATGCGTTTTGATTTGCAACAAGGTTTTCCCTTGGTGACTACAAAAAAAGTTCATTTAAAATCAATTATTCATGAATTGTTATGGTTTTTAAAAGGTGATACTAATACTGCGTATTTAAAACAACAAGGTGTAAAAATTTGGGATGAATGGGCTGATTCTGATGGAGAACTTGGTCCTGTATATGGACATCAATGGAGATCGTGGCCAACTGCTGATGGACAATCTATAGATCAAATAGCCACAGTGATTAAACAACTCAAAGAAACTCCAAATAGTCGGAGAATTATCGTATCAGCCTGGAATGTTGCAGATTTGCCGGATGAATCCAGTAGTCCACAAGATAATGTAAAAAATGGAAAAATGGCTTTACCCGCCTGTCACGCATTCTTTCAGTTCTATGTGGCAGACGGAAAGCTCTCTTGTCAGCTCTATCAGCGCAGCTGTGACACGTTTTTAGGATTACCGTTCAATATCGCTAGTTATGCATTATTGACGCATATGGTGGCTCTACAGGCCGATTTAGAGGTTGGTGACTTTGTTTGGACGGGGGGAGATGTACATTTATATCTAAATCACCTGGAACAAGCCAAGCTGCAATTGACTCGCCAACCTTATGCTTTACCTGTCTTAAAAATTAATAGAAAACCTAAATCGATTTTTGATTATCAGTATGATGATTTTACAATAGAGGGATATCAAACGCATGCACATATTAAGGCAGATATTTCGGTTTAATCTATCATTTCTGTAGTATATCGAAAAATTTTTATATCATCAGACCAGTAGTTTTTATTTAATCCGGCTTTTTGTTTCAAATGTTGTAAAAATTGTTCTGGTGTCTGAATAGACTGCCAAACAGAAGGTAAAAAAGTACCTCTATGTGTACCGGTTTTTAGAATTAATCCATCTATATTAGGACGAATTTGAGCAATTAAGTTTTGTTCTGAAGTAAATATTATTTCTTTAGAAGGACTTAGAATAGATAAATGAATTTCAAGATCATTAAATTCTGAAGACTCTAACGGTAAGAATCTGGGGTCTTTAAAGGCAGCAGAAAAAGCATTTTCAGTTATGTCTTCAGCTAAAGGTAAAACTGCTTCAAGCATACCAATACAGCCCCGTAATTGATTATTCTTTTCTAGAGTAACAAAGGTCGCCCGTTGCTGAGATAATTCAGCAGGATAATCTCTTAAATTAATACTGAGTGGATGCCCTGTTTTTAATCCTGATTTAATTGACCTATGCGCTAAATCTAATAAGAGCTGTCCATTTTTTTCACTCAATGACATAAGACCCATACCCCACTACTCTATTTTTATTGTCTTTTCCAGCGGTATCACCGGAATTTCTTAAATCAATAGTTTTTATTTTTAAACCTTTTTTTCTAGCCAGTGCCAGCAAACCATTCACTGGAACATGACCACAAGCAAAATCACTATCCAGTTTTTCATACAGTAAGTGTTCAATAATATCTGATGTGGCTCTATCCATTTGTTGTGCTGTTTCATAATCATAAAAATGGCTTAAGTCAGAACTTATCACGATTAATGTTTCTGGTTTCTCCCAAAATTGTTCAATTAATTGGCAGACCTGATCAGCAGAAGCATTCCCTGCAACCACTGGAATTAATGAAAATTTATTGAGTACAGTTTGCAGAAAGGGTAAATGGACCTCAAGACTGTGCTCTTGTGTATGTGCCTGGTCTAAATAGTTAACAAAAGGCAATTCAGCCATTTGTGAAACTGCATCAGTATCAATATTAATAACCCCCAATGGCGTTGTAAACTGTTCGGCTGTACATACAGCTAAGCCATCAAATCCAACACGATGTGAGGGACCTATTAATAAAACTCGGTTAATTAATTGATTTGCTTGTTGCAAACGTGCATAAACTGACGCGGCTATAGGCCCAGAATAGATATACCCTGCATGAGGCGCAATGATTGCTTTAGGAACTTTAGTATCTATTTTCGCGTCATTAAGATAATGAGTTAACAATAATTTAAGTTGATCAGGATCAGCTGGATAAAAAGTACCTGCAACGGCTGGTTCTCGAATCTTTTTCATACCTAAGTTATAGGCGGTTTATGTTAATTTACAAGCTTGGTTTTTCATTTAGATTTCCCACAACCCCATGATCAACTGCATTTCTAGGATAAAGCCATGCATACACATTTAGCAGAAAATACTGTAAATACAAACTATTGGCATCGTTTGGATGATGGCCGGATTCAGTGTGATTTGTGTCCCAGGTTTTGCAAACTAAATGATCAACAACGTGGGCTATGTTTTGTTCGACAAAACCTGCAGCAACAAATTGTATTAACCAGTTATGGACGCTCAAGTGGTTTTTGCATAGACCCTATAGAAAAGAAACCGCTTAATCATTTTTATCCGGGTTCATCAGTTTTTTCTTTTGGTACAGCAGGTTGTAATTTGGCTTGTAAGTTTTGTCAAAACTGGGATATTAGTAAATCGAAAGAAATGGATTCCTTAATGAGCCAGGCAAGGCCAGAGGCTATCGCTAAAGCGGCACTAAATGCTAATTGTAAAAGTGTTGCATACACTTATAACGATCCAGTTATCTTTCATGAATATGCCATTGATACAGCTCAGGCATGTAAGCAATTAGGGATTAAGTCAGTTGCTGTTTCAGCAGGTTATGTATGTGCCCAACCCCGAGCTGAATTTTATCAATATATGGATGCTGCGAATATTGATTTAAAAGCATTTAACGAAGATTTTTACTATAAAATTACCGGATCCCATCTGCAATCAGTTTTAGAAACTTTACAATATATTAAACAGCATACTAATGTCTGGTTGGAACTAACGACTTTATTAATCCCCGGGAAAAATGATTCAGAAAAAGAATTACAGGAAATGACAGCTTGGGTAGTTGAAAATCTAGGGCAAGATGTTCCTATGCATTTTTCAGCTTTTCACCCAGACTGGAAAATGCTAAATATTGCAAAAACTCCAATCGCTACATTAGTCATGGCAAGAAAAATTGCTCTAGCAAATGGTGTACACTATGCTTATATAGGAAATGCGCATGATAAAGCAGCAGATAGTACTTATTGCCATCAATGTGGTGAATTATTGATTGGTAGAGACTGGTATCAACTTTCTGAATGGAATTTAGCTGAAAATGGTACTTGTTTATTGTGTGGAACAAAATGTGCCGGGTTTTTTGATTTAAAGCCAGGACAGTGGGGCCCAAAACGTAAAATTGTCAAAAATATATGAAATATCAATATAGTAGAAGGGTTAATATTGTTTTTGTCAGTCATTTCATATAAACATAAACATATTTTCCAGAGTTTGATACTTTATTGTAAGAAAATACCTACTTAGTGTACTCTTAATACTACATTTATTAAGCTAGATATAATTTACAATTACTCTTAAATTTATAAGCTTACATTACTAAATACTCATATTAAATGAAAAAATCTAATACACATGGAATTGTTCGGACCCATCGTCCAAAACTTATAGCAACCATTCGTTTACTTGATATTGCTATCATAGGATTTTCATTATCTTACTTACTTGCATTATTCGGTTTAGAATTTAATTATTACCCTTTATGGTTGTTTTTGATTGCAAGTATGGCATTTGAATTCTTCTCAGAACTTAATCTTCTATACACTGCACCGCGAGGGGTTAACTTAATAATTGAAGTTCAAAAGACTCTGGGCTCTTGGTTAGGTGTTGTATTATTTCTTTTAATCATTGTACAAATTCAGCCAATTTTAATTATAGGCTATGAAACTATATTTTGGTGGTGGCTGGTTTTAGCTCCTATCTCACTAATTGTTTGGCATATTACTACGCGTTCAGTCATTAATTTTTTTAGATCCACAGGAAGAAATACACGTCAAGTTGCTATTATAGCTGCAACAGATATAGGTTTGGAATTAGAGAAGATTATAAGTAAAGAAACCTGGTTGGGTTTTACTTTTGTGGGATATTTTGATGACCGGATAAATAAAGATAAAGGACGGCATCAACTAGATGATCAAGAACTAGCAGGTAATATAGAACGTCTTATTGATATGGTAAATGATCATAAAGTTGATGTAATTTACATAACATTACCATTGAAATCAGAAAAACGAATTAAACAAATTCTTGCAGCCTTGTCGAATACAACAGCGGCTGTTTATTATGTACCTGACTTGTTTGGTTTTGATTTATTAAGATCAAAAATGGAAAACTTGGGTGGAATACCTGTTATTAGTATTCACGATACGCCGTTTTACGGTGTTGATGGTTTTTATAAAAGGTTCTTCGATATCATTTTTTCAATCTTTATTTTAATTATAATTAGTATTCCATGTTTGATAATTGCTGCTGGAGTTAAAATAACATCACCGGGTCCGGTGTTGTTTAAGCAAAGACGTTATGGGTTTAAAGGGGAAGAAATAACTGTTTGGAAATTTCGATCTATGACAGTCTCTGAAGATGGGGAAAAGATCAAGCAAGCCACAAAAAATGATAGTAGGGTAACAAACTTTGGTAATTTCATAAGGAAAACCTCATTGGACGAGCTTCCTCAATTTGTTAATGTACTGCAAGGTAAAATGTCAATTATAGGGCCTAGGCCTCATGCTGTTGCGCATAATGAACTTTATAGGGGGCAAGTCCAGGGCTATATGCTTAGACATAGAGTAAAGCCAGGTATTACTGGGTTGGCTCAAATTAATGGATGTAGAGGTGAAACGGATACCTTGGATAAAATGGATAATCGTATCCGCTATGATTTGGAATATATCCGCAATTGGTCTTTAATGTTGGATTTTAAAATATTTATTCTTACTATTTATAAGGGGTTTACAGATAATCAAGCCTATTAAATATAGGTAATTATTATCAATTAATTCACTAAAAACCTGTTTAAGGTCAATTGCGCCAATGTTAGTAACGCTTGGGTGCGGTGCTCGAAATTCAGTAAACTGTGCGGTTATTGAGCTTAGTAACTGACAGCAGGTCTTAATGATCTTGAGCATACTCTAAGCTATGCAGTTGTCAAAAATTTCTATTGCTTCTTCACAAGATAGAATATCTTTTTCACTATCTAAAATATAATGTGCAAGATTGAGGATACACTTCCAGTTCTGTTTATTTTCAATAAACAGATAAGCTTGTGTAAATAATTCCATCATTTTTTCTTCTCTTCTATTCTCGGATGCTATGAAATATTGAAGATAGGAATATGCATTTTCTATATCGGAAGAACCGCCATAATAATTTAAAGAGTGGATATTAACCAGATTAAAATTGAATGCTTCATCATCTTTTATGGAGACATATTTAGCTTCAGCTAAAGGGCCGACCAATAAGTTAATAATGTCTGCTTCATAAGCACACTGGTAATTTCGTCGATCTTCCTTTGTCAGGTCATGAATATTATCAAGTCCAGCAATGGGCAGGTTTTGGATTAATCGCCCGTCTATAACTTTTGCAAAAAAAGGGTTTTTAGAATTAGCATTATGACTTATTTTGATCTGAAAAAAGACAGGTGGTAATTTCTTTTTTTTATTACCTAAATAGATACTGGCAGCATGACCTGCCTCATGAAAAGCGGTATGTTTTTTTAAATCAGAATGACTTTTAAAACTAGAATAATTAGTTTGATAATTACGCTGCATGATTATCTCCAAAAAAATGCGGCCAGTTTTTGACCGCATGAGAGGAAGGTTGGTAAACTCTTTTCCCTTGTGAGGGAGCGCATACAAGAGTTGGGTATAGTTTAATCAGCAGTGTTATGTTTGAAAATGTGTCATTTTGACGCGTGACAAAATGACGCTTATAATGGCATGTAGATTGCATTGTATAAATTTTGGCCTAAAGTTTTTTTAAGTAATATGGGCTAAAATGACGTAGAAAAACAAAATAATAGGTCATATGCACCATTTCGTTATGGTATATCACGCGATTTTTTTGATCTGTGAATTGACTCACAAACTAGATTGTTTTATTTATTAAAAATAATAATAAAGTATGGCAGAGACTGACTCAGTTTTATTGAGTAAAAAATAGCTTGGCTAATTGTTCTATTTTATTAAGTTCGGGTTTAGTGGTATAAACGCCGCTATTTTTTTTATTCTGATTCATCCCTCTTACAAACAAATATTTTACCCCGCCAAAGTGTTGTTGATAACTGTAGTCTGGTAATCTATTTTCTAGGTATTGATGTAAAACCAGGGTATAAATCCAATACTGTAATCCATAGTTATGTTCGCTCATAGCCTGAATTAAATGTTGATCCTGATATGCTTCCAAATAATTGGATTTATAATCCATCACATAATATTTACCATTAAACTCACAAATTAAATCAATAAATCCTGTTAAATATCCACTTAAGGTTTTTGCAAATAAAGGTTGATAGCCTGGTGAGTCTATTAATATTTGGTTAATTTGACTGATATCTATTGTTTTCATTGATAGATAAAATGGCATTTCTTTAAGGCATTGTTGTGGGTTTAACTGCTTTAGACAAAAACTGTTATCTTTGGTTGATAATAGGGTATTAACAGTATTATTTAATAAACGATCTATGAGTTCGGGTCTCTCTGTTTTTAAACCATAGCGCAAGCACGATTTGTTACGTTGAAGGCTAATATCATTGTTTTCGGCTAACAGCTGAAAAGGAATATTTTCTAATAAATCATGAATTACATTTCCTGTATGTGAGCCACGAGGTAGTTCATGGCTATCAATTTCAGCTGTTTTAATTAATCTGTCTTCTCTTGCTTTATCATCAGGTAGTTCTGGTTCATTATGCACTGTTAAAGAAGATAAGGCGGTATAACTGCTCATTTGCCAGTTGCTGAGAAGTGAGCGTTTTTGTTTTGTATAACTTAATTGCTTGGCCGGCGCAGCAGACTGCCAGTTATTATTTACTGGGTGTTCAGTATTTAATAATCGATATTCAAATACTGATGAATGTAATTTATTATATAGTTGTAGTTTTTGTTGTTGCTGTACAAAGTCGGTAGCAGAAAAATCCAGCAAGTGGGCCATAGCGGATTCATTAGCTTTACTTTTTGTACGCACATCTGCCCAATTAATGTAACAACGATATTTGGCGCGAGTGACAGCAACATAAAATACTCTAAGGTCTTCTTCTAACTCTTCTTGTAAAGCAGTTTGGCGGTGCTTTTCAAAGTCATCAGAACCTATATCAGCAATCATTATTCCATTATCATGACATTTAATAACTGAATGTTCCTGGCTTAAACGATTTCCCCTTTGCCATAAAAAAGGACAAAATACGATAGGGTATTCCAAACCCTTTGAGCTGTGCATAGTAATTATTTTTATTGCATTTTCATCACTTTCCAGTCGAAGTTGTTGTTCATCAGAGGTGGTATTAGTTGATGTAGATTGGCTGATATTTTTATGTAACCAATCGAGTGTTTTATTCATACCCAAATGCTCATCAATGACTGCTCGTTGTACTAATTCAATGCAATGTTGGAGATTGGTAATACGTCGTTCTGCAAGTTGATATGCTGATAAATGAGACAGAAAATTTTCTTCAACTAGTAATCTCTGCATCATTGTCATTAAGCCTTTAACTTGCCAATCCTGTTGATAGCTGTGAAAACGAGAAATATAATTATCCATAGTCACTTCATTATTGAGTGTCTGGAATAATTGTTGTCCATTTAGGTTAAACCCACTTAAGGTAAGTGCTTGTTTGAGTAATGAAATATTTGTGGGTTGAGCTATAGCTTGTAATAGGATGTATAGGTCGACTGCTTCGGCTGAAGCAAAGACAGATTCTTTACTGTTAATAACCGCAGTAATCCCTGCTTTATTTAGAGCCAGTTGAAAATCTTTTGCTTGTGTATTATTTCTTACTAATACGGCAATGTCTTTAGGTTGTATGGTTTTCTTTGAGAGTGTGTAATCTGTTGTCAATAAAATTTGTATTTCATTGACCACTGCAATAAGGATTTCGTTTGTCGCTTTTGCAGATGTCCAAAACTCATTTTCAGACCTATCCAGCTGCCATAAAACTAGAGGAGCGAGAGACTGGTCTTTCAGCAGTAAGGTACCATCTTCAGAGGTTAATGCGGCATTCACAGCATTGAATTGTAATTCTTCGGACAAAAAAGCGTTGTTTGAGCCAAATAATGAATTGATACCCCCTACCAAGTTAGGGTGTGATCGCCAGTTATAGCCTAAACTATAATGATGGTTTGCTTGTTTTTTAGCCTCGAAGTAGGATTGTATATCCGCACCTCTAAATTTATAAATGGCCTGTTTTGGGTCACCTATTAAATATAAAGTGTGTCTAGTCGAATTAAATAGTGTTGAGAAAATAAACCATTGCTTTTGATCAGTATCTTGAAATTCATCTATCATAGCTACTAGATAACGTTGTTGAATTTCTTGACGTAAAATGAGTCCTTTTTTCCCTTGTAGCGCTGCTGCAAGCCGGGTGATTAAGTCATCAAAAGACAACACATTCAGTTGTTGTAGTGTTTTATTTAGCTCTTGGTTTATTGTTTGTAGTAGTGAACGGCGAAAAGCCAGACTGATCTTATTAATGCAGGAGGCTAATAGTTCAAAAGGTTGGGAGTCATACGCTAATTCTTCAATATAGATTAGCTTTTGTTCATCACCAGAAAGTGGATTGGCCTTACTTTTTCTAAATTTTTGGCCATTTAACGCATCAATTAAGCCTTGCCTTGTAAATAAGGAAAAGTTGGGTGTGGTGTTGCAACTTTCATCTAGCCAGGCTAACAAGCTATGGATGTGATCATTAAAATTATTTCTAAAACTTGCTTTGAATTTCCCTTCTTCTAGCTTTTCTTGTATTACTTGCAAAGAAGAAATAATCTCATTTTTGCTGTTATTTATTATCTGTTTTAGATCGGCTAGTGTTTTATTAAGGTCTTCATAATCAGGAACAATGGTAAGATCATCAGAAATATAATCAATACTGGCCAATAATTGATCAGGAGATTGATATTGTGTGGTTAGTAAAGATGCTTCCCATGCAGACCGCTGATAAACTTGTTTACGCCAAAAGTCATCTGAGCAGGCTTGTTTAATACTAGAAATATCACCCATTAATTCAGAATCAAATAACTGCCCGCTTTCTAAAGCATGCTCCGCTAATATGCGTTGACAAAAACCATGGATGGTAAAAATTCCAGCTTGATCTATATTAAGTAAGGCATTGTTAATGCGCTGTATAATAATGTCTTGCTCAATTTCTAGATTTTCCAGCCATTGTATTATTTTGTTATCAGTTTTGTTGTCATTAGTTAAAATTGCATGTCTTGTTTCTGCTAAGCGGTTGCGAATTCGATCTTTTAATTCTTTGGTTGCCGCTTTGGTAAAAGTTACAACCAGTATCTGTTTAATGTCCAGTGCTTGTTCCACCACAAAACGTAAAACCAGCATGGCAATGGTATAGGTTTTTCCTGTGCCTGCACTCGCTTCAATCAGGTTAATACCTGTTAATAATTCAGTGTTGATTGAATTGAAATGTTTAGTAGATTTTTTCATAAATAAATTTTCATTTCAATATTTTGAATGGTTTTGGAAGTATAGTGATAACTATTGACTCAATAATCAATAGGTATAGCAATAGGTTTTTTTTTAGTAGGTTTAATAATATTAATTTCACTAGCTTTATAAACGATTATTGATAAGAGGTTTAGTACATAACTAAAATGAATGTTATTATGAAAGGATTTTTCCGTTAACTCTTTCCATCATGCGTTTGATACACAAAAAGAACATTTTTTTAATTGGGCTATTATTGTTGGCCTTTAATGTTAGTTGTTTTGCACATGGAGTTGACAGTAATACTGCACATTTTTTGACGACCACCCAAGGTTCTGCGATAGGGCCTTTTCTTTATATTGGTGCCAAACATATGGTGACAGGCTATGACCACCTGCTTTTTTTAGTTGGGGTTATTTTTTTCCTGTTTCGTAGCCGTGATATTTTAATCTATGTCAGCCTTTTTACCCTCGGACATAGTTTAACTTTATTATTTGGGGTTCTAAATCATATCAATGTGAATGTATATTTGGTTGATGCAGTCATTGCATTTTCTATTATTTATAAAGGGTTTGATAACTTGGGGGGATTTAAGAAATTATTAGGCATACAACCGAATACAAAAATTGCGGTGTTAATTTTTGGTCTATTTCATGGCTTTGGTTTAGCAACAAAATTACAAGATTTTTCTTTACCGCAAGATAGTTTGATTACAAATATGCTGGCTTTTAACGTAGGTGTTGAGATAGGTCAGTGTATTGCGTTACTTTTTATTCTTACATTGCTTGGTTTTTGGCGTAGACATCGTAGCTATATTACTTTTTCAACAACCTCTAACACGCTTTTAATGTCTGGCGGCTTGGTTTTGCTCGGCTATCAATTAACAGCTTATTTTATCTCACAATAATATGAACACCATCCCTCAAACTTCAGTTAAAACACTGGTTTTGGCATGTATTTCTTCAACGCTTTTAGCTATAGTTGTTTTGCTTGTCGCCGTACTTCCTGCTGAGTTTAATATTGATCCTACGGGTTTAGGTAAAGCGTTAGGATTAACTGTATTATCACAGACTAATGATGCGATAACAAAACCCGTAGTTATTTCTTGTCCAGAAAGTGTGAATACAGCCGTGGTTGAAGAGCTTGAATCTACTGAGCAGGTTGATGATCATGTTCACCAGCATAATCATCAACAAGGTCAGCAACATACCCACACTCATCCCGAGCAATGGCAGGATACTGTGATGATATCTATTCCACCAGGGAAAGGCTTGGAATATAAGTTTTATATCAAAAAAGGCGAGAAACTTGAATTTGTCTGGGACACCGAGGGAATACCATTATATTTTGATTTTCATGGTGAGCCTGAAGGTGACAAAACAGGCTATTTTAAAAGTTTTAAAGAGAGTAATCAGAGTCAGTCCAGCGGTACGCTTTTAATACCTTTTACTGGAAATCATGGTTGGTATTGGGAAAATAAGTCTAACCAGGCTGCAAAAATTATTTTGAAAACCCGAGGACATTATAAAAAACTCGGTTTAATGTAGGGGCGTTGTTCTCGGCGCGATTGATGAAAGGAGGTCTTTAATCGTGCTGAGGGCGGTTTTCCTAAAACCCGGGTTTAAATTGCTGAATAGATGAAGTCGTTTTGCATCTTTTTTCCTGATTAGCAAGGATCGTCAGCCAAAGTATTTTCCATGAGTGGATGAGGCATGGACTTCCGGCTAAAATCTCTAAAAGAGAGGTCTAGGCCATGAAATCAATTGAATTTTACTTTAAGCTTAGGTGAAGAGCTTTACTGTTATTCCTAAAGAAACCAGGTTTTAAAGGGGTTTTCAGAGTTTGGCGGAAGATTCTTTCTAATCAGGTCTTTTTTTTGTAGGGATAACCAAAAATCATACTTCGTTAACGAAGATTAAATAATCCTTAGTACAGGAGAAAAGTTTGAGTTTAAATAGTTATAACAATGTGGATAGAGAACAGTTGGCAAAAGACCTAAATGCCATACACAAGGATGTATTATCCCGTATGGGAGAACAGGATTTTAAGCATTTAATTAAAATGGAACGTTGGGGTAGAATCTGTTCAATATTGGGCTATGGAACAGCCTGGATTTTCCCTAATCCTATTTCTGCATTGTTGATTAGCCAAGGTAGTTTTACACGTTGGACACAAATGACGCATCCTGTTGTGCATAAAGGGTATGACAAAATTGAAAATGTGCCAGATCATTATACCAGTAAAAAATTTGCCCAAGGTTGGCGACGTTTTATAGATTGGCCAGATTGGATTACACCGGCAGGGTGGCATCAGGAGCATGATGTATTACATCATTATAATCTGGGGGAACAACTAGACCCTGATCATTTACAACACAATATGGAATGGCTCAGACAGTCAAAATTTCCGTTATGGTTACGTTATGTGCTGATTGGGGTTTTTACAATGATCTGGAAAATATTGTATTACACGCCAAGAACACATAAAGAATTACGATTAAGTAGTGCCAGGCAAAATGGAGAAAAGCTGACGGAAATGACACGAAAGGGAGCCTGGAGTCTGTATACCAAACAAGGGCGAGCATTATGGTTTCAAAGTTTATTGCCTTATGCTGCTTTTCGTTTTGTATTACTGCCCTTGCTTTTTTTACCGTTCGGAAGCTTTGCTGCAATGAGTGTGTTATTGAACTCTCTATTAGCAGAAGTATTTACCAATATGCATTCATTTCTAGTGATTGTCCCTAATCATGCCGGTGACGATGTAATGATGTTTGAGGAAAAAGGTAAAGGTCGTGGTGAGTTTTATTTGCGTCAGATTTTAGGATCTGTGAATTATCCTACTGGGTCAGATACTAATGACTTTTTTTACGGCTGGTTAAATTATCAGATTGAACATCATTTATGGCCAGATATACCATTAAGCCAATATCAATATGTACAACCAAAAGTAGTAGAGGTTTGTAAAAAACACGGTATTCCTTATCGCCAGGAATCAGTATTTAGACGATTGTTAAAAGCCACGGACATTATGGTGGGCAGAACTTCCATGTTAAAACCATTAAAAGTGGCCGAGACATAAAAGTTAGTTTAATTCTAGACCCCATGTTCTCCATGGGATCTAGATATATGACTTTATTACTGACTGTTACGCCTATTATTGCTCTGTTTTCGTCCACTATTTTTAACCTGGCGTTTATTACTGTTTGATCTTGGGTTTCCTCTTTTCTTTGTATTTCTGCTTTTTGTATTAGACTTAGCTTTAGCTTTGTTATTTATATCAAGCGAAACAGCTTCATACCCCGTATCAGCAATTCTGGGGATTTTATTATGCAATAATTTTTCAATTGCAAATAACAAATGTGCTTCTTCAGCGGCAACTAAAGAAATAGCCTCTCCTTCTGCTCCTGCTCTCCCTGTACGCCCTATACGGTGAATATAATCTTCTGCAACAGCTGGAAGGTCAAAATTAACCACATGGGGTAATTGTTCTATATCCAAGCCTCGCGCAGCTACATCAGTTGCTATTAAGGCGGTTACTTTACCTGCTTTAAATGCTGCAAGTGCCCTGTTTCTTGCTCCCTGGCTCTTATCACCATGTAATGCTGAGCAGCGAATTCCATCTTTAATCAATTGTTTGCATAAACGATCTGCTCCATGTTTGGTGCGCACAAAAATTAATACTTGCTGCCAATTTCCATTACCGATTAACCAGGAAATTAATTCACGTTTATATTCCTTTTTAATGGCATACACAGATTGAGCAATATTATCTGCTGTGGCATTTTCGCTGGCAACGGTAACTTCTACAGGATCATTCAATAATTGAGATGACAATGTTTTAATTTCTTTGCAGTAGGTTGCAGAAAATAATAAGTTTTGCCGCTGACTAGGTAAGTGTTTGATCACTTTTTGGATATCATCAATAAACCCCATATCCAACATGCGGTCTGCTTCATCCAGCACAAAAAACTGTACTTGCGATAGATTTACTTTCTTTTGATACAGTAAATCAAGTAAACGTCCTGGCGTAGCAACAAGAATATCAACGCCTTTATTAAGTCGTTTGATCTGTGAATGAATATTGACCCCACCAAACACTACATCAGAAAATACAGGTACATGTTTACCATAGGTTTTAAAACTTTCATTCACCTGCATTGCCAGTTCACGTGTGGGAGTTAGAATTAAAGCGCGAATGGGATGGTGGTGACTGCTTGTGGGTTGTCCATAAATAAATTGTAATATAGGAAGTGCAAATCCAGCGGTTTTTCCTGTACCCGTCTGAGCACCAGCAAGTATATCCCTACCCTGTAGAATTAAAGGAATAGATTGTGCCTGAATGGGCGTAGGATTGTCATAGCCTTGTTCAGTAATGGCTTGAATTAAAGGGGGTGATAAATCTAATTGATCAAATGACATATTAAGTATTAAATGTTTAAATTGGGATTGTTAATTATTTTGATTCTACAGGAGGAGTAATTGATGAACAGCTTCATGGCTGGTAGACTTTGACACTGATAATGATAACTTAGAAGTAAAATAGAGATATGAAAAACTTATCACTTCAGGATCAGTTGTTGAAAGCTGGGCTGAGCAATGAGACAAAAGCCAAACAAATAAAAACTGAAAAAAGGAAACAATCAAAAAAACAGCAAAAAAATAAAATTGAAGTTATTGATGAGACAAAAATACGAGTACAGGAAGCTAAAGCTAAACAGATAGAAAAGGATAAGCTATTAAATGAGCAGCGTAATATAGAAGCAGACAAAAAACAGATAGCGAATCAGATTTTACAGTTGATTGAAATAAATAAACTGCCAAAAGATGATGATGGTATAGCTTATAACTTTACTGATCAGAATAAAGTTAAAGTTATCTATATTAGTGAAGAGATACGCAAAAATATAATTGCAGGCAGATTAGCTATAGTAAAAGCCAAAGCAAGTTATGAAGTCGTTGTAGTTCAAGTTGCAGAGAAGATAAAGCAGCGTAATGAGCAACGAGTTATTGTAATGTTTACTGAAAAAAATGTTATGGCAGAGGATGATGCATATCAGGGGTATGAGATACCTGATGATTTAATGTGGTAAAAAGGGTTTTTTGTTTTCCATCAGTTTATCTACACGTTCCGAAGGAAATCCATGCTTTGTCCACATGGAGCCCATTTTGTCGACCGGCTCTGGTTACATTTCAGATACTAGCTCTAAATGGATATGGTTATTGTTAAAATGTAGGCAAAAGAAGATGAACACTATACTATGGCACATCCCAAATCATTCTGATTCTGGGCATAAATATAAATTTTAGGAATTAACATGAAAGAAATTACAGTTGATAGCAACCCAAGTGAAGCACTTTTAAAAGAAATGGGTTCTGCTTACTGGCCAACATGGGAAAAAGAAGTATCTGTATTCCCATGGGAATTCGTTACTACAGAAACAGCACTTATTTTAGAAGGTGAATGTGAAATAACACCTGAAGATGGTAGTCCTTCAACTACTTTTAAAGCGGGTGACTTAGTGGTATTTCCATTAGGCTATAAAGGGTCGTGGGAAGTGAAAAAAACACTTAAAAAACGCTTCAAACATAACGGCGGTAACTTTGTGAAATGTACTTTTAACCGTTTGAAAAGAATGTCAAATTTCACTAAATCACTTATAAAATAAAGCTCACTTCCATTATCCTAGAAAAACCAGTTGATCGCTAAATTTCCACACAAGCAATTGAATATTTAGATTAATTAGGTTTTTCATTACCCACCCATTTGGTGAGATAAAATCGCTCCATGGTTTTGTGAAGGAATCTGGACGTTAAATCCTGCAGAATTGCTCTTGATAAGGACTATGGCCATTATCTACGAGCAATTCCTTGTCTTTGAAACACATGGATGTGTTGAATG
>JBJPGG010000043.1:0-1811 GCA_048595505.1 Methylococcaceae bacterium
CTTGCCATTATTTCGTATTCGTAAATAACTAAAACCTAAACTGACATAAGCAAATGTTAAGGTGTATCTCTTGTAGGCACAAAACCACAGAAGGCAATTTTAATATTGACGTAGCTGAGTAGTCCGAACAAAGCATGAATATCTTGCCCCAGAGGCCGGCGGCCGATCGAGGCTCTTGCCAGTCTTGGGTGCATGTGTGCCACGTAAGCTAGCTGTCCTACTGATCCGCTTCGCGTGTCGTGCGTAATCACTGGAATTAATATCCACGCGTAGATTATGTTTGTGACCATTCGTCATGGTTTCTTTTTTCGCATTTCAGTTGCAGTTCTGTTATGGGCTGAGCGAGAGATTCGGCGCCACAAGTTGTTCGAATGCCAGATGGAAAACAGATAACTGAATATTACAAGCAGGTTGCTTATCGTTACTTAACTTTATGTTATGCATTCATGTACTGATGGTAACCATGTCTTTATATAGTTAACTTTGTTTACCTGTTGTTTACCATTCATCATTCCCTAGCAACGGACATGTAGTTAACTTTGTTTACCTTTCATCATTCCCTAGCAATGGACGTGTAGTTAACTTTGTTTACCTTTCATCATTCCATAGCAAGCCCGGGCAACGCCGGGCCCATCTGCTAGTGAATAATAAAGAAGATGTCATACCTGTATGAATCATAGACTTCATGCTTTGGAAGAGATATTTCAGGGTCCTCGTCTAAGTGAGTTTTGATCCAAGTAAATGCTTGACAGACATGTGGCCGATTACCAAGTGGATAATTATGATTTCTGCATAACATAAGAATGAAATAGACTCCAAGGTTAATTACATAGATCATAATAAATCTAGCAATAGAAATCATCATCATATCTTTTAATTATTCAACGATTCAAGGCTTACAATTAGCATTTACACTTACATTTTCAAAGGATCTGGGGGGTCTGGTAAGCCAGTGGGAAGCTTAATATAAAGCAACAACTTTTCAAGATCCGACAGCTGCGAAACTTCATGCTGAAATATGTTGAGAAGCAAAAGGTTAAGAAACAAATACTAAATGTATATACAGTAGAAGTTCGATTTTCCGGAATCCGATGAACAGGAATGTTCGATTAAACGGACTAAAATAAACTTACTTTCAAAACAGCTTCACATAGTAAATTGTAAAAAAAAAAAAGAACAAAAATTTCAACTTTTATTATTTTCGTCTGGATTTGGGAAATTTTCGATTAACCGGAAAATCCGGTTTTCCGGACTTCAGTTGGTCCCGTGGAGTCCGGAAAATCGAACTTCTACTGTATTTGTATCTTATTTACAGAAATTACTAAGTTCCCACATTTTCCTATGCCAAAAACAGATAACCTATAAAACAGTTTCAACACTTACAAGTAGCCTGGAAATCTTCAATGATGCTTTTTCACTGCAAAGAAAATCAAAAAGATGACAGCTTTGGATGAGCAAATATAGCTTTCATCAGTAAGAAAAATCAGAAATGATGTTGGTTCATATTTGATTATAGCTAGGTTCATTTCCGTAGTGGCGCCACCGTCGCCATGGTGACGAAATTCGGATTCAAAATGGCGCGCAAAGGTGAAACATTTCTTGATGTTAATGTCATAATTTACTAATTTTGGGTACAGCCACAACACTAGAAATGAAACCACATAAACTTCAGATATCAGTGGTTAGTTTAGTGTTTAAAATGTGAGAATCGACTGCCGGACTCCTGAAAAATCTGCTGTGACAAAGTTGTTTATGTTACGGTAAGTCCTTGATTTCGATGAAACTATCGCGAAACGGTAACTCCTGCACAT